>CAYVKM010000007.1:0-83454 GCA_964452045.1 uncultured Calditrichaceae bacterium
CCTGCATCTGCAAAAGGCCTATCAGCATTTGGGGCATAAAGAGGGTGATTTTCCGGTCACTGAAAAAGTAATGAAGGAAATCATCTCTCTACCCATGTATCCCGAATTAACTGAAGAGCAAATCGAATATTTAGCCCACCACGTCATAAAGTTTGTCAAAAATAATCACTAACCCACAATTGAAAATTAAGGTATTTAAATATGATTAACATTGGTGTGATTGGGGTAGGGTACTGGGGGCCGAATATCATCAGAAACCTGATGGCAAATAAGCGATTCAGTGTCCGCCGGTGTGCTGACCTCCGGCAGGAGCGGCTGGATTATATCACGGCACTTTACCCGACCATAAAATCAACTACGAATTACCAGGAGATTATCAAAGATCCCTCAATTGAGGCAGTTGCGATTTGTACTCCGGTTTTCACTCATTTTGAAATTGCATTAGCTGCATTGCAGACCGGAAAACATATTCTGATTGAAAAACCGATGACAAGTACTTCGGCAGAAGCACAAGAGCTGATTGAACTCGCCGAGAAGAAGAAGCTGAAAATATTGGTGGATCATACCTTTCTGTTTACCGGGGCAGTGAGGAAAATAAAGGAAATAGTCAATTCCGGTGAATTGGGAGACATCTATTATTTTGATTCGGTCCGCGTCAATCTCGGTTTGTTTCAGCATGATATTAACGTGGTGTGGGATCTGGCGCCCCATGATATCTCGATAATGGATCATGTGATTAATCGAAAAGCGGTGAGTATTGCCGCCACCGGAGCAGATCACCTTGGCAATGGGCTGGAAGATGTGGCCTATGTTACTGTATTTTATCCGGACAATATCATCGCACATATTCATGTTAATTGGTTATCTCCGGTGAAAATCAGGCAGACACAAATCAGCGGGACAAAGAAGATGATTGTCTGGGATGATAATTCACCCAGCGAGAAGATAAAAGTATACGATAAGGGCATTGAGATTATTCAAACGACCGACCAGATTTATAATACCCTTATTCAATATCGAACCGGGGATATGTATTGCCCGAAAATCCCGCAAACCGAAGCCCTGGCATTTGAAATGGATCATTTTGCCGATTGCATTGAAAAAAACGTTCATCCCATTTCGGATGGTTACGCCGGATTGCGTGTGGTCCGGATTTTGGAATCATCAGAAAAGTCAATTAAACAAAGGGGCAAGGAATTCAAACTATGAAATTTGTAAGTATCAGCGATGATGTCGAACTGGGAAAAGATGTTAAAATTTACAATTTTGTAAATCTGTACGGCTGTAAGATAGGGGATAATACCAAGATTGGAACATTTGTAGAGATACAAAAGGGCGCTACGGTGGGGAAGAACTGCAAAATTTCCAGTCACACTTTTATTTGTGAAGGTGTGCATATTGAAGATAATTGTTTTATAGGGCACAATGTAACATTTATTAATGACAAATATCCCAGAGCAACTACCTCGGACGGTGAAATGAAGACCGAGGAGGATTGGGAATGTATTCCAACCTATATTCGTAAAGGAGCTAGTATCGGAAGCAGTGCCACCTTACTCTGCGGTATAACGGTTGGGGAAAATGCCATTATTGGTGCCGGTTCAGTCGTTACCAGAGATGTTCCTCCAAATAGTACTGTCGCAGGTGTTCCGGCAAAGGTTTTAAAGAAATAATCCCAATTAGATAGAAATTTCCTTAAATACTGATCGATTGGATAAAGCACTTGAATATTTGGGATCAAGTGCTTAAATTTTTTTGCTTTATATTAATTTCGAGAGACCATTTTTAATAAGCATTCATTTCCTTAATGCAATTTATTTTAATATTTGTCGTTGCCATAATCATTTCTCTTTATACGGTTTTTTATACACGCAAACTGTCAATTAGATATAATATTGGTTCACTACCGTCTCCCCGCAAACTTCATAAGGGATTTAAACCACTATTAGGTGGAATTGGCTTTTTCAGCGGTCTAATCACCGCCACCATAATTGCATCTATCTTCAAAGTGATTCCAACGAATATTTGGCTGCTAAATAAATATTTCTGGATCGGGCTGTTGATTATCGTTATTACTGGAATTTGGGACGATATTAAAAGAATTCCCTCTTCCCTGAAATTCACCGGGGAAGGCCTGGCGGCGATGCTACTTATTATCGGCGGGTGTAAGATTCAAACCTTTAGCGGTCCGATGGGGGAGATATTTAATCTTGGAATTTTTGCCATACCATTCACTTTTCTCTGGATTATATTTATTATCAATGCGATAAATTTGCTTGACGGTCTGGATGGTCTGGCCGGCGGAATTTCCCTAATTATCACCCTGGGCATTATCGTGATCAGCCTTAAAGGTGATAATATTTTTTTAATAATTCTGGGAATCGGCCTGACTGCAGGATTGATTGCCTTCCTTAAATTTAATTATCATCCGGCCTCACTCTTTATGGGTGAAGTCGGAAGCTTGCAGCTCGGATATTTAATGGCTTTTTTCTCTATTGAAACCCTGAAGGTGGCTTCGACCCACCGGGTTTTTTTTCTGGCCTCACTGATTATTTTTGCAGTACCACTTACAGATACCCTGGTTTCATTTTTAAGACGGTTGGGAAAGGGGCAAAATCCCTTTTCTGCTGATAAGGAACATATCCATCATCGACTGCTGGGATTGGGTTTATCGCATATCGAAACAGTATGGTTATTATACCTATTCACAGGATTATATGTAACACTCGGTGTCCTGATGGTGTACTTCAGCGGATTTATGGGCCTTCTCCTGTTCATTATCGGTTTTGGATTTGCCTTATTCCTGATTTGGCGACTGGGTTACTTTGAAACCAGAACCTCCTGGCAGAATTTAGTAAATCAGGTTCAAAGAACTATTTCAGTTCGAAAACGGGCCCCGCTGCATTTCAACCGAATTTGGCATATTCTTTTTCTGTTAATAAGCGATACTATTGCCATTAATCTCTCTCTGCTGATGTTATATATCTTAAAGTTTCAATCGGGATTATTAGGCTCGGAGAACATCAGACCTTTGTCGGATTTTTTTACTTCCCCGGCATTTTTGTTGATCAGTTTCGTCTGGATCTTACTGTTTTATCTAAACAATTTATATTTTATGGATTGGGATGTCTCCCGGTTTGAAAAATCATTGCGGGTTACAAAAGTCATCACTTTTGGTGTTCTGGTTATCGCCCTCATCACCCTTGATTTCGAAAGGCTGATGACCCAGCGTCAAATGATGACCTTGGCCATTTACTGGTTCCTAATGCTTATTTTTGTCAATGCTGGCAGATTACTCATCATCAGTTTGGAAAAGAGATTCAAGATCTTCGAATACAAGCCCAAGAAAACAATTATCATCGGCTGTAATGAAATTGCCACAAAAATCCTGCGGGATATTAAATTTAATCCGCACCTTATTTTCGATATCGTCGGGTTTGTATCAAAAAAGAAAGGACTAAGTAAGTTTAATGATCTGCCGGTTTTGGGAGAGTATAACGATTTACCAAAACTGATTCACAAACATAAAATTCAGGAGGTTATTATCGCTTTACCTGAATCGGTTAGCGGAGATTTCATCCGGATATTGAGTCTTAGCGAACCACAGCAGGTGAAAATAAAAATCCCGCCCGGTACACAGGAATTGTACTCCGGGAAACCGGTAAATTTGGTGAGCCACGGTTATGTTCAACTCTTTTCGCAAAAGTTGGTATTATGGCAATGGTTAATTAAGCGCTTTTTTGATATCATCATAAGTTTTGTTGCGCTGGTAATTTTATCCCCATTTATCTTAATCGTTGCATTTTATAACAAAATATATTTCCGGCGTTCGGTTTTTATCAAGATACCAGCCATCGGTAAAAATGGTATTCCGTTTAATTTATTCACTTTCCGGCTGACCGCTGAGGATTATAGTTATAAAAAGAATCCTGTGTATTTAGGAACCGGAGAAGTCAAAGTTTCATTACCATCTTTTCTGAAACTACTTTACAAAAGGCGATTATATAAAATTCCTCAATTTTTTAATGTTTTTCTGGGTGATATGAGTATCGTAGGTCCGAGACCGGAGCCGTTGGAGTGGTTTCAGGAATTTGGTGAGTCCCTAAAATTTCTGCACAGAAGAATCATTGTTCGACCCGGTCTCACCGGACTTGCCCAGATTAAATATCATTACGAATTGTCCCAAAAAGTTCTTGAAGAATGGGTTAAATACGATATTTATTATACTGAGAACATGTCTCTTCGAATGGACCTGGGCCTGCTTCTACGCACCATTTTGCTGGTATTCCGCGGTCAGAATGGTAAGAAAAATGTTTTAATTTCAAAATCTACCAGGGTCTGATGGTAAAAAACCATCTCCAATAAATCTATGGAAAAAAACCAGATAACAATTTCAGTAGTCATAGTCAATTATAATGTGAAGGAGTATCTCGCCCAGCTCCTGATATCTCTGGAAAGGGCCCTGGAGAAAATTTCTCACGAAATCATAATAGTGGATAATCATTCCGTTGATGGTAGCGTTTTGTTTCTGAGGGATAAGAATTTTAAAGTCAAGATCATAGAAAATGAGGAAAATCTTGGTTTTGGCCGGGCGAATAACCAGGCGCTCAAAATATGTAAAGGAAAATTTGCTGTTTTAATAAATCCCGATACGGTGGTACAGGAAGATACTTTTACCCGGATGCTGCATTTCTTTGACCAAACACCGGATGCCAGTGCCGCTACCTGCAAAATTATCGATCCCGCAGGAAATTTTTCAGTTGATTGCCGCCATAGTATTCCCACCCCCTCGGTAGCCCTCTGGAAAGTTCTTGGTTTGGGCAGACTATTCCCCAAAAGCAAAATCTTCGGCCAATACAATATGACCTATCTGGATCCTGACCAGATTTATTCTGTTCCTGCCATATCCGGATCCTTTATGATGATTAAAAGAGAGATATTAGATAAAGTCGGTCTGTTTGATGAACAATTTTTTATGTATTGTGAGGATATCGATTTGTGTCACCGGATCAATCAAGCCGGATTTAAGATATATTATTTTCCGGAAACACAGATTATCCATTATAAGGGGGAAAGCACCAAAAAGGATAACCTGGATTATGTAAAAACCTTCAATAAAGCTCTCTATCAATTTTTTCAAAAGTACTACGCGCCGAAATCCATTTTTCTGTTCCGTTGGTTGGTGATGATCGGAATTTTTTTACGTGGTGTCTTTATCTATGCCAAAAATTTCTTTAAGAATCAATTTCCCTTACTACTTGATATTCTAATTTTAAATCTGGTGATACTGGTTTCATTTATTGTCCGACTCTACTTTGGCCGGGGATTTTTCTGGGAGGATTTTTTAACCCAGTACTGGGTTATAAATCTCATTGCTACGGTGTTATTTCTCGCTATCACATATTATTTCGAGATATATCCAAATCATCGGTTCTCCATTCAGAGCATTATCAAAGCAAATGTGATAACCTTTATTCTTTTAGCTTCACTGACATTTTTTCTGAAACAATTTGCCTTCTCCCGAATGGTTGTCTTAATCACATTTTTATTTGCTCCCTTAATAATGATTTTTTGGCGCATCCTGATTAGACGATATTACCGGGGTGATAAAGCACCTTTAGGTCGGGATTTGTTCAGTAAAAGAACCGCAGTTATCGGCAGTGGAAAAGATGCCAATGAACTATTTACCAAACTGCAAACAAGAAAAAGTATTGACTACGATCTGGTCGGATGGATTTCGGTGAAAGAGGAAGAATATAATGCCGTAGAAACCAAGTTTTTGGGACAGGTAAAAAATCTGAACGATATTGTCCGGATTCACCATATTCAGCAGCTCATCTTTTCGGCACATTCCTTAAGCTATGGTGAAATTTTAAAAACCATGACTACCACTCGCCGATCCAGCCTGGAATTTAAAATGGTTCCTTCAAATCTGGATGTGATTATTGGTAAATCCCTGATAGAAAAACTGGATGATTACCCGCTGGTGGATATTGATTATTCCATTGGCAAAGGATTCAACCGTGTAGTAAAACGGGGGATTGATATCTTTTTTTCTTTGCCGGTGCTTGCCACATTATATCCGTTTGTATTAGTTACTTTTCTATTTAACAAGAAACAGATAGAAGAGATTTTATTATATGACCAGGATTTTAATACTATTAAAATTAGTTCATCCGCCAAAGCCGGAAAGAAAGGTACTGTTTTCTACTGGTCAATGTTTTTCAAAGTTTTAACAGGAAAATTCTCAATTGTCGGGGCACCCATTCAAAATTACCAGCAAAACAATGAACTGAAAACTTACCTGTATAAACCGGGTTTAACCGGCCTGGTCCAAATAAACAAGGAAAAAATAACCAGTCGAGATGATGCGGATAAATATCATTTGTACTATTTAAAAAATCAGTCAATTTTACTTGATTTTGAAATAATGCTTAAGGCGGTATGGCGCAGATTTACCGGAAAATAAATTAATCTAACATTCCCGGATTAGCTTATTTCTTCTAACCTTTTATCCAATATATTTTTTATATCTTCCCATTTGATAGAATCAAGACAATTGCCATGTGGACATGTCCTAGGATTGCCGGTTTTGCATGGTACAACATTGGGTTGCAGAACCGATTGAATTCGGTTATAAGGTCCCCAACGCCGGGGTGAGCAGGGGATTGCCGGACAGTAAAATGTAATCAAAGGAATGTCAAAGGTACGGGCAATGTGCAAAGGTCCGGTACTGTTGGATATAAACAATTTACTTCCGGCTATCATAGCCATATAGGTTTCCAGATCCCACTCACCGGCAATTTTAATGAGATGGGAATATTTTGTAAGTTGTTCTATTACATCAATTAACGTTTTTTCAGTTTTGCTCCCAACCAGAAAAACAGATAACTGAATTCTCTCTCCCAGGTATTTGATAATCAGGGAAAACATCGGCGGAGGCAGATTTGGCGCTGAACCGCCACTGCCCGGATGAATAATCAGATAGTTTTCTTTCAGGTTATTTTCTTTTAAAATCTTGAGTCGTAAATTTTTAAGCGATTCGTCAAACTGAAAATCAAATATAATCTGATCGGGAGTGGGAGAATCGGTGATAAAGTTGTTTAGTAAGGAAAGATTATATTCCAACTCATGTTTTAAACCAAATTTCCGGTGTTCGAAAATCCGGTTATTTAACAGGAATGAATACCAGCGATACCCCATACCAACCCGATACTTTATACCCGCAAATCTGAGGGCGAAAGCCAATCTAAATGTAGGGAAAAATAGAAATGCTACATCTATTTCTAGTTCTTTTAACACCCGGGATAATTTTAGATGACCGGTAATACCTTTATGTTTTCCCTCGGGATCATAAATAATCGTCCGATGCAAAAATTGATAATGATCCAGGAGCGGTGCAGTATATTCCCGGGTTAAGAAATATAATTTCGCTTGAGGATAATCGTCGTGTAGCAGACTGATCATAGGTGTGGTCAGGATAACATCACCAATCCGATCCGTTCTGATGAGCAGGATGCGTTTGATTCCTTTTTTCATTCTTTGAAAAATTATTTGTGCTTATATTAGAATTAGATTCAGTGATCACGAAATCAATTTTATGTTCTGATAATTTACAGATGTCAAAAATAGTATCCTACTTTTAAAACAAAATTCACACTAATGACCAAGATTTCTGCAGTTATTATCACTAAAAATGAAGAACAAAATATTCGGCGTTGTTTGGAATCCGTAACTCAGGTTACTGATAAAATAATCGTTGTTGATTCCCATAGCACCGATAATACGGTTAGCATTTGCCGGGAATATCAGGTTGAAGTTTTTCAGCTGGAGTGGAAAGGATATGCCCATGCAAAAAATTTTGGTATCGGCAAAACGAATAATGATTATATCCTTTCGATTGATGCAGATGAAGTTCTCTCCGAACCGCTGATTCATTCAATTCAGAGGGTAAAAGAACAAATGACAGGAGCTTTTTCCTTTAACCGCCTTTCCAACTATTGCGGACAATGGATTCATCATTGCGGCTGGTATCCGGATAGAAAGTTAAGGATTTTTCCAAAAAACAAAGCTCAGTGGTCCGGTGATTTTGTGCATGAAAAACTTCAGTTTAATGAACCGTTAGAAGTAGCTAACCTTCGTGGGGATCTTCTCCATTATTCTTTTCGCTCACTTTCGGATCATATTCAGAGAGTTGATAGATATTCGCGACTGGCGGCCGAAGAGCTTGTGCAAAAAAATGAAGATTTGTTGTATTTAAAATTGATCGTACTACCGGTTTTTAAGTTTATAAAGAGTTATCTCTTACAAGGTGGATTTATTGATGGTTTCCTAGGATTTTGTATCTGTAGCATTTCTGGTTTTGATGTGTTTTTAAGATATGCCAAGGCCATTCACTTAAAACGAATGAGAGTTATCTCCCCAACCCGGTAAACAGGATTCAAGCTTTATATAGTCTTTCCTCGTATCTAATAGCCAGTTCATTACTTGCATTTCGTAATCACCCTATTATAGACCTGTAACGTTTTTTCAATCAGAGTATTATAACTATATTTATTTTCTGCTATCTGACGGGCCTGTTTTCCCATCTGTTTTCGCAGTTCCGGGTTTTCAATTAATCGAGACAGCTTTTCCGCCATTGCCTGTGGATCCTGTGCCGGCACAATAAAACCGTTCTTTCCCTGCTCAATTATTTCAGGTAAGACGTTAGTAGCAGTAACAACCTGTGGTTTTCCCAGGGCCATATACTCAACTGCTATTCGACAAATTACCTCCGAGCCTTTGGAGGCCACGACACCGATATCAATACTTCCAATTAATTCCTTTATGTCGTTCTGTCGGTCCAATAAAATCACTTTGTCCTGAATATTTAATTTCTGGGCAACTCTGAACAGATCCTCATGACTCAACTGGGCTTCTTCACCACTGATCAGAAAACGTACATCAGCAAATCTATTTGCCAGGATAGCTGCGGCTTCCAAAAAAGTCTGATGATCTTTTACCGGAGATAATCGACTGATAATGCCCACCACAATTTTATCTTCAGAAATTCCCAGTTCCTTCCTCAATGCTGGTCTTTCTGGCATTACACAAAATTCATCAGTATCTATAGCACTATAGATTATGGCACTTTTATCCTCGAATATGGGCCAGACCTGTTGATATTTGTCATACATCGCCCTACAACTGAAAATCACAAAATCCGTATTTTCGTATAGCCATTTATTGATGAAATTCTTCCTGGGTGGGCGAACATCACCTACCGATCGGATAACCGGAAAGCTGTTGTGCGAGAGTTTTTTTGCTACCACCGAATAAAATATATCCTCTGCCCGGTGGGCATTTATTAAATCGACGTTATTACTTTTCATCCATTTAATGAGGCTATGAACATTTTGCATAGATTTAACTGGATTATAGGTCTCCAAATTAATGTTAGTAAAAACTGGTAAGTTTAATTCTTGTGCTTTCTGCAGTGGAGGGCTTTCTCCACGGCCACCGGCTATACTGGTAATTCCGTTACCATGGAAAGCTTCAACCAGACTGATAGCGTAAAAGGCATTGGCATTCCACCAACGAACAGATATCAGCTGAAGAGATGATACTGGTGCAATGTTCATAAAATAAATTTAGGAACAACCCTGGTTAAAACCAAAATGTTATAAAGTCTGCATATTTAAGAAATTAAAATGTTTTAAATCTGGTCTTTATTTTCGGTTGCTTTTTCCAGAATCTCAAAATAAACTTCACAGGAAGAATTTGGATTCTTAAGATGAATTTTCTAGGATTATGTTAACAGATGACCTTAGAACAATTAATTGATTACCTGCGTTCGGATCCGGAAATATCTGCTAATATTGTCCACTGGCAGGAAATCCCGGCAAGGGAGCCGGTTTATGCTGATTTCCCGGAACAGTTGAATCCGAAAATTAAAGATGCATTGAAGGAAAAGGGGATCTCAAAACTTTATTCTCATCAGTTGGAAACCTATGATACAATCAGTGAAGGCAAAAATGTCGCCCTGGTGACGCCGACTGCCAGCGGAAAGACCCTGGCTTATAATTTACCCGTCCTGAATAGCATCATGGACGATCCTGAGAGTCGGGCGATTTACCTTTTTCCAACCAAGGCCCTTTCCCAGGATCAGTTGAAGGAGCTTCATGATATCATCACCCTTATGGAGATGGATATCCGGACCTATACATTTGACGGTGATACCCCTGTCACAGCCAGGAAAGCCATCCGGCGCTCCGGGCACATCGTTATCACAAATCCGGATATGTTGCATCAGGGAATATTACCCCACCACACCATCTGGGTAAAATTGTTTGAAAATCTAAAGTATGTGGTCATCGACGAAATCCATTATTATCGGGGCGTTCTGGGGAGCCATCTGGCAAATCTTATCCGGCGTCTTAAGAGAATTGCCGATTTTTATAACAGCCATCCCCGTTTTATCTGTTGTTCCGCCACCATTGCCAATCCGGCGGAGTTAGCCGAAAAAATAATTGAAGAACCAATTCATCTGATTGACAAAAATGGTGCACCTTCAGGGAAAAAGCACTTTATCCTGTATAATCCTCCGGTAATTAATAAAGAATTGGGAATTCGCCGTTCGGTGATCAATGAAGTCCGAAAGTTGGCGACCCACTTTTTGGAATCCCATGTCCAGTTTATTGTTTTTGCCCGTAGCCGGATTCGGGTGGAAATTATTACCAAATATATAAAAGAAACCGCTAAAAGTTTGCATATACCTGCTAACCGGGTGAGCGGGTATCGGGGTGGTTACTTGCCCAACGAACGCCGGTCAATTGAGAGGGGACTAAAGGAAGGGAAAATTTTATCTGTTGTAAGCACAAATGCCCTTGAGCTGGGTATTGATATCGGGCAACTGGATGTCTCTATTCTGGCGGGATATCCCGGCAGTATTGCCAGCGCCTGGCAGCAGGCAGGGAGAGCCGGCCGACGCACCAGTACTTCAGTGACAATTTTGGTAGCCAGCAGTTCACCGATGAATCAGTACCTGATGGAGCATCCGGAATATTTCTTTGGGAAATCGCCGGAAAATAGTGTCATCGATCCGAATAATCTTCTAATTTTAATGAGTCACATGAAATGTGCCGCTTTTGAAATTCCTTTTACCGAAAATGAACATTTTGGAATGGAAGGTTCCCGGGAAATACTGGAATATCTGAAGGATAAGAATGTCTTGAGATATACAGATGGCAAATATTACTGGATGAGCGAAATCTATCCTGCCGAAAAAGTGAGTCTGCGCAGCGCCTCGCCAGATAATGTGGTGATTATTGACAAAACCAAAGGTGACCGGGTTATCGGCGAAGTGGATCTTTTCAGCGCCCAGATGCTGGTTCATAAGGAAGCCATCTACATGCATGAGACAAATCAATTTCATGTGGATAATCTGGATTGGGAACGCAAGAAAGCGTATGTACGGCATGTGAGTGTGGATTATTTTACCGACGCCATTACCAAGACCAATATCAAAGTTCTGGAAGTGGATGAAAAGAGAGATTTTGCTTCATTATCGCTGTATTATGGGGAAGTTAACGTAAGCACAGTAACTACCGGTTATAAGAAAATTAAGCTGTTCAGTCATGAAAATGTGGGTGCCGGTGAGGTAAATCTTCCCGAGATTGAAATGGCTACAAATTCCTGCTGGATCGAATTTACTCCCCAGGCAATTGAAAAGTGCGGTATCCAGCAATCGCAATTGGGAGGGGCTCTGCAGGCAGTAGCAAATGTGCTTCGAAATATTTCCCCGGTTTACATTATGTGTGATCCCACGGATATAAGAGCAGTACCGATGGTCCGGGCACCTTTTTCGCAGAAACCGACAGTTTATCTTTATGATAACTTCCCGGGAGGTGTGGGATTGAGCTGGAAATTCATGAATTATCCTTATCCCATGGTTGAAGGTTCGTTTGATCTGGTGAAGAAATGTCCCTGCGATATCGGCTGCCCAAGTTGTGTTGGGCCGGTCCTAGAGGTGGGTGAAAGTGGTAAAAGTTATGCCATTAAATTGCTGGAAATCTTAAATAATGATTTAAAACAGCGTTAGACGATTTTTATTGAAGTGAAAATTTTGTGAACCTTCGAGATAAATTAAATCGATTAGATAAATCGAAATCCTCAAGAGCGCCGGACCAAAGGACCGTTGGAGAAAATCCCTCCTGGATTCAGGATTTTGAGCGCGAATTAGCTGCAAAAGTTTTGCAGGACCAGAATTCCTTTATCATCCTGAAGGAAAATTATTATCCATTATACGATTTAAATACGCTGGAATTCCTGAAAATCCACGACTTTCAATTTTCGAATTTCCATCATATCACCCCTGAGGTTAAATCCGGTGAATTAAATCTACGGAAAACTATCTTTGTTGATCTGGAAACTACTGGTCTTTCCGGGGGAACAGGGACTTTTGCTTTTCTGGTTGGGCTGGGTCATATTGAACTGGATCATATCGTGGTTCGGCAATATCTCCTGCCGGATTTTCAGTATGAGTGGTTAATGCTTAAATTGGTGGAGAATAATTTCATCGATTTTGACCATCTGATCACCTTTAATGGAAAATCCTTTGATGTTCCTCTCTTGCGTACCCGATTTGTAATGAACCGGATGGAATCCTGCCTGGACCAGTTACAGCATATCGATCTGCTGCATGCGTCCCGGCGTTTGTGGAAGCGGCGGCTGTCTTCCTGCGATCTGCAAAACCTTGAATTCGCCATCCTGGGACAATCCCGGATTGATGATATCCCGGGAGAGATGATCCCGCAGCTTTATTTTGAATATATCAGAAAAAGAAATGCAAATCTTTTGCGGGATGTGCTGGAGCATAATTATCACGATATAGTAAATTTGGTATTGCTGGCTATACATATTGCCGGCGTTGTAAACGATCCCCTTTCCGTTTTGGATGAAGAGACGGATATTCTTTCTTACTCCAGATATTTATTTGACCGGAAGAATTATATTGAGGCGAAACCATTATTGCAGTTTTTAATGGGGCATAGTACGAATCACGAGATTCAGATTGAGTCAATGTACTATTACTCAATGTTGTTGAAGAGATCGGGAGAAACTGAAGAATCCGGTAAGGTTTTTCATGATTTACTGAAACTACAAAAAAACCATCCCGAGGCGATTGTTGAACTGGCTAAATATTATGAACACAAGGAACAAAACTATGCCGCCGCGCTGGAATTAATTCAGCACAGTCTGGAGGGAATGGTCTTGTATGAACAGTTGGAAAGAGAGCATCCACTGCTGAAAATCCGGGATGATTTACTTTACCGACGGGAACGACTTATATCTAAAAATGCCAGATTAGAAAATCAATCGGGCATTTCTCAAAAAAATATATCGGAAAAATAAGTCAAACTTACGATATTTTGCGCGATTATTTCTTTATTTCCAAAAGCTGCACTTCAAAAATCAGTGTCGCATTTGGCGGAATCACATTGCCGGCACCATTCTGTCCGTATGCTAATTCCGGAGGAATAATTAATTGTCGAATACCACCGACTTTCATGGTGGCAACGCCTTCGTCCCAGCCCTTGATTACCTGACCAACACCCAGGGTAAATTCAAAAGGTCTGTTTTTCAGAACACTGCTGTCAAAGCGGGTACCATTCATTAACCAACCAGTATAATGAACTACCACCTTATCTCCCGGCGAAGGAGTTTCACCTGTTCCAACCTTAATATCTGCGTATTTCAAACCACTCTCGGTGGTCACGTATTTCGATTCATCAATCTTGGCCGGTTTACTGGTATCGACCGATTTTGAACAACCAAATATCAGGAAAAATGCCATGGCAGAAAAAAACACATACTTCATTTAGTTTCCTCCTTTTATATGGCGGGAAATATATTAGATAATTTAAACACAGGCAACGCTCAAATCAAAAATAGGACTTAATAGGGAACAGTTTATTGTATAAATATTGTGACTTGATTTATCATTTTAAAAGTAAGCGGCCAAAAAATTTTGGGATAGGTTCACCAAAAATAAGTACTTGAAATTCATTATTTTATTATTTAGCTTTTTCCTATAATTATTTACCGAAAAGAAAGTTATGCCAGAACATTTTGCACTACAGGAAGAAAATAAAAAATTACGACGTTTACAGTTAATGATGGATCTGACAATACAATTACTCTATCAAAGTCAGGAATTAAATTTTAAAGAGGCCATGCAGTATGTTCAGAACGCCCGAAATTTTGCGTTGTCGCTTTTTCCGGATAAAGGTAATACATTCGATTTGATTTACCGACCGAGATTAATTCGGGTGATAAAAGAAAAAGGCATCCTGGGTTTTTCGCGAAATTAATTTCATAAACCTTTGTTTTTAAAAATTTCATAAAGGTATTCCGTCCTTTAGGATTAGTATTGCTATGTTTAGAATCGACA
This sequence comes from uncultured Calditrichaceae bacterium, assembly GCA_964452045.1. Taxonomy (GTDB): domain Bacteria; phylum Calditrichota; class Calditrichia; order RBG-13-44-9; family RBG-13-44-9; genus CAYVKM01. Next base: position 14,432 of record CAYVKM010000007.1, read on the forward strand.
AGGAAGATCCCAAATATCAAAAATTGCTGGAAAAATACGAACCTCAGTTTAACCAGATACTGGAGGAGGTTTGCAGTTATAATCCGCATTGCAATAAAGATTTGCTGATAAATGGTTTTCATTTTGGTTTATGGGCACACCGGGATCAGTTGCGCTATTCCGGAGAACCTTATTTTGAACACTGCCTTAATGTAGCATCAATTCTGGCAAAGTTGAGAATGGATAGCACAACCATCACCGCCGGATTACTGCACGATGTAGTTGAGGATACCGGTTTTACTTTGGATGACCTGAAAGAAAAATTCAATAAGGATATAGCCAGTCTGGTTAATGGTGTTACTAAAATTAGCGAAATTAGCGGACGAAAATCGCTTAGCCTGGAACTCCGCCAGGCCGAAACATTTCGCAAAATGCTTTTGTCTATGGCCAGGGATATACGGGTTATCATCATCAAATTTGCCGACCGTCTGCACAATATGAGAACTTTACAGCATGTGGCAGCAAAAAAGCGGATGCGCATTGCGTTGGAAACCCGGGATGTATATGCTCCCCTGGCACATCGGTTTGGTATGGCTCAACTAAAGAGTGAACTCGAGGACTTGTCATTCAAGTTCATCGACAATAAGGCCTATACTGATCTAGCCCGGAGACTGAATGAAAGAAAAGAAGAACGGGAAAAATCCATTCAGAAGATTATAGAACCCATCCAAAAAGAGCTGGAAGAGCACGAAATTAACGCGGAGGTGCAGGGGAGGCCGAAGCATCTATATAGCATTTACCGGAAAATGAAGATGCGGAATAAACCCCTGGAAGAAATCTACGATCTGGTAGCTATCCGGATTATTGTGGAAGATGTTGCTCAGTGCTATTATGTTTTAGGAATTATCCATAATCTTTTTATTCCGGTTTATGAACGGTTCAAAGACTATATCGCCATGCCCAAATTTAATGGATATCAGTCTTTGCACACTACAGTGGTAGATAACCTGGGCCGTATGGTCGAGGTTCAGATTCGGACTCAGGAAATGCACCGGATAGCGGAGATGGGTATTGCCGCACACTGGCGTTATAAAGAGGGGAAAGTAATTGAATCGAAGGATGATATTGATGAGAAGCTCTTATGGGTACGACAGCTCTTGGAACAATTTGATGAAGGTGAGACGGTCGATGCGAAGGATTTTTTGGATAGTCTCCGGATTAATTTATACCAGGACGAAGTTTTTGTCTTTACTCCCAAGGGAGATGTCATAAAACTTGCCAAGGGCGCTACCCCGGTTGATTTAGCTTTTGCTGTTCATACCAATGTGGGTATGCACTGTATCGGGGCAAAAGTAAATGGCAAAATTGTTCCACTCAAATCCGAGTTACACAGCGGCGATCAGGTCGAAATTATAACCAGCCAGAATCAAAGTCCAAGCCAGGATTGGTTGATTTTTGTTAAGACGGGTAAAGCCCGCCATCATGTACGTAAATATCTCCGGGAAATACAATTTGACCATAGTGTAAAACTGGGTGAGGAGATCCTGTTAAAATATTTTAAAAGATATCATCTAAAATTAACCGACGAACGGATTGAAAATCTCATCCACAAACTGCATTTTGAGGATGGGAAAAATCTGAAGGCTGCTATCGGCAGGGGTGATATTTCCATCGAAAAAGTCTTTTCCATCGTCACTGAAGGCAAGGTAGGCGAGCCTAAAGACACGATAATGGATAAGATCTTGAGACGGGGTAAAAAGCACTCGGCAGTTCAGGTAGAAGGCATAGACAATATGGTGGTTCACATCGGCAAGTGTTGTCAACCCGTACCCGGAGACGAAATCCTTGGTTACGTAACCAAAGGTAAAGGAGTAACTATCCATCGAACGAACTGCCCGAATGTTCAGCGACTGATAGAAAAGAAAGACCGAACCATCGCAGTGAACTGGACGGTTGAAATTGATGAGCGCTTTAAGGTCCAATTGGCGTTATTGGGCGAGGATAGACATAATCTGTTGAGGGATATGACCCAGGCGATTTCTGCCCACAACACCAACATTATCCATGTGGATCTGAAGGCGAAGGATAAACTGGTAACCGGTAAGTTGATTATAGAGGTCAAAAATTTGCCTCATTTGACCCGGGTGATTAATGCGATCAGTAAATTAAAGGGTATTTTAAGTGTGGAAAGGGTTGAGGGTACCGGAAGAAGGAGACTTTCAAAAAATTAGAAGGAGAAGATAATGCCGGATTATATATATCTGTCCCAGGAGGGATACGATAATCTGAAAAGTGAGTTAGAGGAACTCAAACAGAATAAACGTCCCGAAATATCGAAGAAAATTGCTGAAGCCAGGGATTTTGGGGATCTTAAGGAAAATGCTGAATATCATGCAGCCAAAGAAGCTCAGGTTCTCCTGGAATCAAAAATTACTCAAATTGAGCAAACCTTAAGTCGGGCAAAGGTTTTAAGTAAAGATGATATGGCGAAAGATAAAGTAACGATTCTGTCCCGGGTTAAGTTAAAAGATCTCAAGAATAAACTGGAGGTTGAATATACCCTGGTTTCACCAGCTGAATCTGACTTTAATTTGAATAAAATCTCAACCACATCTCCGGTGGGTAAAGCGCTTCTTGGTAAGAAGAAAGGAGATGTTGTTGAAATTAATGTCCCGGCAGGAACCCTAAGATATAAGATTATGGATTTAAAACTTTCAATTTAATTGTAACAAGCCGGATTGAAATGCGTTATAATTGATAAAAATATTTTAGGAGATTTTTAATGGATTCCTCAGAAAAAGATCAGAAAAAACTATATCGGTCTAAAGTTGACCGTTACATTGCCGGTTTGTCGGGTGGGCTGGGTGAGTATTTTAATACCGATGCCAATCTCTTTCGAATCTTGTTTGTATTACTAACCTTCGCCGGTGGTATCGGGATTATATTGTATATTGTTGGCATGATTATCGTCCCTGAAAATCCCTCGGAGGATGTGACTCAAAAAGGCGAAGCCAGAGACCGGAGCTTTTTCTGGGCCATTCTGTTAATTTGTCTTGGAGCGCTTTTATTATTTAAAGAATTTGGTTTTTTTAACTATTTTCACTTCTGGCATATACCCTGGTCTTCAATTTGGGCAGTATTTTTGATCCTGATCGGAGTTTTAATCATTTTTTCGGGAAGTCGTAAAACCGCCGACAGTGAGGATGGTGAAAAATCGAGTTTATCTTTTAACAATATTTCCCGAAGTAGGAAGGACCGGATGATTGCCGGCGTCTGCGCGGGAATTGCAAATTACTTTAAGATAGACCCGGCTATAGTACGTCTGCTCTGGGTATTAGCATCGTTAGCCTCCATTGGATTGGGAGTTTTGGTTTATGTTGTTTTGATATTTGTTTTACCGGAAGCATCTGAAAATTCAGGCAGTGAGTCCGCATGAGAAATACAAAAATAGCGGGAATAGCATTAATTACAATAGGTTTACTTATTGTCGTCCACAATTTGGGGATTGATATTTTTAGCTGGTCTTTTATTCGAAGTATCGGTTTTTTAGTGATCGGGTTATTGCTTTTGATAAAAGGATTTGAGAAAACACCCCGCAGAAATCTGTACGTTGGTTCCTGGTTTTCAATTATTGGAACATATTTTTTATTAGGAGAATTCCATTTTTATTCATTATCCCCGGGGTTAAGTTTAACGATTTTTACACTAACTTTTGGTTTTTCGTTTTGCATTCTGTTTTTCTTTAAAAACAAAGATTGGGGATATTTATTATACGGAAATTTGTTGTTACTCATCGGCATACTATTTCTACTGGAATATTTGCAGTTACTACCTCCTTTTTATTTTGAAGATACAGTCGACCTATACTGGCCATTGATATTAATTGTGGTTGGATTTATTGTGATCTTGCGGGGATTTTTAAATAGAAATTTAGACAAAGCTAAATAAAAAAAGGAAGTGAACACTTCCTTTTTTTTATTATCTAATTTCTAATATCGATGCTTATTTCTTTTCACTCTCATATTTTGCCAGAACTGCCTTTGGATCTTCTTTAAACTTACTTTTACAATAGTCACTGCAAAATCCATACAGCTGACCTTCATAAATGGCGGTATCTGCTATGGCATGTTTATGCAGATCCATCCCACAGGTTACATCCTCAGGATAAGTTAACATGTCGGCCGATATATACATGGCACTGCTGGTATCGGCTGTTACCTCCATCTCTGTTTTTTCTGCTTTTTCCTGGTTGCATGAACTCATCAAAAAAAGCCCCAACATTAAAAACATAACTAAAAATAAAATCGACTTCACTATATCTCCTCCATTTAATTTTGATATAATTTACTTCAATTGCTTAAACAAATCAAAGCAAAATTGGTATAATCTTCAGTGAATTAACCGAATGAAAATGTATGGGAGTGAAGATTTTACAGATTCGAATTATAAAAGGAGGCCCGTTAAGAATCAAAAATTTCTTGTTTAGAGAGAAGAAATGATGGGGGAAATCTGATGATCAATAATCTGACCGAATTTTTTAAAGCAATTTGAGATACAACCAGATTAAGAATTGTAAATTTACTGCTAAACTGTCCAGCCTGTCATGTTAATGAGATCTCCGAAATCCTCGAAGTTCCACAAAGTAAAATTTCCCGTAATCTCTCTACATTAAGACACGCGGGTTGGGTGGTTCATTACCGGCGGGATAAATGGGTTTACTACAAAATTGATCCGAATTTGGATGAGAAGATGCTGGAAGTTTTCAGAGAATTTTTTAAATCGTATATTCAATTTGATGCTGATTTGAAGGTAGCGAGGAACCGCGTCTGAAAAATTAAAGTCTAAATTAGGTCTTAAGGATATTGTTAAAAAAAGGAATAAATGAAAACATAATTAACTTGCTTTTAAATGGTGGTTATTTTAATATATCAGAAGAATAATTAAAGTGGAGGAATCATCTTATGAGCAGAAAGGTATTGAGTTTATTGCTGGTAATCTTCGTGATTGGTTTCTTTGTAGTACAGAATTACGCCCAGGACAAAGAATTCAAGTACATTGGATCGAAAAAGTGCAAAATGTGCCATAGTTCAAAGAAAAGTGGAGAAGCTTACAAAATATGGGAATCATCAGCACATTCAAAAGCATATCAGACATTGGCATCCGATGAATCGAAAGCGATTGCTGCAAAAATGGAAATTGAAGATCCGCAGAAAAGCGACAAGTGCTTAACCTGCCACGTAACCGGATTTGGAAAGCCAGCCAGTATGTTTGAGGCAAGTTTTTCTCAGGATGAGGGTGTAGGTTGTGAAGCATGTCATGGCCCTGGCAGTGAATACAAAAGTATGAAGGTCATGAAAGATCTTTATGCAGGCACTGCTAAAGCTGCAGATTACGGATTGGTGGTACCAACCGAAGAAACATGTAAGACCTGCCATAATGAAAAATCACCTACATTCAAGGGATTTGATTTTGCCAAATACTCAGCGATGATTGCACATCCTGTTCCAAAAGAATAAGAACTTTTATTTTGCCATAAAAAGGGCTTATATTTAATAAGCCCTTTTTTTATTTGGTACCGAAACCTGGAATCTTCTGCTTTTTGTTGAGGATATGCCTTGGAAAACATTGGTCTACATGATAAGGTTGAGATTGGTGAACGGGTGTTTGATATTCACACCGGCATTATTTCAGAATCAAAAAAAGTGATTTCCGAAGTATTTGAAAAAGGTATGTTCCTAACCTCAAAGGAAATGCCGATAAGCCTCAGAAATTCTCCTGCCAAAATAAATTATGAATTTCTAAATAACATTACCAAAGAATTTCATAATGATGTCATTGATGAGTTAGAGGCTCTGTATCTCATCGATGAAAAATTAAATCGGTTCAAACATGCAATTTCTCGATTTCATCTGGGATGCATGTTTTTGAAACGTAATTTATTTGAAGAGGCTACCCGGCAATTTAAAATTGCCCTTGAACAGGATCCGAAATTTATAAAATCTTATATTGGATTAGGCATATCTTATCTTAAATCTAAAATATTTGATAAAGCACTAAACGTGTTTCAGAAAGCAATGGATCTGGGAGATAAATATCCGGATTTATATAATTTTGTAGGATTGTCTCATTTATTTTTGGGAGACTTCGATAAAGCGACCACTGCGTTTAAGGCTGCGATCGACATCAATCCGAATTATTCGGAATGCCAGTTTAACATGGGTGTAGCGTTATATAAATCTGCGCTGGAAGGAGCTAAAGACCCGCGTGCAGTTGCTGTTCCCGCAAGAATTGTTATTTACCTTAAACAGGTTAGGGATTTAAGCAGGTATCAACAGAGCCATTGGCAGAAACATTTCACCCAGTTACTGGATTTATTGAAGGATAATAACCATGAGGTTATCCTTCCGGAAATAGAAAATTTTCAGTTAAAACTGGTTGATTTTGCCCCGGAAAAAGATAAAATATATGAATTTTACCTCCGCTTTTTATTTGGCGGAAACGAGCTTTCCCAGGAAGTTATCGATAAATATGAATCTTATTTCATAAGTAAAGATGAAAATGTTCTAAAATTTCCGGATTACTGGAATGAGCTGGGCGTCTATAATCTTATCAAGAGCAGAAGCCTATACCTGCAGTCCATTACCGAATTTGAGAAGGCACTGGAAATCGCGCCCGGTTTTACAGATGCGAAAAAATATCGTGATATGATAAAAAGCAACGAAAAAGGCTTTCTGATTCTCCTCCGTGCCATCTTAAAATAAATCTACTTTGGTATGAATCCCATCCTGATTGTTGACAACGAAACAAAGTTCTGTAAAGCGGTCCAGGCTGGTCTGGAACAGGAAAATTTACCGGCCGAATATAAGAATTCTGGTGAAGACGCACTGAAATGGATGGAAGAGAATAATTGCCAGGTTGTACTCACCGATATCAAAATGGAAGGTATGAGTGGAATAGATCTTCTCAAGCAGATCAAATCCTTGTATCCCTCCGTTGAAGTTATTATGATGACGGCATTCGCTTCCCAAAAGAATGCAGTGGAGGCGCTCCGGGAGGGTGCCATGGATTACCTGATTAAGCCTTTTGAGATGGAAGAGTTGATCTTAAGAATAAAGCGCATCTCGGAGCAGAAAAAAATTCTTGCGGAGAATTTATCGCTAAAATCCCGCTCCGAAAAACCGGTTTATTTTACCCAGATCATCGGGCGCAGTGATCCGATGAAGGTAGTCTACCGATTGATTGAAAAGGCAGCAGGTACAGAGTCCAATATACTCATATTGGGGGAGAGTGGTACGGGTAAGGAACTGGTGGCTGAAGCCGTCCATTCCAGCAGCAATCGAAAAGATATGCCCTTTCTTGCCATAAATTGTGCCGCTCTACCTGAGAATTTGCTGGAGAGTGAACTATTTGGTTACGAGAAGGGTGCATTCACAGGAGCGGTACAGCGTAAACTTGGTAAATTTGAAATTGCCAATGGCGGGACAATCTTTCTGGATGAGATCGGAGATATGAGCCTACCCATCCAGGCCAAACTTTTACGAGTGCTGCAAAATAAAGAAATATTCAGGTTGGGGGGAAACCAAGGCATCCGGGTAGATTCGCGGGTAATTGCTGCCACTAATCGCGATCTGGAGACAATGGTGCGGGAAAAAGCATTCCGGGAAGATCTGTATTATCGCTTAAACGTGTTTCCAATTAAAGTACCCCCACTGCGGTACAGGAAAGAAGATATCCCCGAACTGGTAAATCATTTTATCAAGAACAGTGCGCTTGTTGCGGTGGACAGGTTTGCTCTGAATAAATTGATGGAGCATGATTGGCCGGGAAATATACGGGAACTGCAAAATGTAATTGAACGGGCATCAATAATGTCTGATGCTGTTATTACACCGGAACATTTACCTGATTGGAAAACAACCAGGACAGAGATGAATTACAATTTTCAAATACCTGAGAGCGGTTTTGATCTTGATGTGTTCGAGGCCTTCCTGATAAACCGTGCCCTGAAAATGGCAAATGGCAATAAAACAGCCGCAGCAAAAATTCTGGGGATAACCCGGCGAAGATTATATTCTATGATGAAAAGCCTGAATTTAGACCTCTGATTCTGTCTATATGACAGATAAATCTGTCACCATTTTGATATAAAATTCTCTCCGATTTAATTTTTTTTCCCTATTAATTTTTTAATTTTAAATTATTCAATTACTTACAGATACCGATATAGTTTCTGGCACATTAAATGCGTTTAAGGGACTGTTTAAAGAAAGTGAGGAAAGAATGAATTTAGAAAAACTAACTATAAAATCACAGGAATCTGTTTCCAACGCCCAGCAGCTTGCCCAGGAAAGGGGACAGCAACAGATAGAACCGGAACACGTACTCCTGGCAATGCTGATGGATGAGCAGGGAATAGTGCCTTCGATTTTTAAGAAAATTGGTATCCAATTAAATCCATTTAAAATCGAACTTGAGCGGATTACAGATACGTTCCCAAAAGTCTCCGGTGCCCCAGGGCAAATATATGCCAGTCCAAATCTGAACCAGTTATTTAATCTGGCATTAACCGAAGCAAAAAATCTGAAAGATGAATTTGTTTCGACGGAACACCTATTACTGGCTATTACGAAACTCAAAGGATCGAAGGCAGCGGAACTTCTGATTCACAATGGTTTAACCAGTTCCAATATTTTGTCGGTCATGAAGGACGTCCGGGGAAATCAGAGGGTGACTGATCAGAATCCGGAAGGTAAGTATATGGCCTTGGAGAGATATGCCAGGGATCTGACCGAACTGGCAAACCGGGGTAAATTGGATCCGGTAATCGGCCGGGATGAGGAAATCCGTAGAGTTCTTCAGGTGCTCTCCCGCAGGACTAAAAATAATCCGGTGTTGATCGGAGATCCGGGAGTTGGAAAAACGGCAATTGTTGAGGGTATTGCCCAAAGAATGGTGCGTCGAGATATCCCCGAAAATTTAGCCGAGAAAAAGATTGTTGCTCTGGATATGGGTGCTTTGATTGCCGGAGCGAAGTTCAGGGGTGAATTCGAAGACCGGCTAAAAGCCGTCCTGAAAGAGATTGAGGAATCGGATGGAAACATCATCCTTTTTATTGATGAATTACACACTCTGGTAGGTGCGGGTGCTGCAGAAGGAAGTATTGATGCTTCGAATATGTTAAAACCTGCTCTGGCCCGGGGCGAATTGCGTTGTATTGGTGCAACAACCGTTGACGAATACCGCAAATATATTGAAAAAGATGCCGCCCTGGAACGAAGATTTCAGCCGATACTGGTTAATCAACCATCCATTGAGGATTCGGTGTCGATTCTGCGTGGATTGAAGGAAAAATATGAAGTTCATCATGGGGTTAAAATTACCGATGCTGCCATCATTGCAGCGGTCAATTTATCTCAACGGTATATAACGGACCGCTTTCTGCCAGATAAGGCGATTGATCTGATTGATGAGGCCGCTTCCAGATTAAGAATAGAAATTAATTCCATGCCCGAAGAATTGGATGAAGTGGAAAGAAGGATCAAACAACTTGAGATTGAAACTGTGGCCTTGAAAAAGGAGAAGGATAGTATTTCCAAAGACCGATTAAAAAATATTGAGAAGGAACTGGCCGACCTTCGGGAAGAAAGGGACGGTTTACAAAGTCACTGGAAATTGGAAAAAGAGACCATTCAGAATATCCGAGAGACAAAGGCTCGAATTGATGAGTTGCGTGGCGAGATGGAAAAGAGCGAACGGCAGGCAAATTTGAATCGTGTAGCAGAAATAAAATATGGGTTAATCCCCGAAATGGAAAAGAAGCTGAACGGTTTCAATGCCAAATTGAAGGAGATACAACAAAATAGACGAATGCTAAAAGAGGAAGTGGATGATGAAGATATCGCCGAAATCGTGAGTAAATGGACCGGCATTCCGGTTTCCCGTATGTTGGAAACAGAGCGGGAAAAATTGGTTAAGATTGAAAGTAATCTGGCCAAAAGAGTAGTGGGGCAGGAAGAAGCTATTTCAGCGGTATCGAATGCCATTCGCCGATCCCGGGCCGGACTTGCGGATAAAAACAGGCCAATTGGTTCTTTTATCTTTTTAGGTCCCACTGGTGTAGGCAAAACCGAACTGGCTCGTGCCCTGGCCGAATTTCTCTTCAATGATGAGGATGCCATGGTCCGGATCGACATGTCAGAATATATGGAACGTCACTCTGTATCGCGTTTAATCGGTGCTCCTCCCGGTTATGTGGGATACGACGAAGGCGGACAATTGACCGAGGCAGTCCGGAGAAAACCTTATTCAGTAATTCTTCTGGATGAAATCGAAAAAGCGCACCCGGAGGTATTCAATGTTCTGCTCCAGCTGCTTGATGACGGGCGTTTGACTGATAATAAGGGACACATTGTAAATTTTAAAAATACCATTGTTATCATGACTTCTAACCTTGGTGCGCATTTAATATTAGAAAAGTCCCAGGAAATTGGTCGTAAAGATGATTTGACTATTTATAATGAAATCAAGAACGAGATTCTGTTGATGTTACGGCAGCAACTAAAACCGGAATTTTTAAACCGGATCGATGAGATCATCATTTTTCATAGTCTGACTCGTGCCGATATTGAGAAAATTGTTGACTTACAGATGGTGATTGTGGAACGTCAACTCGCTGATCAGGGCCTGACCGTTCGGTTAACAGATAGTGCCAAAAAGTATCTGGGAGACCGAGGTTACGATCCGGCTTTTGGTGCCAGACCATTGAAAAGGATTATCCAGAAAGAGATCCTGGACAGACTTGCTCTGGAGATACTGGAAAGAAAGTTTAACCGGGGAGAAGAGATTTTGGTCGACTTCAAAAAAGATCAGATTGTTATAAAATCAGCAGAAAAAGAGACGATAAATGCATGAAACCAATTCATCTCGGATGAGTAAGAAACAAAAAAAAGAGGAGTTTTAATGGAAAGACGGAAATTGATTCAGTATGGTGTTTTGTTTGTTACGATTGGCTTGGTTATCGGCCTGATTATATCCGCAAACTTCAATTTAATGAAATCCGGACATGCCGGTGAAAATCCTGTTATGCCGTCAGAACCTCCCCAAATTTCGGAATTGGGGAATATTGAGGGTACTGATATCATGCAGGCCATCAGCGATGCCTTCGCAAATGTCGCGGAAAAGGTAAATGGATCTGTGGTCACTATTTCCACGGAAACGATTATTAAAGGGAGGAGAATGCCCTTCGGTCAATTCCCGTTTGAGGAATTTTTCGGACAGGATTTTCACCGATTTTTTGGTCAACCAAGTCAGCCACAAAAAGACCTAAAACGATATGGACTTGGTTCAGGAGTTATCGTATCGGCTGACGGAATAATTTTAACTAATAATCATGTCATTAAAGGGGCAGACAATATCAAAATCCGTCTGATGGACGGAAAAGAATATGACGGTGAAATAAAGGGTACTGATCCAAACACGGATCTCGCGGTCATCAAAATTGACGCTAAAGATCTACCGGCGCTGAAATTCGGAGATTCTGATAAATCCCGAGTAGGGGAATGGGTTCTGGCAATCGGCTCTCCGCTATCGGAGGAACTGGCTCATACTGTGACTTCGGGAATCATTAGTGCAAAAGGGCGCACTGGTCTGTTCGATCAGCGGCAATATGAAGATTTTATTCAAACTGATGCGGCAATCAATCCGGGAAACTCGGGTGGTGCATTGGTCAATCTCCGCGGTGAGTTGGTGGGAATCAATACCGCCATTGCCAGCCGCAACGGTGGTTTTATGGGAATAGGTTTTGCCATTCCCTCCAATCTGGCCAATAAAGTTATGACCGATATTCTGGAGAAGGGCAGGGTCGTCCGAGGTTGGTTAGGTGTTTATATTCAGGATATCAACACTGAATTGGCAAATGCGCTTGGACTATCTGCACCTACCGGGGTTTTGATTTCCGGAGTCCAGGAAGACAGCCCGGCCAAAAAAGCCGGTCTGAAGGCAGAAGATGTGGTGTTAAAATTTAATGATCGTCAGGTAAAAAATTCTGCAGAACTACGCACCTTAGTGGCCTCGGCAGGCCCTGATACAAAAATTAAGTTGGGAATTTTAAGGGATGGTAAAGATAAAGAAATAGAGGTTAAATTAGGTGAACTAACCGAAGAAGTAGCGGCATCATCGGAAAATACTGGAGCTTCTGAAAATATCGGTTTGCAAGTCTCCGATATCACTCCCCAACTGGTAGAAAAGTATAATTTGAAGGTAGAAAAGGATGCGGTAGTGATTACTGAGGTTGAAAGAGGAAGTGTTGCAGATCAATCGAATCTGAAACCCGGTGATGTTATCCTTAAAGTCAATCGTCAGACGGTTAGGAATGTCCCTGATTATAACAAAATTCTAAAGTCCACCAAACCGGGTGAAACCCTGTTATTATACATTCAGAGGGATGAAGCCAGAATTTTCGTGGCATTCACTGTTCCTGAAAAATAAATTGTCCGGGGACTCTTAAAATTGGGAGTCCCCTTTTTTTGATACTCGCGACCGATTATATTTTGATTCATTAATCCGCCTGAAATTTTTCTGTCCATTCCGTAATACCAAGAATAATGTCGGATTATCTTTCCCCAAAATTTGACGATTATCCTGCAAGATTGATCGAACCCGGAATAATAAAGGGGTATAAATAATAGAAATGATTGGCATTGTTAAAGATATAGTTCTTAAATTTTGCACTCGATGAAAACGAAATCACTGCACTTTCTGATAAACTTGGAGATAGTATGTCGAACAAAAGGGTTGGTATTCTTACCGGTGGTGGGGATTGTCCCGGTTTAAATGCGGTTATACGCGGTGTTACTAAAACGGCAATAACCAGATACGGCATGGAAGTGATTGGATTTAAGGATGGTTTTGAAGGACTTATAGATAACCGCTTTATTATTCTGACCTATGAAAATGTTTCCGGGATTTTGACCCAGGGTGGAACAATCCTTGGTACCAGCAATAAGGCTAACCCATTTCAACATCATGTCCTGGAAAATGGAAAAATTATCGTGAAGGATGTCTCCGATGAGAGTATGGCACTTTATAAGGATCTGGGTCTGGATGCTCTAATCGCCGTCGGTGGCGATGGGACTATGACTATTGCAGGTCTGCTGGCAAAGAAGGGTGCTAATGTAGTCGGTGTACCGAAAACAATTGATAAGGATCTAGTAGAAACGGATACAACATTTGGATTTGATACAGCCCGGGCGATCGCTACGGAAGCCATCGATCGGCTTCACAGCACCGCACAGTCCCACCACCGGGTTATGGTAGTGGAAGTGATGGGAAGGAACGCTGGTTGGCTGGCCTTGGAATCCGGAATAGCTGGGGGTGGTGACGTAATTTTGATTCCGGAAATCCCCTTTGAGATTGAAGAAATTGTACGGGTGGTTAGACAGCGAAGTCGTTTTGGGAAGCGATTCAGCATTGTTGTCGCATCCGAAGGTGCGGTTCAGAAAGGTGGGGAGCAGGTAGTGCGAAAGGTGGTCTCAGATAGTCCGGAAAAAATTCGTCTGGGGGGAATAGCACAACATATTGCAAATCAGATTGAGAATGAAACAAAAATAGAATGCAGGGTAGCCATTCTCGGGCATTTACAACGGGGTGGAACACCCACACCCATGGATCGCATTCTGGCCACCCAATTTGCGGTAAAGGCCATGGATCTGGTGGCTAAAGGGAATTTTAACCAAATGGTTGCCGTTCATGGAAATCAGATTGTATCCGTACCCATAGAAAAGGTGATGGGCAGGCAAAAATTAGTACCACGGGATTCCGATCTTATCGAAGCAGGTCTATCGGTAGGAACCAGTTTTGGCATTAAACTGGATTAGATTTATTTTTTAGCTGACTCTTTTACCTATTAGTAAAGTTATATCATCGTACTGCGGTGCACCTTCTGAAAATTTCAGTATATCTGCTACCAGCCCTTCGGCCAGGGTTTTGGCTCCCAGTTTATTATTTCCGATGATAAATTTCTGTAATCTTTCTTCACCATATTCATCTTCTTTTCTATCCAGGGCTTCATTAACACCATCGGTATAGCAAACCAGAATATCTTTAGGCTGAAATTTGATTTTTCCGGTTTCATAGTGATAATCAGGAATCATTCCCAGAATAATTCCCCCGATATCCAGCAAATCTAATTTACCATCGGGATGCAGAAACATTGGCGGATTATGACCGGCGTTCACATAGCTGAAATCATGTGAACGAATATCTAGTATTCCGACAAAGAAGGTAATATATTTATCAAGATCGGTATTTTGATGAATAAGATTATTCAATCTTCCTACAATCTGGTCAAGCGGCATATTCTCCCGGATAAGACTTCGCAGACCCGCCTGCAAATTGGCCATAAGCAAGGCTGCCGGCACGCTCTTGCCCGAAACGTCCGCGATGGCCAAGGCCACGGTGTTATCTGATATCGGGATCACATCATAGTAATCGCCGCCGACTTCTTTGCTGGATTTATTGATTCCCCAAATGTCATACCCTGGAACAGTAATGATCTCACGCGGCAGCAGTTTCGTCTGAATTGTCTTAGCAACCTGCAACTCCTGCTCAATTCTTTGCTTTTCAAGTGTCTCCTTGAATAAGCGTGCGTTTTCAATAGAAATTACTGCTTGGTTCACCAAGGTGCTTAGAAATTCAACATCGATATCAGTATATTTTTGCTTATTTATTTTCTCACCAAGCAAAATATACCCGATATTCTGGTTTTGGTGACGTAAAGGAATGAAAATTCGCGCCCCAATTTTCCATAATTGATCTTTCAGCTCTTTTGGTGCGATAGTATCTATTATTGCAGCAGATTCCAAAGTTGGGTATTGAGATAATTTTTTAGATACATTTTCTATGTTATCCTGAAGGAATCCCTTACAATCGATCTTTTGCAAATCTCCATTTCTTTGGATAACTATTGCATAATGATAAACCAGCATTTGACCCATCAGGGCATAGGTCAGCAGTTTCACAATTTTGTCGCTGTCCAGAGTTGCCGATAATCCCTGGGCAATGTCGAAAAGGGTTTTTAACTGCTGGATCCGTTCATCAAGTTGAAGGTTAATATTTTTAATTTCTTCGACTTTTAAGGCATTCATTATAGCAGTTGCAGACAGATTTGCCAGAGAAAGCATAAAATCGATCTCTTCTTCGGTAAAAGCCTGTTTGGTGAGTTTGTGCCCATAGAGGACAAGCCCGATGAGCTGATTTTGGGATGTAATCGGTACTGCGATGGCAAATTTTTGGTCAGTCAAAAATGTGATAAAATCTTTATCAATCTTTGCTTCACTTTTTTTTGCTTTATCATCCATCAAGTAAACTTCTGCTGGCAATTTTTCTTCCGCAAAACGAGCATCCCAGATCTCTTCCGATACACCCTTCCATAATCTTGGTTGAAAATTTTCGTCTATTTTTAATAAAATTGCACCGCGGGAGATCATTAATCGACCCATAGGGATCAACAGGATATTGTTCAAAACCTCATTCAGTTCCAGAGAAGAATTTAAAATCTGACTGATTTCAAAAAGAGAGGAAAGCTCCAGTAGTCGTTCATTGATGGCCTGAATGTTCTCTGTCTGGTATTTGTCCGACAGGTAATCCTGAAATCCCGCCATTTTGCTTCCTTTTTTTATGGATTAAGGAAAAGGATATGTTCCTGAACTGGAAATTTTGAAATCAATGAAATGTGAAGTTGAGTATATATTGTTTTAATGTTGGTATCACGATTGTACATTTGGCTTAAACTTTACCATCCGGACTCTGTTTCTCACGCCGGGTTTAATGGTGTAATCAACTTTATCCATCAATGTTTTGATGAGATAGAGTCCCAGACCACCCCTTTTCATCTTTTTAAGATATTCATCCATTTCCGGTGTTTTAATCTCTTTGGGATCGAATCCCTGTCCCCGGTCTATCACATCGATCTCGATTCGATTCTGATAAACGGTTACTTCAATAGTTAAAAATTTTCTATTGGACCTGTTGCCTTTATAGGCATGTTTAATGACATTGGTACTTGCCTCATCAACAGCTAATTCAATCCGATGAATGTTTTCGTCTGAAAATCCCATATTTTGAGCGATCCTTGAGACGAAGTCACGGATAATCTCCAGGTTAGCCGTCTCCAAAGGCAGTTTTAGGTTGAACTTTTTTCCTGTTCTTTTCTTCTCAGCCATTATATCACCTAATGGACCTTTCGCTCCTAAGCCTTTTTACCTTTATTGAATTTCTGAATTGCCTTATCTTCAGAATCATAAAATTCATAAAGACTGGGAAACCCTAATAGATCGAAGACTTTAAAAACTTTGGGTGCCGCACAACAAATTTTCAGATCACCACCGTTGTTTCGTATATCTTCGATTACGCCCATAAAAACCCCTAAACCGGCAGAGCTTATATATTGTAAACCATCAAGATTCACAATGATATTAAAATTATTGTCTTTAATCAGTTTCTGCAGATGCGATTCAAAATCCGGGGCGGTATGCGCATCCAGATAACCCTGAATATTTAAGATGCTTACCCTTTCGGCATCTTTACGAAAAACTTCAAACTTTTCCATCTAACGCTCCTCGCCTGTCTGTTTGAGACTACGACAAATTAACAGAAAAAGTTATATCCTTAATAATACTTATACTTACGTCTTCTTTAATTCTGAAAAATGAGGTGTTTAATATAATATCAATTTTACATTCACGATAATTATATTCCAAATTAAAATCCATATTTGACTTATCTCAATATTTCGATTAATTAACTAGACGCCTTTCAGAACAATAAAAGTGAGATCATCATGTAATGATGTCTTTCCACAGAAGTCGACCACGGCATTTAATAAATTATCCTTAATTTCTTCAGCTGATTTATTTTTGCATCCCTGAATGAGCTGATGCAAGCGGTCTTCCCCAAACTCTTCACCGGTCTCGTTTCTTGCTTCAGTGACACCATCAGTATAAAGCAGAACGATGCCGTTGTCTTTGATATGTAAGATTTCTTCTTCCAGTATTTTATCAAATATAGTCCCGGAATCAAGACCCAACCCCAGGCCTTTGGTCATTACAGTTTTTAAAGCTTTGCCATTACTTGAACAAAACAGCACCGGGGTATGTCCGGCACGGGCAAAGGTGACTTTCTTGGTTTCCGGATCAATCTTGGCAAAAATTGCACTGACAAAAGAATTTCTTTCAATATTCGGGTAAATAATCCGGTTAGTTTCACTCGCCATTGCCGAGGGTTTTGTATGATTTTGGGCTAAGGTCTGGATAATCCCTTTGAATTCCGCCATATATAATGCAGCTGAAGTTCCTTTTCCGGAAACATCGCCAATTATCAGACCCGGTTTCCCGTCAGCAAAGTGGAAAAAATCGTAATAATCTCCACCAACCTCATAGGCACTCAGGCAATAAGCTTCCAGTTCAAAATTGGAAATTTCAGGCAATTTTTGGGGTAATAATTTTTTCTGAACATCTCTGGCCACTTTTAATTCATGCTCAAGTCTTTCCCGCTCAAGTGATTCTTTCAATAGTTGGGTATTTTCCAGGGCAACCGCCGCCTGGTTGGCTACTCCCTGAATAAGCGAGATATCGTCAATATCAAATGAATATTCACGAGCCTTGGTGGAATAAATCATTCCCATAAGGCTTCCCCGATTGCTGAATAGTGGAGCACCTAAAATTGATTTCGCATCCTTTTTCCAATTTAGCAACTCTTTGAATTGGCGATTGTGGGAGATATCATTAATCAAGTATGCTTCTTTTTGATTAACAATATGTTTATTCAATCCATCGAGCTTGGTCAATGGCAATTTCTCTAGCTCCTCTTTTTCCAGGTTCAAACTGGACACCACGCTAAAGGTGTTTTCATTGGGATTGAAAATACTTAACCAGGTAGAATGTCCTTCCAGAAAATCTGAGGTAGATTGGGTAATTAATGGGAGCAGCTTTTCAATCTTTGTTTCGCTGTTTAACATCCGGCCCAGATCATACAGGGAATTCAATTCTTTCATTTTTCTGTCGAAAGCCCGGGCGGTTGGCAAATGAAAAAGCAGTTTAAAAAGTGCTATACCTCCGTAAATAACCAGGAACAACCACATTGCGTAGGTGAGGGCCGCTATGGAAAGACTATAGGCCGGCAAGGTAGATCGATAGGCAAAATCGAACAGGGTTGCTATAGCCGCATACACCGGAATACCCAGGAAAAAATAAATTATTTTCTTTTTACGGGAGAGGTGGGTTATCCATTCGTTACGGAATGATAAAATGAGAATAAAAATAATGGTGAAGATAAAAGAGATATCATTTGCCAGGGTATCGGAGTTAAACCGGAACCACCCCACGGGCTGTCGGGTCATGAATACTGCTACGGCATTTATAGTTATTGAAAGCAGAAACAGGTTGAAAATAATTGCCGTGTTTCGCTTCCTTTTGTAAAAAATGAGTTGTTTCAGAATAAATATAGCTGGGACAAAGGTAAGCGCTGCCAAGATGGCGAATATAGATGATGCAATAATCGCGCTGGTGGAACCGTAGGTTGGCGGGAAACCGCTTCCATAAGTAGGATCGAAAAGCAAATTAATGATGATTGCTAAAAGGAAATTTGCCCCGATAAGGACTGCGATGTATAGAATATTTTGTTGAATGGATAATTCATCATAGTGTAATCGGTTCTTTATGATTTGAAAAGCCAGGAATATAATTCCGAAAATAACAATTTCGCGGATATAGGCAATCGGACTTACCGCAATATCGCTGTAATAGGAAATAAGATCAACAAAGAATACCAGAATAACAATAACTGGTATGAGAAAGTAGAGTATTTTCAGTAGTTTCTTGAGCATTATTGAATGAGTGCTTTTACCGGATCGTAAATATCATCGTTTTCCGAAATTAAGCCTCCTGTGCTGTCATACAAAGCTGTTCTATTTAAATATCTTTGAACGGTTATTAAAGAATTGTCAATAGTATTTACTTGCATATCACTAAAATTGCCCGATGTTGTTCGTTCTAAAAGACGTTGCCCTGAATCAGAAAGTTTCACCAGAAGGTAATTATTTAAGTCAATAAACTCACTGGCCCAGAAATAATCTCTTCCTGAAGCACGGGCAAATATTTCAAAGAAACCATCAATATACGTATCCTCACTTTTACCTGAACTCAGTTGAAATTTTCTAATGAGTGATCTTTTATCCGAAATATTTGCTGCTAAAATATAAACATTGCCGTCATCATATAAAAGATCCTGTCCTAAATAATCCGGAGGGAGAAAACTTGTATCCAGGGAGACGCCATCAACTGAATATATGTTAACCTTGTCACTGTCAATTGTGGCAATATTTTGCTCTGGGGTGAGAATCATTTTGAAATAGTTATCTTCATTCAGATCTATGGAATCGATTATTGTTTGCTGGGATAAAGTATATATTTTCCCTTTTTGTGAATCCAAAATATACAGACGTTGATTTAAGTTATCCCATTTTAAATCCACCGGCATCAGCAAATGATCTTCAAAGAAAAAATCTTCATACCCGAGGGACAGGTTCAGTTTGCTGATGGAGCGATATTGAGCGTATGCCAGCCACACCTGTTCATTGGCTTGGTCCCAGGCCCAATTGATTGGTGGAAATTCGGTATCATAAATCTGCATTCGATGCAAAAGGTCGTAGGAGTATTCATGAATAGAATATCCGTATCGGGACAGAATTTCTATGGTACCTGGACCCGGGAGGGTTTTCTGAATTCTTGACGGTTTACTCTCTGTTTGATAACCAAGCACAGAAACCCTATAAAAATACCAGCGATAGAAGGCAACGGAGCTATCAATGTAACTTTTTATCTCCGGATCCACTTCTTTCAATAGTTCGAAAGAATTGGTATCGTCTACTGCCCGGTATATTCTAAAACCGTAATAATCCTTGAGATCTTTAACATCCCAATTCAGGGTAACCTGATGACCATCAGGAAATAGCTGGAGATCGACCGGTGTTTTAAATTTTCCCAACGGATCAAGAGGATTATCACGCTCCCGTCCGGAACAACTGAGGACAATAAGAAGAAGGACTGATATATAAATTAGCAAAAAATTCTTTTTCATAAACTTCTGATAAAAACTATTGAATTATATTCTTAATGTCGCTGAAAATATCCACGATTTCTTTTTCACCGTCCACTTGAAAAAAATTCCCTTTCTGCTGATAAAATTCGATAAGTGGTTTTGTCTGGTTTTTATAGACCTCCAGTCGCTTCTTTATGGTTTCCTCTTTGTCATCATCCCGTTGAATTATCTTCCCCCCGCACACCTTACAAATATTATCGGGTGGCGGTGGATTCAGATTTAAATTATAATCCTTACCACAGTTGGAACATATTCTGCGGCTGGTGAGTCTTCGAATAATGGTTTTCTCCTCCACATGAATTTCAATCACTTTTAAATCTTCTATGTGCAAATTTTGCAATATTTGCTCCAATCCTTCTGCCTGGAGGATGGTTCTGGGAAATCCATCAAGGATAAATCCCAGCCGGCAATCCTTGCGGGTTAGTCTCTCAGCCACCATTTCTAAAATAATGTCGTCCGAAACCAGTTGACCTTGGTCCATAGTGGATTTTGCCTTTTTACCTAAATCGGTCTTTTCATTAACATGTTGCCGCAGTATCTCGCCGGTGGAAATTTGTGGTATGTGGTATTTTTTCATTATTTTTTTTGCCTGGGTACCCTTTCCCGCACCAGGTGCTCCCAATAGGATTAAATACATAAATTTGTCTCCTTTGACATTTGAGTTCAGATTGGACAAGTACCTTTCGCTATCAGATCCACATTAATATAATGGGATTGAAACAGCAAAAGAATACAAAAAATATTCGTTTTTGGCCGAATATTAAAAGGTATTCTTTCATTTTCAGATTCGGGGTGTACTGAATTGATTTTGTAAAAATAATGCACACTTTTTGGAAAATGTTCCCTTTTAGATTTTAACGATTTTTTACTCAGGTAACCATTGACACTCCATACTATCTGTTTTGAGACATCGATCCTTTCTGGCAGGTTATTTGCCCAATAAAATTGATTTTAGATTTTGGAGCTTATGAAATTTTCGCCGTATCTTTATATCATTCTGATCTTAGTGAGTGTACAGTTCTCATTTAGCCAGACCGATTCATTACGAATTCATTGGAATATTAATCCTGAACCGGACATGTGGGAGTACCGACTCTTTCGCTCGGTTAATAGTCTGACTAATTTTCAGATATCGCAGACTGTTTCTCATCCCGGTTCACTGGCGGTGGATAGAAACCAGATCTTTCCCGGAAATCTTTATGCTTATACACTTTGTGCGGTAGATTCGGCAGGGAATCAATCCCAAAACTCAGATACAGTAAGTGTGGGTCTCCCCGAAATTGGCTGGACCCTGTCCGGCATTATTAGCGGAGAAACCACTTCTCTCGCCTTAAGCAGTTTTTTATCTGATCCGGATAATAATGTGAACCAGCTGCAATTGATTATTTCAAACGCAATTCATCTCACAGATACCATTGTTGATGGAAATTTACATATCACTCCCGATCCGCTCAATTTTATTGGGGAAGCTCACATGGATTTGACGGTGAACGATCAGGCAGGTTTTTGGGATCAGGAAACTGGCATCACGCTATCTGTGATCCAGAAATCACCGGTCGGGATTATCGATTTAAATCTGGGTATTCCGACTGAATTTGAGTTGTCTCAAAATTATCCCAATCCATTTAACCCGGTAACCCATATCAGGTTTGGTGTACCGAAGACTTCCCGGGTAAAGATAGAACTATATAACCTGTTAGGACAAAAGGTGGATACAATCCTGGAAAATATTTTAACTTCGGGATATTATGTTGTGGATTATGATGCCAGCAGCCTTCCCAGTGGTATCTACCTCTATCGGCTGGAAGCTGATGGGTTTAGTGAAATTAAAAGAATGATCCTGTTAAAATAACCCTTTTAATCTGAATCCGAAAAGGATAGTCGGATAAAGTTTATATTTAATTGGTCGAGTGATCGTTTCCAGCCTCCTTCAAATGCTTTCCTAAATATATCTATTTCAGTTTTAACCTTAAATTTGACTTTGCCTGGTAAAGCATATTATTTAAAATGAAACAATTCCGGCATAGATTTGATAGCATCCAAAAAATGCCAGGGCTATTGCTGACACCAGGATCAACATCCGGGTGACCTTTGATCCGATATTCCGGGCAGCTGAAAAAAGTAAAATGGTGCCAATAAATGTCAGAATCATGGTACTATAAAAACTGATTAATAAAATCAAACCATTTAACGGTTGTTCATTCCAGCCCTTCAGGAAAAGCGGACCCAGTACCAGACTCCAGCCTAAATAAGGTCCGGGATTTAGTAGGTTCACCAGGGCAGCTCTGAACAGATTATTCTGACCGGATTTATTTTCAAATGTTAATTTTGGGTTATAATTTTTCCAAGCTTTCCAGGCGATAAAAGCCAGATATAAAATAAAAATGCCCCCGGAGAACCGTAATACCTGAATGATCCAGACCGGAAGTTGAGTTAAAATTAATAGAACAAGTAAGGCAATTGGACCATCAGTTAATAATGGGGCAAATACCGCAGGTAAGGTACGCCGGAAACCCTGAGAAAGACTAATGGAAAACAGGTAAGTAATAAACGGGCCCGGCATAATCGCTGAGGAGAATCCATAAGTTATTCCAAAAATCAGATAGAAGAACATATCACCCGGAGATTTTAATTATCAAGATTTTAATATGCCTGACATCCTGGGACAAAAGATTTATTTAATTAAACTAGATAATTGCTATTCCAGGTATTGACTCGAACCAAACTATTGTGTATTTTCACTTCAATCTTTTACATCAACTTAACCAAAGGGAAAGGTATGAGAACAACGGTAAAATTTACAATAGTTTTTGTATTGATGGTTGCGGTATTTAATGCTACTGCCCAAAAACCCAATAAAAACCGGCATTTGGAAATACTCCCAGATGAACAGGAGTCATTTGTACGATTTGACAATGGGAGGATCAGCAAAGAAACCAGCGTGCCATTGGCCCTGTACCGGGTGGATTATCCGGTGAAGGCCGGTTCACCGCAAGAAATGGCGGAAAAATATTTAAGGGAAAATTCCCGGATACTCAAGATAAAGAGAGATCTCTCCGATCTCCAAATCTCATCCGTCAGGGAGACTCCGGGGGGGTACCATATTCGATTTAAACAATCTTTCCAGGGTTATCCGGTTTATAATGGCGATATTGTGGTTAATCTGGAT
The DNA here is from genome assembly GCA_964452045.1 of uncultured Calditrichaceae bacterium. GTDB lineage: Bacteria > Calditrichota > Calditrichia > RBG-13-44-9 > RBG-13-44-9 > CAYVKM01. The sequence goes on from CAYVKM010000007.1 coordinate 37,734, forward strand.
CGCGATAATCGGGTTAATTTTGTAATGAATGGGTATAAACCGATCCTTCGACTGACGGGGACAACCCCCCAAATCACCCCGGATAGGGCAGAACAAATAGCCATGGACTACCTGCAGATAAAGGGCAGACTAAATTATCAGAAAAAGGAAACTGTGATATTTTATAGCAAGGGTGTCACCCGGTTAGCCCACAAAATAACCCTGGTTCCGGCGGAGGATGTTTTTGGCGATTGGGAAATTTTAGTGGATGCAGTGAGTGGAGAAATTTTTAAGGTGAAGGATAACGCCTGCTATCTTTCACCAACAACCGGAATGGGAAAAGTATTCGATCCGGATCCCCTGACCCATGCCCGGGCAGTATATCAGTCAGGCGGTCAGTTTGGAGATAATAATGACAACGATACGGATTCCCTGTTAGCCCACATTGTCTGGCGGGAATTGCCGGATATAGAATTCTACAATAATCAATATCATCTGGAAGGCCCGTATGCTTCCATCCAGGATTTTGAGTCCCCGTTCAAAGGTTTGTTCAGTCAACCAGACAGCGTGTGGGATTTTACCCGAAGCCCGGATGCCTTTGAGGCGGTTAATGCATATTTTCATGTGGATCAATCTATGCGCTATATCAACGATACCCTGGGTTTTGTGCTGATGCCATTTCAATATTCAGGTGGAGTGCATTTTGATCCGCATGGATTAAACGGTGACGATAATTCCCATTACATCCCCTCGACCGGTCAGGTGGCCTGGGGTGAAGGCGGAGTGGATGATGCGGAAGATCCGGACGTTTTGCTCCACGAATTAGGACACGGGATTCACGATTGGATTACCAATGGCCAGCTCTCTCAGGTGGACGGATTAAGCGAAGGCTGCGGAGATTACTGGGCCACTTCCTATAATCGGAGCAGGGGATACTGGACACCCACTGATCCCCAATACAATTGGGTATTCCATTGGGATGGACATAATGAATTCTGGGCGGGTCGGATAACTAATTACACCGCGACTTATCCCGGTGGATTGGTCGGTGTGATCCATACCGATGGACAGATTTGGGCGTCAACCCTGATGCAGATCTGGGATGATATTGGTCGGCGAGCCACCGATGAAAATTTTCTGGAGGCGCTTTCCATGCTGAATGGCGGATCAAATCAACAGGATGCTGCACAGGCCTTTGTGCAGGCAGATGTCAATTTACATGGTGGTGCCAATTTAACCGCCATCGAACACTGGTTTACCTTGCGGGGTTATAATGTGACCATACCTCTAGTTGGACCGGCGGCCCCCACGAATTTTACTGCCTACAGTGATTACCAGACTCCAACCTCCATTCATCTGCTGTGGGAAGATCCCACTCAACTGGCAAACGGGAATCCGATGCTGGCCTCAGAATTTCATAATCTGTTGGAACGGGATGGCGTGGTGATTGATACCATCGCTGGTGGTACAGAAGATTACACTGATGCTGGTTTGGTTGATGGTCAGGAATACCATTACACCATTTATGCCAGACTGGATAGTCTTCAGATTATAAGTCCGGTTGTGGAAGTTTCCTGGATTGCCGGTGGTTCACCCATTCCAACCGCACCTTTGGATGTAGCTATTACCAATATGGGCACTCAGGTCAAGCTCAGCTGGACCAATAATACTGCCAATGTAGATGGCACACCGATGGATGATTTCAACGGATTAAATTTATACCGCGATAGTATGCTGGTAGTCACCCTGACCCGGACACCTGCGGATACCGGTCTTTCGGACTCTACATTCTATATGAATACTGTCTTCGGCTTTCACAGCTGGTTTTTCACCACGATTGATAATGAAAATCCACAGAATGAGAGCGATCCGTCCGAGGCGGTAATTACCCCGCTTAATGCCCCCATAGGAGAGGTATTTTCAGTAGCCGGAAGCCCTAATCCAGTGTACTGGTCTAACGACGATGCAGAAATCAATGATATGGCTTTGAATCCTCCATCCGGTTCCCTCTCGTTGAATTTTAATGGGAAACCCGATGGCGGTGATCAGGTAGATCTCCATCCGGTTGATCTTTCCGGACAACAGGGATCGGGTGTGGTGTTATCCTACTTTTACCAGCCGGAAGGTCAGAGTAATGCCCCGGAACCCGGGGACAGCCTGATGGTCTTTTTCCGGAACGATCTGGGAAATTGGGTGAAAGTAATGGCCTATCCCGGAACAGGGATTCAACCATTCCAGCAGGAAACGATAGATTTGGATACAGCACCAAACGGTGGTGGTACGTACTTCCATAGCCAGTTTCAGGTTCGTTTCCGGAATATCGGGTCACCCAGTTTATTTAGTCCCAACGATGATTGGTTTATTGATAACGTGTTTCTGGGTGTCGCGGCTCCGCTGATTACATCTTCTGCGGATACCGTCCTGTTCGATACCACCAAGGTGGACAGCACCTCCATTTTGGAACTGGAAATTGATAATGCCGGAATTACTTCGTTGAATGTTACGGATATTATCTCTACCAACCCGGATTTCTCGGTAAATCTGACTTTCTTTACTCTGGCAGCCGGAATGGGTCAGATGATTAATGTTTCTTTTACCCCCACGCAGGCCGGGATCAGAGAAGGATTGATTCGAATTGTTAGTAATGATCCGATTCGTGATACTCTGGATGTGTATGTGAGAGGTATCGGGGAAGGCATTACCGGCATCGGACAGAAACTTGGTATTCTGACAAAATATGCGGTCTCTCAAAATTATCCCAATCCGTTTAATCCTAGCACGACCATTTACTACGAATTACCCCGCTCAAGCAAGGTTAACCTGGAAGTATATAATCTGCTCGGTCAAAATGTAAGAATACTGATCAATGCCCGCCAGGAAGCCGGGCGACACCAGGTTGTCTGGGACGGGGAAAATGATTTCGGTTTACCGGTTGCCAGTGGTATATACATTTACCGTTTTCAGGCCGGTAATTATTCAAAAATAATGAAGATGATTTTGATGAAATAAAAAATCAAAAAGAATCATTATTAAATGAAATTTCCTTTACGGCTCTTTATTATCGGGTTAATAATAATTTTTCCAAAGAGCTATTTTGCGCAACAATTTGGCCCGGAGATAATAATAGATGAAAACAATGTATTTGAGCCAATACCTGCCATAGACATTGATTCACAGGGAAATATAGGTATAATATGGTGGAATAAAAGCATTTCAACTGATAGTATCAAATTTATAAAATCCTATGATGGAGGGGTAACTTTTAGTGGCGCAAGAATTGTCGACACCCTTCCTTATAATCCCGATGCCGGTATTCCAGAAACACACCTAATACGCTTTGATGAATATGATAATCCCATTGTTTTTTATGAAAGATGGTCGTTTCCTTTTTCTTATTTCCATTTTAGCAAGAAATCGATGGATGGTGGTAATAGCTTCCCATCGCAAAGATATTCATTTCTTAGCAGAAATTGGCATGTTGAATTTCTGAATGTTGGTTCAGATACTTCCTTTTTAGCATATAGCACCTACTCAACCAGAAATGTAATGGTAAAAAGAAGTGTAAATGGGGGTGTCAATTATAGTGATTCAACCCTGTTATATACCGGCAATGGCGAACCCTTTAATATTGCTTTAGCTAAATGCTTTAATGCTGATATTTTATGTTTCTATTCACGTTATGATGAAGTTAATTATAATCGCTCCGCAGATTTAGGATTAACTTTTTCCAATAACATCCCTTTAGAAAGTCCTTATGAGATTCAGGGCATGGGTGATGTAAAATCTTACCAAGATAAATTATTCAATGTATATGTTGCTACCATTGATACCCCGGAATATTCAAGAAAAATTGTATTTGACAAATCTGAAGATAATGGATATACCTACGGAAATAACATCGTACTTCATGATTGGGGAGATGCAGGAATTTACGCAAATATTAATCTACAAATGGTTTTTAATCCGAATGTAGGGATATGTATACTTTGGACAGATTATTTAGGAGCTATAACAGAGAAAACATGGCTGCTGTATTCTGATGATTTTGGAGAAACTTTTTATCCTCCCATTCTTGTGACTGAAGGTAAGCAATGGACAACAAAAAGAGCAATGGCAGTTTCAGATTCAGGAGATGTATATGTCACATATTTTAATTGTCAAACAAATAAAATAGTTCTTCGTAAAGCAAAGTTACCAGTTTTAACTGCCATTAGTTCGAGTAATGTCAAATTTCCGGAAGATGTTTTATTGATTGGTAATTATCCCAATCCATTTAATCCCGCCACCACGATTTATTATGAACTACCAAATGCCAGTAAGGTTAAACTGGAAGTCTATAACCTTTTGGGTCAAAATGTTCGAACATTGATCAATGTTCGACAGGAAGCCGGACGACACCAAATTGTCTGGGACGGGGAAAATGATTTCGGTTTACCGGTTGCCAGTGGTATATACATTTACCGTTTTCAGGCCGGTAATTATTCAAAAATAATGAAGATGATTTTGATGAAATAAAAAATCAAAAAGAATCATTATTAAATGAAATTTCCTTTACGGCTCTTTATTATCGGGTTAATAATAATTTTTCCAAAGAGCTATTTTGCGCAACAATTTGGCCCGGAGATAATAATAGATGAAAACAATGTATTTGAGCCAATACCTGCCATAGACATTGATTCACAGGGAAATATAGGTATAATATGGTGGAATAAAAGCATTTCAACTGATAGTATCAAATTTATAAAATCCTATGATGGAGGGGTAACTTTTAGTGGCGCAAGAATTGTCGACACCCTTCCTTATAATCCCGATGCCGGTATTCCAGAAACACACCTAATACGCTTTGATGAATATGATAATCCCATTGTTTTTTATGAAAGATGGTCGTTTCCTTTTTCTTATTTCCATTTTAGCAAGAAATCGATGGATGGTGGTAATAGCTTCCCATCGCAAAGATATTCATTTCTTAGCAGAAATTGGCATGTTGAATTTCTGAATGTTGGTTCAGATACTTCCTTTTTAGCATATAGCACCTACTCAACCAGAAATGTAATGGTAAAAAGAAGTGTAAATGGGGGTGTCAATTATAGTGATTCAACCCTGTTATATACCGGCAATGGCGAACCCTTTAATATTGCTTTAGCTAAATGCTTTAATGCTGATATTTTATGTTTCTATTCACGTTATGATGAAGTTAATTATAATCGCTCCGCAGATTTAGGATTAACTTTTTCCAATAACATCCCTTTAGAAAGTCCTTATGAGATTCAGGGCATGGGTGATGTAAAATCTTACCAAGATAAATTATTCAATGTATATGTTGCTACCATTGATACCCCGGAATATTCAAGAAAAATTGTATTTGACAAATCTGAAGATAATGGATATACCTACGGAAATAACATCGTACTTCATGATTGGGGAGATGCAGGAATTTACGCAAATATTAATCTACAAATGGTTTTTAATCCGAATGTAGGGATATGTATACTTTGGACAGATTATTTAGGAGCTATAACAGAGAAAACATGGCTGCTGTATTCTGATGATTTTGGAGAAACTTTTTATCCTCCCATTCTTGTGACTGAAGGTAAGCAATGGACAACAAAAAGAGCAATGGCAGTTTCAGATTCAGGAGATGTATATGTCACATATTTTAATTGTCAAACAAATAAAATAGTTCTTCGTAAAGCAAAGTTACCAGTTTTAACTGCCATTAGTTCGAGTAATGTCAAATTTCCGGAAGATGTTTTATTGATTGGTAATTATCCCAATCCATTTAATCCCGCCACCACGATTTATTATGAACTACCAAATGCCAGTAAGGTTAAACTGGAAGTCTATAATCTGCTCGGGCAAAATTTAAGAACGCTGATCAATGCCCGGCAGGAAGCCGGTCGGCGCCAGGTCGTCTGGGACGGTAAAAATGATTTAGGTTTGTCGGTTGCCAGCGGCATATACATTTACCGGTTCCAGGCCGGCAATTATTCAAAAATAATGAAAATGATTTTGATGAAATAAATTGACTGGTTCGATAGAAAAGCCCCTGAAAATTAACAGGGGCTTTTTTATTGTTGTCGTTTTCGCGAAGAATTATAAAAAATCCTGGGAGGGCAGATCTTTTTTTCTTTTCTGTTCTTTTTCTTTCTCTGAAAATGGTCTTCTTCCGGCCAGAATGCGGGATTTTGGAAAGACCACCTCATGGGGGGCTATGGTCGCTCCTTCACCGATTTCCACATCTCCCATAATAGTAGCCTTTAGTCCCACTGTGGCGCCTTTTCTTATTTTTACCGGTTCCACAATCAGATATCCCTTGGTGGCATAATGGGCAATAATGTGCACCGAACCACCGATGGTCACTTTATCTTCGATTTCAATCAGACTGGGATCGGATATATTGGTGGTGTTGAGATGAACATTTTTTCCAATCTTCATGCCCATCATCCGGTAGAATAAAATGTTTAACGGGGTAGGCGTGATGAATTCCAGAAAGGTATAGCGGACGATATAGGTAAAAGCATTATGAAAATACCAGGGAACGGAGGCCAGCGAGTAATAACCCCCTCTGAAAGGTTTGAGACGAAACGGCATCAGGAAATTAAAAATCGGAATGACAAATATCAGGGTGAATCCATAAAGAAAATATCCTGAAATTAACCCGCAACCGATAGTGAAATAATAAAAAACTGTTGGTAAATCGCGAAAGTTATCCAGGATATAATTGAACAGGTAAACGCTGGGTGTGGCGGAAATCCCCATTGCCGCTATGGCGATAATATATAAAGGGATCAAAGCAATAATATAGCTTCCGACCCGAAAACGCCTTAACAGCATTTCAAAAAAACCAGCCAGTCCGGCACGTTCGGAAGAAATCGCATCTACATCTTCCCTGAAATTACTGTGTTGATCAGGATTTTTCTGAGTCGTCATAAAATTACCATTTTTTATAGAATTAAATTACACGTAACTATCTGAATAAGTCACGTATATATCGTTTAACGGTTTCAATTTACTCAACAATAAGAGGCCATATTGAGTAGACTGTTTAAGATCTGCAATTGTCCACCTTACACACTTGATAAAGTAATCCATTCTGAAAATCTCTGACCCTAAGTCTATCCAATGATGACAAATAGTATCTGCAAATAAATTGTTAAAGTCAACTATTTTGTATCGAGGTTAAGATGATTCATACAAAAAATATTCTAATGGTCCTGATTATCTTACTATATCCGGTTATTTGCTCTTCCTTATTCAGTCAGTCAACCAAAATTTCGGCCAAACAAAAACCGGGATCCGGAGTCATTACGGGCCAGGTGCGCGATAAAGAAAACCATCAACCATTGATTGGAACAAATGTCGTCCTGATCGGAACGGGGGTAGGGGGAACAACTGACCTCAATGGGAAATATAATATTTCCGATCTCTCTCCCGGCGTATACAATGTGGAATTTTCTTACATAGGGTATAAAACAAGAGAAGTAGATGAATTATTGGTACAGGCAGATTCTGAAATCAGTCTGGACATCGAACTAGAACTGCAAGCCCTGCAATTAAATGAGATTGTTGTTACACCCGGACAATTCATGGTAAAAGGCAAAGAACCAATTGTCCGGCAAACTTTAACCCAGCAGGATTTACAAACCATTCCCTTCGGTGAAGATGTTTATCGTGCCATTACCAGGCTTCCCGGGGTAACATCCGGTGATTTTTCGGCAAAATTTACGGTTAGGGGTGGGGAGAATGAAGAGGTAGTTGTGATGATAGATGGTCAACAGCTTTATGAACCCTTCCATCTCAAAGACCTGGATGGAGGGGCTTTGAGTATTATCGACGTTGAGGCAATTGAAGGTATCGATTTGTATACCGGCGGTTTTCCGGCAGAATACGGAGAAGGTTTGAGCGGTGTCTTCAATATGAAATCTGCCACTCAAAACATGGGAAAATCCCAGACAAGCCTCGGTATTAGTTTTATGAATGCCCGTCTGATGTCTGCAGGTAATTTTAATCAAAATAAGGGTTCCTGGTTATTCTCGGCCCGAAGAGGCTATCTGGATTTCGTTTTGGATTTGATGGGGGAGGAGAATCAACCCTCTCCGACTTATTTTGATATTTTCAGTAAAATGGAGTATAATCTTGCTCCTAAATATACCTTGACTGCCAGTGTGCTTCATTCCGGTGACAAGCTGGAGTACATTGAGGATGATCGTGATACAGACAATACGAAGTATGGAAATACATATGGGTGGCTTACGCTAAATTCAATGCAGAGCTCCAGATTGTTTTCGCGAACCATTCTATCCTATGGAAGATTAGCGCATAATCGTACCGGGACCGGCTATTATGGTGATCTGGACGAAATTGATTTTACCGTATCAGATGATAAGAGTGTCAATATAATTGGATTTAAACAGGATTGGGATTTTGAGTTGCTTGACAATTATTTCCTGAAATGGGGAATAAATTATCAATACCTGAATGCAGATTATAATTATCTGAATACAAAATGGAACCGAATATGGGTTAGTCCAAATAATTATAACCTATCGATCGATACAATCAATGCGAATCTTAATCCCAATGGCAATCGACTGGGTGCATATTTATCTAACCGTTTCCGGATATGGTCTCCTTTAACCACAGAAATAGGCTTAAGATACGATCGCAACACTTACACAAATGATCAACACTTCAGTCCACGAGTGAATATGGTCTATGCCATAGGAAAACAAACTTTTTTGCGTGCTGGCTGGGGATATTTCTATCAGAGTGAAGGAATCCACGAATTGAAAGTTGCTGACGGAGAGACCCAATTCTTTCCTGCAGAATTATCCCGGCATTGGGTAGCCGGTTTAGAACATACCTTCGGCAATGGCCTAAATCTGCGGCTGGAGGGATATTATAAAAAGAATTCGGACCTTCGTCCCGATTACCGGACTTTCTCGAATACCTTTGAGATTTTCCCGGAAGTCCAGGATGATAGGTTCAAATTAACCTTTAATGGAGCCACTTCGAAGGGAATTGAATTCTATCTGAAATACGATCGGGGCAGTAAAATTTCCTGCTGGGCGAGCTATGCCCTGGCGCAAGCGGTGGATGATATCAGAAACCTGGTATACCAGGGAGTAGTTTATCCCTCTATGAAATCTGCTTATCCTAACAGATACGATCAACTACATACAATTTTTTTGGATTTCAATTATCGGCCGAATCGCAAGTGGCATCTGAATGTTTCCTGGCAATACCATACCGGATGGCCCTTTACCAGGCAGGTGTTAAAAAGCGAACAGCTTCCTAATGGCAACATTCAATATTCGGTTGTTTATGATGAATTCAATGGAACACCATTTCCTCCATTTCAAAGATTGGATCTGCAGATTAACCGCCATTTCTACCTATCTCGCGGCAGGCTCTCTTTGTTTCTGGCTTTGATTAATTTATATGACCGTGGTAATCTCAGGAACATTAAATATTATGTCAATACAAGACCGGATGGAAAACCCTATTTAGTGGAAATGAAAGAATACTGGTTTCGACTGTTACCTTCGGTGGGATTAAGCTGGACCTGGACACATTAGTTATATTTAGGTTTATGTCAAAATAGGATTGAAATAGATAATGCAAGGATATTGATCAGGCTGGATTATCCAGGATTGAGCGAATCTTTTTTTCTAATCTTTTTAAAGTATAAGGTTTTGCCAGAAAATAGTGTCCATTTTTGCCATTGGTCTCTTGCATCGAGATCCGGCTGTCAGTAAAACCGGAACAAAGCAGAACTTTGACCTCAGGATTTAATTCTTTCATACACTGGGCCAGTTCTTCACCGCTCATTTCCGGCATCACAATATCGGTAATTACCAGATCTAACTTGTAAGCCAGGGAATCCTGCTGGATTTTTTTCAGCGCTTCCTTGCCATTTTCTGCTTCCACAATGTTGTAACCAAATGTGCGCAGTGCTTTACACATTAATTCCCGCACATGGATATCGTCTTCCACAAACAAAATGGATTCCATGCGTTTCTGGAACTTGATTTCGGTATCCGGTTTTTGTTCCGGTTTCTTCTGATCTGCCGAGACCGGCCAGTAAATTTTAAACGTAGTTCCTTTACCCTGCTCACTTTCAATATAAATATTACCACTGTTTTGTTTGACGATTCCATAAACAGTGGAAAGTCCGAGTCCAGTGCCTTCGCCTTCTTTTTTGGTGGAATAGAAGGGTTCAAAAATATTTTCTTTGGTCTCCTCGTCCATGCCAATACCAGTGTCTTGCACAGCAATCAGGATGAACTTTCCTTCCCGGCTTCCGGCATACTGATTGGTGAATTCTTTGGTGAGAACTGTTTCATCGGTAATGATTCTGATTTTTTTGGGCTTGGATTTATCTTTCTGCTTTTTAATAGCATAATTGGCATTTACAATAAGATTGACCAGCACCTGCTGGATCTGCACCGGGTCGGCTTTGATGTAACTCAGATCTTTTTTTAGTCCCAATTCAAAGCGGATATCTTCGGAGATCAACCGCTCCAGCATGGAATGCAGATCGGTTATTTCTTTATTGATATCAACAATTTTTGGTTCAATCATCTGACGTCTGCTGAAGGCTAGCAGCTGATGGATCAGATCTTCCGCACGTTTAACCCCAATGATGATATTCTCAATATTATGATAAACCGGGTGCGATTTATCCAGGTCCATTTGCGAAAGTTCGGCATTTCCGATAATCGTGGTTAGAATATTATTGAAATCGTGAGCGACTCCACCAGCCAGCATACCGATGGATTCCATTTTTTTTGCCTGGAATAATTGTTGTTCCAGTTGCCGCTTGTAGGTAACGTTCCGTAAAATACCCTGGTAAGCAACTATTTTTCCGCTTTTGTCCTTTACTGCTTTGGCGGTGGCCAGAACGAAAATTTTTTCACCCTCTCTGGTTTTTAATTCCAGTTCGTAGTCCCGTACCTGACCATTGGTATTTATCGCCTTCTTGTATTTTTTTCGCTCTTCCGGATTGACATAAAGATCCCGTTCGATATTTAAATTCAGTAAATCTCTCATCGAATAGCCGAATAATTTAGCGCCCGCCGGATTAATTTCCAGGAATCTTCCTTCGGGTGTGGTTATGAATACCACATCTTCAATATCGGCGAAAAGTCTTTTAAACCGCTGCTCGGCCCGGATACCGGCTTTGTTGGAATTTTTATGATGCAACGCCTTTGCAAATATGCTCCCACAGATCTTTAACATGGAAATCACATCATCAGAGAATTCCTTTTTTGCACTGACCGAATCAAGGCCGATAAAACCGATAACCGACTGACTGGAATTGATAGGGCAGAGTGTCATGGATTGGGTCTTTTCCACTTCCATGATTGCCCGGATGGTGCTTGCTCTGGTCGGGAGATCGTCCGCAGCATAAATCTTGACCATCGAATTATTCAGGATCGGGTGAATTAGCCAGTGGAAATCTTCACTATCCACCCGATCGTGCTGTGGTATCTTTTCTTTTATGTCGTTGCTGTTGTATCTGTGAGTAAGCTTCAGACGTTTGTTATCATCCTCAAAAAGATAGATATAACTGCGATCGGCCTGGACAAAATCTGCCACAACTGCCAGGCTGTTTTCCAGAAGTTCGTCAATTTCATCCGGGGCAACATCAATAAACTTGAAGGCGATCGATAATAGAATTCGGCTGATTTCCAGCCTTTGTGCGTCCGTCGGTTTGCCGATCACAGTTTCTCCGATGCCTGAAATTTAATATTTTTGATATTTGTCCGATTCATTACCAATAACTGAAATGGTACGTTTAATGTTGTAATATCATCTTAATTGCGCGACGGAAATGTTTGGATTGTAACTGTAGAATGTAAATTCCGCTGGCCACCTGATTTCCTGAATCGTTCAAGCCATTCCATCTTATCTGATAATAACCGGGCTCTTTTTGCGCCTTTTCCAGCAAGGTTCGCACCCGCCGGCCTAAAATGTCATAAATGGAGATACTGACAGTTTCTCTTTGGGGCAGCTGATATTTAATCAGGGTTATCGGATTGAATGGATTCGGATAATTTTGATCCAACCGGAAGGTCATTGGTGCTTCCTGATAGTTCGCAGTTGCCTGGGCCAAAAAATTCTCCGTGCCGACAAATAATTTGAACCTGGCCTGATCGGCTTCGAGTTGAATCTCTTGCTGATTATACTTTATTTTCGAATCTTCCGAAACAATCTGCCAGTTATAATTAGCCGGTAAATTTTCCGGCTCAAACTTTAATGTTTTCCTTTGGTTCACATTTGCTGATAAGCCAATCTCAAATATATAGCCTTCGGCACCGGGTTGACGGTAATCGGTTGAATACGGGCCTGTATTTTCATTTGGCATAAAATAGAGGGAAACAAATTTGCCAATCTGTGGAGGCTCAGGATAATCATTTATGTCAATAGAGGAAGATGCACCGGTCCGAACACCAGCGTAATTGAACCGATCTCTGATATTACCGGATTCTACCAATACCTGGATTTGCCATTCCTCATTCTGGGGTTGAAACATGATTTTCTGAAATGCCATAAGTGATTGCGCCTGCCGGGGCGGTATATTAATTACTGTGTCATAGGCAACATTCACCGCATAGCCTTTAAATGGATCCATCACCGAGACAAATAACCACTCCGTCCCGTCGTAATATCTCAGAGGAAGCTCCTGGCTAATCTGATTCCAGTCTACCGGGAAGGCAAAGGGGGTTGAAATCATATTCCAACCCTGATGCAATTGCAGGGAATAATCCTGGTTGGATAAAACAGATTGCGAATTTGATATATCCAGTTGTCTCGGCTCACTGGTAATAAGCCAAATCGATTTTCCCGGTGGCAACGTATGGATTAACTCGGTGATTTCAGTATAATCCGTTCCATCTATACAATCAAAAATCCGGTATTTACTTTTATCATAAGCACCCAGATTGTCAGAGAACAATTCATTCAGATTTTGTCCAAAGGAAAAAACCGGTTTCGATATCATTTGATAAATTGCTTTTTTTGTCTTCGTCGGAAAATTCAAGGTCGGGACATAAACCTGAATGCAATTGGGCCTGTTTATTCCCATGATCGGGTAATCCGTTGAGCGCCAGCCATGATATGCGATAACATAATAATCTATCCCTCGCTCGGTGACCTGGGCGGAATCTATGGTTGCGGACCAGGTGCTATTAGTGATATGAGTCAGACTTTGCTTTTGAAACTCAAGACTTCCGCCTTTTCTGAGATAAAGGAAAGCAGAGTCTACCGGGGATTGACTGGTGATGGTAAAACTGGCGTTACCATTCTTTCGGCTTATAAACGGGTTACTGGAATGGGTTGAACTATAGGCAATGTTTGCCGCTAACTCATCAAAGGCTAAACCGGAAAGTAAAACAGTGCGATGGGGGTTTGCGGGATCGTTGCAATGAATATTGAGCAGTGCTTCCAACGGGCCAACCCGTACCGGATGGAAATTAATAGAAATGTTTGCCGAATCTTCCGGTGGTAGGGTAATATCCAGACCAATAGATTCAAGTATGAATTGATTTGAGTCAGGACCTGATATAACCAGACTGTCCTTGTAGATTATCAGGGTGGCCTCACCCGTATTAAAAAATGTTAATACCTGCAGTGTATCAGAAGTTCTTGGAATTTTACCAAAATCCAGACTTTGGGAAGAGAGAACCAGACCAGAAACCACCCCCTCGCCGGTAAGGCTTACCGTTTCCTCGCATTGATAAGGATCGTTGCAGAGAATATGCATTTCTGACTGAAAGCTCCCAATCCGGTCTGGTTGAAAGCGGATTAACAATGTCGTTGAATCACCGGGGATGATTGAAGTGTCCGATTGACCCAATGCGAACGAGAAGGAATTTGAATCGGGACCTGAAAAATGCAGACTGTCTGGTTGGAGGATCAGTATGGCCTCACCGTCATTGTAAATGGTGAGTGAAAGCTCTTTTATTGAATCCACCGCAACCTTGCCAAAATTTACGCCCTGGTAAGATAGTCGGATGAGGGGTACGATACCCCTTCCGGAGAGCATTATTTCCTCGAATTCATGAAAAGGATCATTTGATTGTATGGTCAACTGACCGGTAATCCTGCCGGAGTCGACCGGAGCAAAACGTATGGGAAGATAAACCGTATTCCCGGATGGTAGGGTAAATGTGGTATCATTGATATTAAATATTTGGCTAACCGAATCGTGTATGGATAGCTGGACAATGGTCAATGGCTGATTCCCGACATTGGCAATCGGGAAGATTAAAACTGTATCTGAAGCCAATGGTACCGAGCCAAAGTCCAGATTTTCCTGGGGTAGTTGAATATAGGGTCCCAGACCTGTGCCGGAGAGCATTACCGCTAACCGGGGATTTTCCGGATCATCGGTAAGAATGATCAGTGAATCCTGATAAAGCCGGGCAGAATCCGGGATAAACATGACCTGAATGGAATCCTGGGTGGAATCCGGATTCATGGTTAGATAATTTTGACCCAGAGAAAATGCTTCTTCCGCTGGTGGAATAAATTCCAAATGTAGCGTATCGTCGCCGCTGTTGAGAAAAGGCAAGTCCAGAGTTGAAAAACTACCCAGCGATACCTCATGAAAATCCAGTTCACTGGTAAAAAGATTGATTACCGGTAATACACCCTGGCCGAACAGGGGAATAGATACCGTTCCGAAATTGGATGTATGAAAGATCAAATCCGAAGCAAAGTAATTTACGCTATCCGGGGTAAAGGATATTTCAAGATCAGTGCTATCGGGGGGCGGATTCAAAATAAAATTAGGTTTATTGGCCAAAAAGACAGCGGGAGTATCCGGATCAAAGCCTATATTTATTACACTGACAGCTACGTCCCGATAATTGATGATTTTCAGGTCTTCATCCTCCGTACTGTCCCGTCTGACCTTTCCAAAATTTACAATTTGTGGTTTAACATAAATCGGGGGAAACCACAAGTTTGCTTCAGGACCGCCATAGGCTCCCATGTCATTTAGAATACTCCCCTTGGACGGTGGAAAGAATTTGTCGTTATAAATCTCAGTGCTGTCCCCCTCATCAATGCAGGGCGATTGGTCTGAAAGGAAATAGGTTAGGGTATCCTCAAACAGCGGATCAACATTGATATTACCCCTCCCGGGATATGTTAGGGTGTCTTGTTGAATATCGGAATAGGTCACATTCTGGAGAGTGTCAGGAAAAATGATGCCAATTGAATCTCCATAGACTATTGAATTTTTAATAAAAACTCGTTGTGTTTCACAATATATTCCAGAATTCTGTTTTTCTACAATAGTAAGATTTATCAGGTTCAGCGTATCATTACTGTCGTTTGAATAGATTCCAAACCGGCTGTTCTGCGTGATGATTGTATTGGAAGCAACTAGTCCGCCGGACTCGAGAAATATGCCATTCTGGCCATTATTGGTTATAAAGCAATGTTTTATAGTTGTTGGAGTGTCTTTAATGTATATTCCATCGCCAACATTGTTCACAATACGACAATTGCGGATGCTAGGAGCGCTATTGCCTTCGGTTCTGATGCCATAAGTAGTGGAACCTTCAATTCTACAGTAGGAAATTGAAGAGGATGAAGTTCCGGTTTTAAATTTTATTCCTTGCCACCCGGTGGTGTTTGTTGGTGATGGACGAAAATAAATCGAGTCGCTGTAAAATCCATTAGCCTGGAGATTATCATTGACTTCAAACTTAAAATTATTGTCATCAAATAAAATAATAACTCCTGGCTCTATTGTTAAGGTAGTAACAGATACATTATCCTGAATAATATAAGGTGAACCGGCCAACGTCCAGACAGTGTTTGCTGGAATAGTTCCATTTGTAATAGTGGTTTGAGGAAATAGAGAATGGATACCTGCAACTAAAATCAAAAATATAAAAATGCTGAATTTCATCTTATAATCATCCGCTTTTAGGGAAAACTTGGTGGCTCGGGTAACGGATTACTCTCGCTACCTTTTTCCTTACCACCATTCGCCACCAAAACAATCACTGCTGCGGCTGCGGCGCCGCCCGCACCAAGCAGTAACCATTTTTTCATCCCGGATTTTGCCGGGACTGCTTTCTTATTGGATTCTTCCTTTTTTACCTGGGAAACCAGGCTCACGAAAATGGGTGTCTCCTGCTCAATAGTCGGCTGGTAATTGGGATCAATTCTCAGGATTTTTCGGATATTCTCTTTGGCCGGGTTCAATTCATCTTTGGCCACATAAATCCGGGCCAGAATGGTGTATGCCTTCACCTGATCGGGTTTTTGCAATTGAGGATCCGAAAGACTCAGGTTGACCAGTTCTATGGCTTTCTCAAATTCACCATTGTAATAGGATTCTTCTGCTTCATTTATTTGTTTGGTGGATAGCTGGTTTTCAGCTGCCGTCAGTTTCCCAGAGAAACTGATTGGAACTCCAATCAAATGGAAACTAAAAAAGGTCATCAGCAAAATGACCAGGTTATCTCTTAAATTTCTGGTGATTTTTACTTTCAGCATCTGGTATTTACCGCCATTCCCTGCGATTAAAACTCCTGTTATATCTCATTTTGTCATTGGTTTAAATTGGCACCTTTATCGATTTTTTTCAGGATAAATTTTTGTGGCTTGTCAAATCCTTTATCCACTAAAATTTCCATCTGGTCATTATCGGCCAGGTATCCTTCTTTTTTTACTAAAATTTTATGTAATCCCACATTTATTTCAATTTCTGAAGGAGTCATTTTTCCGGTATTTTGATCGTCCAGATAGATTTCCGCATGGACCGGATTGCCGGCGTCATCCATAGCGGTTATTGGAATTTTCAGGATATGATTAAAATCGACAACAATCTCGTTAGTATTATCCGGGGTAATTTCGATGGTTTTTTCCCATATCCCCAACGTCGGGTGAATAACTTTTAGCTGATAATGGTCAACCGGAAGTTGAATCTTGTACTTAATATCAGAAGATGATTTCTGCAATTTGTCATTCAGGTAAATTGAACCCCAGGGTCTTACCTGAACATTCAGTTCGCCGGTAAGCTGATTCAACTTGGCAGTGATTTGTTCGGCTTGTCCTTCAATGACTTCTATCTCCTTTGTAACCGAAGCATAACCATTTTTTCGGATTTCCAGCTGATGAGTGCCAGTTGAGATATCGGTCAAATCCAGTGGTGTTTGTTTTTTAAGTTCTTTTCCATCTATATAAACAGCGGCAGAATTTGGTTCGGTCTCTATTTTTAATCCACCGGTGAGAGGAACTAGCGATTCGTTAAGGGTGAGATTGGTTTCCCCGTTTATTTTAACAGCTTTTGTTAAAGTTTGATATCCATCTTTATGGAGCTTTAACTGATAGCTGCCAGAAGCAAGCTTATTAATTCTTCCGGGGGTATTTCCTTCCAATTTCCCGTTGAGCCAAATTTCTGCTCCATCCGGCTCAGATCGAATAAAAATGGTCGCGGTCCTAACCTTTGGTAGCGCAGCTCCTACGCCAGGTTCATTCTCCCTAAGTACTGAAACTGAATCCGCTTTATCCGGATTTAATTTGTAAGTCATATCCAGATTATTTCCAGCTGTGACTGAAACCATGGTATCCATGGTTCCAAAATTTTTCTCTTTTATTTTTAAAGAATGATTACCCGGTAAGGCGGGGTAATTATCCACCGGTGTAGAACCGATTGAATCGTCATCCAGATATACTGCGGCGAAGGGTGGCGTTCCGGAGATTGATAAATTCGACCGATTGGAAGATTCAGTTTTCCCGGCATTCGATAAATTTGTGTTTTGATAGACCAGGAAGAGCACGAGTATTAAAAGCACAGCCGCAGTGGCGCTTATTCTGAAAACAGAGCTTTTGAGGAATGAATTGTCATGGCCGACCGAAGATTTGAGTATTGGTGTCGGGGAAGTTTTTCTATCCCTCACCGGTGTTTTTCGGTCAGTTTTTTTCCTGGATAGGGCTGCTTTATCGATTTTATCCTGGTTAACTTCTTCAAAATCCAAGACCGCATCGAGCATTTCCTCTGCCGTTTGATAGCGGTCATCCGGATTCTTGGCAATTGCTTTCATAACTATCGATTCCAGTTCCAGGGGGATATCCGGATTGATGGTGGTTGGTTTTTCAAATTCCTTGCGAACGATCTTTTCCCGGATATCAAAATCCGAATTGATGTCTTTGAACGGGACACTCCCGGTTAACATTTCATAAAAGGTCATTCCCAATGAATAAATATCACTGCGTTTATCGGTAAAGGAGAATCCTTTGACATGTTCGGGAGACATATAGTACAGGGTACCACCGCTCGCTATGGTAAGAGTATTGCTGCCACTGGCCTGATCCTTGGCCAGCCCAAAGTCGGTTATTTTTACTGTACCATCCCTGGTAATCATGATATTGTTTGGTTTAATATCCCGGTGGACGATTCCCGAAGCGTGGGCGTGCGCCACTCCGGAGAGCATCTGCTTTAAAATCGGGAGCGATTCCGGCCAGGGGTAGGGGCCGTCCTTTTTTATCTTATCCAGTAAATTGATCCCTTCCACGTATTCCATGACGATAAACCACTGGTCGTTATCGGATCGCAGGTCATATATGCGAACGATGTTGGGGTCTTCGAATTTGGCCAGCGATTTTGCTTCGGCCTGAAAACGTTTCAGGAAATTCTCGTTCATCACCAGACCGGGAACGATCATCTTTAAAGCAAATATCTTTTCCAACTTGATGTGGATTGCCTTAAAGACCACCCCCATGCCGCCAATTCCCAGGCTTTCGATGATCCGATAATTGTCTAAGACTTTACCGATGAAAGGAGATGCCATTTAGTATAAATTTTCTTGGGTTAAGGGCCTCGTTTTAGTTAATCCTTTCCATTATTGTTTTATCGGCAATTCCCAAACAAAGTTAATCAACATTTAAAGTTTTTTAGGGGAAGCAAGAAATTGAATGGCTTGTATTTAAGTCCGTTATTCAGATGGTTTGGTAGGGGATATTTCGATTACCACAGAATAATCTAAAAATTGATTAAATTTCGAGCATCCATATATCACTATTGATTTTTATGATGATAAGAAGATTACTGTTTTTAGTGGCTTAGTAAAATATAGCGATTATGAGTAGTATTGGGAGACAATTTATGAAGCTTGAAAATAAAATAGTGAAACCATATCAGCCCAAAAATAAAGCGGATTCATGCCATTGTGTGATTTATTGTCACTGAATCCGCTTATATTTCCACAAAAAAGCTGGTCCTTAAAAAGCCTATTTTATATAGAATCTAACGATTACCAATCCCTTGGTAACGAATCTATTTGACAAAGATTTATATTTATTCTGAGTGGAATTATCTGTCTCCGTGTTATCCGAATCAAGTGTTGACCATTCAAATTGCACTTCGCTTCCCAGACTAAAATGATGGGAAAAGAAATATTCACCCCCAATCGATGGGGCAATTAAAAGACCATTACCCTCATGCTCGGTTGAATAAGAAAAAATGCCCCGATCATAACCGGAAAAATAATATTGATTCATATAACCGATGTTTATACCAATATGTATCCGCGTATCGATAATGTCTTTTGAGTAGAATATTCCTGTTCCAATGGTAATAGAGTGATACTTGTATTCATCTTTTTCATCATCGATTGACCCGGGCTTTCTTTCATTGTGGTAATTTCCATAATCGATGAATGGTTCCATTTTGAATTGGTTGGAAAAATAAATTGGGATTGATATGGCAGTACTTTGGTAAGGTGGAATATAATATTCAAGAGCACCGATTGAGAATATTGATGTTGAAACACCAAATCCCCATTTAACAGCTGTTTTGGACTCCGTTGACTCCTGTGCGACAGAAATTGTAAGAAGTGTCAATACTAAAGCTAGTGTGATGAATAAAACAAAGTACTTTTTCATAACCCTGACTCCTTATTTTTGGTTTAATATGTGAAAAAACGCAATTATAAAAAAGTCAGAAATTCAGTATTTCCATTTAGAAGTATTATACATTAAAAGTCATAAAACAAATCTGAACTTTAGAATTGACTTACTCTTTTCTAAAATGTACTCTGAATTACGTAGGGATCGATATAATCCATCTCCTCTGTATTATAGATTAAATTGTAAACTCCCGAACCAATACTATCCACAAAAATAAATTTCATCTGGGAGGGATAGGTGTCATCAAAGATGGTCGAAATATTTTGATATCTGGCCGGACTATTATAAACCCAGATCTCTATCGATTTAAATCTCCTGGCCGTGCTTAAATTTATATCGGTCCAGTTGGTATAGTCTATGAAATCCGGCGGTCCGTATAATATATAGATTCGTTTGCGATCGGATCTGCCCCAGCCGTATGGATTCTTATACTTCTGGTTAGCATACGTTAACCTTTTTTCATATTCATCTCTTAATTCGTTTTCCGGCATCCTCGGGTTGGGATCCAAATTTTTCCAAAATTCATCAATGAAATTGTCAATATCTTCTCTCGTTTCGAGTTTTTTCAACTCATTTAATTGTTTAGAACTCAAAATGAAATACATATCATCAATAGTTTTGTCCTTATAACTTTCTGGTAACTCGTCATGACGGATAAGTGTGCAACTCTCTGTCAACACAGCCAACCAGATAATGCTTATAAATAAGATTAGAGAAGTTTTAATAACTTGAAAAAAACTCATTATCTCTCCCTTAAATAAATCTTTGTTTTTTTAGTTACAATGATTGCACAATTCAAATTAATAATTACTGCTTTATCCTCGAAATACTATTCTCCCGTAGTATTGCTCCTTGTTTAGGTTACCCATAATCCATGCACTTTATTCGCCCTCAGGTAAAACGAATCCTGCAGCTTCCGGGTGCATTTCAAATTTGTGTTAATCCGGATTTTACCCACTGTCTATATAAAAATAATAATCATTCGGTTTCTGCTAATTGGATGGTAGAATCTACAGCACACGATATTGAATTTCAATAAAAAAATAGTTTTTCATATATTGTTAAATAAAGTTTATAGTTTCCGTAATCCTATTACCATTATCCTTTTACCTTTTTCCTGGTCATTTTCACTACATTATTAATCTGTTAGGTTATGTATGTTTACATTAAAACGCTCTTTTCTTTGACACAAAGTTGGTTTTTCTCTGGCATACCCTACTAAAATTCTCTAATTTCTGAAGTAAAAATATTCCGGAGAATTACCAGCGGAGAAATTAATGCGTCTGTTTACAAGTGCCCGACAATATCATAATCTATCCAAATATAAATTTGATGATATAAAATCTGTTTATACTGATTTTGCTGCGGATTCGCGTACTGAATCAGAAAAAACCTATCCTGAAAATCCGGTTATTGAGCTTCCGCAGGACTTTGAAACACAGATCAAAAGTTTAGGTCAGACCTTATCCGCTTCCGCCGAATTTGGAAAATTCGTGGAATTGTCCGAACAGGAAATCACCCTTCAACAGCTTTCCCAGATCCTTTTTATGACCAATGGCATTACCAGTGTCCGGGAATTCGGACAGAAGAAAGTATATTTCCGGGCCTCGCCCTCGGCCAGTGCCCTTTATCCCACCGAAATCTATCTTTATGCGGATAGGGTGACAGGTTTGGACAAGGGTTTATATTATTTTCGGCCAAAAGAGCACCAGTTAGTACAGTTGCAGAAAGGCGACCTGAAAGATAGACTTGCCAGCTCAGGATTTGATCTGAAGGTCCTCAAAACCGCTCCGGTTATTTTTATCTTTACCGGTGTTCTGGACCGCATCAAATGGCGCTTCCGGGACCGGTCGCTGCGTTATGCCTTGCAGGATGCAGGTTATGTGGCGCAAAACCTGGTGGTTGCCGGGAGTTCCCTGGATCTGGGTGTAAATCTGATCGGCGACTTTATTGATCAAGAGTTAAATCGGTTATTAGGGCTGAATACCGACCAGGAAGTTACCCTGTTAATGGCTTCAGTTGGACACATTCGGCAACTCTTGGATAGTGATACATATAAGTTTGGCATGCTACCTGAAGCCAGTGATTCCATCAATCCGGAAGCCCCGGATCTGAATATTGAAGCGTATCAGAAGACCAGTCATTTTCCGCCGGATTCTAATTTTGCCACGGTTGAGGCAAAGTTACCGTTTTCAAAAGCACCGCTTAAAAAGGAAGTTCAAAAAAAACTGATAAAATTATCAGATAAAGTGGAATCCCTGGAGATGTCCACCCTTGAGACAATCCAGGCGCGCCGTTCCAGCCATAATTTTATCCGTACTTCGGTCAGTTTAAAAGAGCTTTCTACTATTCTATTGCGATTAAAAGAAGTGCCGGTGCTATACAATTTTCCAGCTTATCATGTTTATCTGGTGGTCAGTAATGTGGATGACCTGGAAAATGGGATTTACCTTTATCACAAATATTCTCATGCCCTGGAACTGCTCAAGAAGGGCACCTTTCGGGGAGATATTTCCTACCTGACCCTGGCCCAGGATGCTGTTTTCAACTGCAGTGTGTCCATTTTCTTTTCAATCGATTTTGATGATATTGATATCTTTTCCAACCGGGGATACCGTTATGCTCATTTGAATGTGGGCTTGCTCAGTGAAAACGTTTACCTCACCGCTACCGCCCTGAAACTGGGCGTCCGCGGTATCGGAAACTTCTTTGATGATAATATCAATTCCTTCTTTGGAGTCCGGGAACCACAGGAAAATATTCTGGGTGGAGTGATAGTGGGACGGTATTAAATTTTAGCCAAATACTTGGAACTCTCCCTGCTAGTAAAATTATCTTTTGAAATTCATTACCTATCTGTACAGTATGTTTTTAATTAAAACAAAAAAGGCAGAAAGCGATATCCGCTCTGCCTTTCATCTTTAATCTTTGATCATTTATCTTAAATTTAGCTGCCGGAGGAGGACTCGCTGCCTGAAAGTTTTCTTAAACTGGTTTAGTCAAGAGTTGATATTTACGGTAGGCAGGGAACCCCCACATCACTTTATGTAAAACAAAAAAGGCAGAAACAGAACTCATTCTGCCTCTTATATTTAATCATTATTCATTTTGAATCATTTGACTTTTTTACCTGCTTCTGTTTATATTGACTGTGTAATTTTCGGAGAAAGTAAACTTTTTTATTTTCACACCGTTAGTCTATTTGTAGAAATTTATTAGCCAAAAATTCGTAGTGAAAAAATGAGTTCAATTAAAGCAGAATTTAATTTTAGATTGCCTCTGTCATTGAAAAAAGAAGGCAAGTATTATATTGCGGGTTGCCCGGTACTTGATGTATACTCACAAGGTGAATCGCAAAGAGCGGCTAAATCGAATTTAGTTGAAGCTATTACGTTATTTATTGTTTCATGCTTTGAACGAGGAACTCTTGACGCGGTACTCAAAGAATGTGGTTTTAATTCTGCTCCAACTCCAAAGAATGCAAGGAGCGCCCATCAATATATCGATGTTCCCATACCTATGTTTGTTAATCAAGTTGCTAACACCGAATGCCACGCCTAAGACCGGTTCATTGGAAAAAGCTGGAATGTGTTTTTCTAAAAGCTGGCTTTCAATTTGAAAGAGAAGCGGGTAGTCATCGATTATATTCAAAAAAAGGTGTAATAAGACCTATCGTCATACCCAAATATGATGAAGTGGGGATAGACATCATCAAATCAAATTGCAGATCGGCGGGCATTTCTCGGGAAGAATACTTCAGATTATTTGATCAGTGTTAATTCCTCTTCAAATGTTTTATCTTGAAAAATTAATAATCCTTCTCAAGCAGTTCAGGTGGATTGGCTAACACCAAAAACCTTTTCATTCATCATTTCATAAATAAACCTAATCAATCCTGTTTGTTAAAACAAAAAAGGCAGAAATGGAACCCATCCTGCCTTTCATCTTTCATCTTTGATCATTTATCTTAAATTTAGCTGCGGGAGGAGGACTCGAACCCCCACTACCTGGGCCAGAACCAGGTGTCCTGCCATTAGACGATCCCGCAGAAAATGCGCCTCAAAATTAAAGGCAAATCCGGGAACTGTCAAGGGAAAAGTATTTTCTGAAACCTGTATAACTGATCATTATCTCAACCTGATTGTTCCTTTTCAAAAATTATTGCAAAAAGAAAACATATTCCCTGAAACCACTGTAAATTAGCTACGTATGACTTGACTGGTGTTAATTTCAACCAAGAGGAAGCCATGAAGAAGATACTTATTATTTCAGCTATTGTTATTGTTGTTCTGGTCGCCGGATTTGCCCTGATGAAAAGTGGAAATGGCAATGAGCAGCAGTATAAGATTGTAAAACCGGAAAAGGGTGAAATTGTCGATAAGGCGCTGGCCATTGGCAAAATTACGCCCCGGGACGAAATACAGGTGAAATCGAAAATTGCCGGAATTGTTAAAATTATGCATGTGGAAGTGGGAGATAAAATTAAACAGGGAGATCTGCTGGCCGATATCACACCGGATCCCACCCCGCTGGAGATAACCGAAGCCCGGCGAAATGTGGAAATAGCCAAAGTTTCCTATGATCAGGCCAGGAATGAATATAGCCGTAAAAAAGATCTGCTGGAAAAGAGCCTTATTTCAAAACAGGAATTCGAACAGGAAGAAATGGCCTATCAGCAATCAAAATTGCAGATGCAAATGGCCCAGGAAAAACTGGGACTTATCGAAAAGGGTAGAACCGAATATGCCGGCATCAAAGTAGAATCAGTGGTCAAAGCGCCGGTCAGCGGTACCATTCTGGAAAAATTTGTCAATGTTGGCGATCCGGTCGTCCCGTTAACCTCCTACCAGGCAGGGACACCACTCTTTACCATCGCAGATATGAACGACCTGATTTTCCGGGGAACTGTTGATGAAATTGACGTGGGGAAAGTGAAGGTCGGTATGCCGGTAGAACTTAAAATTGGTGCACTTCCCGGGGTGGTGGTTAAAGGAGAAGTCTCCCGGATATCACCCAAGGCAAAGCAACAGGACAATGCCACACTCTTCGATATTGAGATAGCCATAAATGATATTAAAGCCACTGAATTAAGGGCCGGTTATTCTGCCAATGCGGAGATCATTATTCAGAAAGTGGAAGACGTGCTCTACATTCCCGAACGACTGGTAACCTTTAAAAACGACAGTGCTTTTGTGGAAGTGGAGGATACTGCCGGACATATCCATCAGGTACAGATTGAACCGGGATTGAGCGATGGGGTCAATCTGGAGGTTGCCCAGGGTCTGGCCATGGATGATAAGATTGTTGAAAGACCACCCAAAGAAATAAAGTAAAGAAGAAAGAAAACCGGTCAACTGAGGTTTATTATTCATGATGTTTTGGAAAAATATATTGCAGTTATTTCGCGATATGCGTCATCAGAAATTACGCACAGCCCTGACGCTTTTCGGAATCGTCTGGGGCTCGGTGGCCATCATCCTATTATTAACTTTCGGGGAAGGGCTGTATCAGGTGTCTTCCAAGGCAGCGCACGGAATGGGGGAGAGTATCTGCATTATCTGGCCGGGCCGAACCAGCATTCCCTACGAAGGCTTGCCCCGGGGCAGATTTATCGGTTTTCAGGAAAGGGATGTGGAATTATTACGCCAGCAAATCACTGAGATCCGTTACATCAGTCCGGAATATTCCCGCGATGCAAAAGTCCGGGTGGGTAAGGAAAGTTATACCGCATCATTGAGCGGGGTATATCCGGAATATCAATACATGAGAAATATGATTGCCATGCCGGGAGGGCGCTTTATCAACGCCCTGGATCAGAAATATCGCCGACGGGTGGTGTTTATCGGGAATGGCGTGGAAAAAGATCTTTTCGGCGTCGGTAATGGATTGGGCAAATATATTGAAATAAATTCAACCCCGTTCCGGGTAATCGGTGTGCTCAAGGAAAAGATTCAAAACTCAAATTACAATAATATGGATTCACAACAGATTTTTATTCCCTCAACCACTTATGTTGGCATATTTGGTGATCGTTATATCAATAATATGATTTTGCAGGCGGATAAGGTTGAGTACACCGATCAGATGAAGGCAAAAACCTATCAGGTTCTCGGCCGGAAACATCGTTTTGACCCAAATGATAAAGAAGCGCTGGGAATCTGGGATACCACTGAGATGGATAAATTTTTTAATACCTTTTTCAAAGGATTTTCCATATTTCTGGCTATTGTGGGGAGTATGACCCTGATCGTGGGGGGAATCGGGGTATCCAATATCATGCATGTGGTGGTAGAAGAACGTACCCGGGAGATCGGGATCAAGAAAGCGCTTGGAGCAAAAAACCGGCTGATTCTGGGGCAGTTTTTGGTCGAAACTATTTTTATTGTTGCAGTGGGAGGTATTCTGGGATTTCTGATTTCCTATGGAATTATCTCCCTGGTAAATTTACTTAATTTGCAAAAATATGTGGGAAATCTGGGTATTTCACCCTTGGTCTGGATCTTTACCGTACTCATCCTGGGAATTATCGGATTAATATCCGGTTGGTTCCCGGCACGCCGGGCCGCCAGACTCGATCCGGTCGCGGCAATCCGCAAATAGAAAGGAAATATAGTGAAAAGCTGGTATTTGTTTCGACTTTTTACCCGGGAACTCAAAAAGCAGCGTAAACGCATTATGCTTACCGTTTCTGCCATTGCCTGGGGAACGCTTTCCATTATTTTATTGCTTTCATTTGGTGAAGGTCTTAAACGCCAGATGGGAATTGCGAATAAAGGTCTGGGTGTAAATATTGTTATCCTGTATGGCGGTCAGACTGCGAAAGTGTACCAGGGATTACCCAAAGGCCGTACCATTAGGTTTACCGACGAGGATGTGGAATTACTGAAAGAGAAAATTCCCCAGATTAGCGAAATCAGCGGTGAATATGATCTTTGGGGTGTTTCTTTTACCTATGGCAAGAAAACATTAACTGAGCGGATAACCGCAGTACTTCCACCCTTTGAGGATATGCGTACCCATTATCCGGACGCCGGAGGGCGGTTTATTGATGCGCTGGATATCAAATACCGACGCCGGGTTGTATTCCTTGGGAATGAATTGAAAGACAGGTTGATCGGCCCGGGAGATGCAGTGGGTAAAATTGTGATGATCAATAATATTCCGTTCAAAGTTATAGGCGTTTTGAAGAAAAAGATGCAGATGAGCATGTATGGTGGACCGGATGCAAGCAAGGGTGTGGTCCCGGCCAGCACTTTAAAGGCGCTGGAGGGTAGAAAATATTTGAACCGGATTGTGTATCAGGTAAATAAGACGGAAATGGCGCCTTATGTGAGGCAGCAAGTGTTCCAGATCCTGGGTCGGAAGTATCGCTTCGATCCGTCTGATGAAAAAGCCCTGATGATTTGGGATACAATTGAGCAAACCAAGATCGGCCAGACCATTCTGGAGGGTATTCAGATCTTTCTCGGAGTAATTGGGGCGTTAACCTTGCTTATTGCCAGCGTAGGGGTAGCCAATATAATGTATGTCTCGGTTAAAGAAAGAACCCGGGAAATCGGAGTAAAGCGGGCACTGGGTGCCAAAAAAATTCACATCAAGCAACAGTTTATTTTGGAAGCGTTGCTCATTGCTATCAGTGGTGGTCTGATTGGCGGATTTATTGCCCTGGTAATCGTTCAGATATTGCAGGGTATTCCGGTCGGAGATGGCCCCCTGCAATTTTTGGGAAAACCGACTTTTTCCTTTCCCATTGCTCTGGCAACCGCAACTTTATTGGGATTGGTTGGATTGCTGGCCGGTTATTTTCCGGCCAGACGGGCGGCAGCGGTCGATCCCATTGAATCGTTACGCTATGAATAATATTTTGGGAGCAGTTGATTTATGATAAAGATGGAAAAAATCTGGCGAATCTTTGAAATCGGTAAAGTAAAAGTAGAAGCACTAAGGGGAATCGATCTGAACATTAAAGAAGGTGAATTTATGGCCATTATGGGGCCTTCCGGGTCAGGCAAATCCACCTTGATGCATATCATGGGTTGTCTGGATACTCCCAGCAAGGGCAGCTATGCTCTGGACGGCGAGAAAATTGAAGAACTGGATGACAATCAGCTGGCGGAGATCCGCAATGAAAAAGTCGGTTTTGTGTTTCAGAGTTTCAATTTGCTCTCTTACGCCAACGCCTATGAAAACGTGGAATTACCGCTTATTTTTAAGGGCGTAAATGCGTCCCAGCGCCATAAAAAAGTGCTGGAAGTTCTGGAACGGGTGGGATTATCGGATCGAATGAATCATAAACCCAGTGAACTATCCGGTGGTCAGCAGCAGCGGGTGGCCATTGCCCGGGCCATGGTAAACGATCCCCGGATTATTATGGCTGACGAGCCAACCGGAAACCTGGACAGCCAGTCCGGCCAGGAAATCATTAATTTGTTTAATGACCTATGGAAACAGGGAAATACCATTGTGATGATTACTCACGATGAGTCGATTGCCCAGAGGTGTGAGCGGGTGATTCATTTGAAGGATGGCAGAATTGAAAACGGGATTTATAATGGCACAAAATCCGGGAATTAATGCCGATCGGAACTCAAAACTATTCGTCATCCAGCATCATCTGCAAAGTGCGCATCAACTCCTCAAACCCGGCATGCAATTTTTCCCATTCCGCTAATAATTTTTTCAACTGAGCATTAATTTCTTTATATCGGGCCTGAATGGTGATAATCTTTTCCGTATCCTGATAGGTTTCGGTTTTTCCCATGTCTGCTTCAATCCGGATCTTCTCAACTTCCAGCTTCTCGATTTTCTCTTCGATTACCGAAATCCGGGTTTGGAGTTCATTCCTTTTCCGGCTGATCGCTTGGCGGGCCTCGGCTTCTTTCCGTTTTTGGTCGCGGGATTTTCGACTGACATTTTTATCGCTTAATTCTGTCATTACTTCAGATGATACTTCATCCTCCGCCGGTCTTAGGTGAAGATAATCAGTATAATTGCCTTCAAATTCAGTGAGTTTTTGTTTTTTTAATTCAAAAACCCGGTGAATCAGTTTGTCCAGAAAATAGCGATCGTGGGAGATGAGCAGCAGTGTACCATCATATTCCCGCAGGGCATTTTCCAGGGCCTGCCGGGATGGAATATCCAGATGATTGGTCGGTTCATCCATGATTAAAAAATTTACCGGGGAGAGAATGATCTTCGCCAGGGAGACCCGCGCTTTCTCTCCCCCGGAAAGAACCTCAATCTTTTTCTCAATATCATCTCCGCTGAATTTAAAAAGTCCCAGAATATTCCGAATATTGGGACGATGGGAATCTGCCGCGGTTTCCAAGACTTCCTGATAGATGGTATTCTTTAGGTTCAGTTCCTCAATCCGGTGCTGGGCAAAGTATCCGATATGCACCCGTTCACCAATTTTAATATTCCCTTGCTGGGGCTTCAACATTCCGGTGATTAATTTGGTGAGCGTAGTTTTTCCGGCGCCGTTCTGACCAACCAGGGCAATTTTATCTCCCCGGGAGATTTGAAAATTTAAATCACGAAAAACCCACGTTTCATTGTAACGGAATGAAACATCCTTAAATTTCAGCACATCTTTATAGCTGGACACATCGACTTTTATGGAAAAAGAGAAACTTTTGGTTTGTCTGTTTAACTCTAGTGATTCCAGTTTTTCCAGTTTTTTAATCCGGCTTTGCGCTTGAGCGGCCTTGGTTGCCTTGTAACGAAAACGATCGATAAATTTTTGCTGCTGCGTCTTATACCTCTGAATATTTTTCTGGTGTTGTAAAGTTTGTTCGGCCAGCAATTCCTTTTGTCGTTCAAAGTCGGCAAACTTTCCCGGAAAATGATGCAGAGCACCGTTCTCCAGTTCCACAATTTCCCGGGCAATTTTATCGATAAATGTGCGGTCGTGTGATACAATCACGATGCTGCCATTAAATTTTTTCAGGTACTCTTCCAACCATTCCAGCGAGGGCAGATCCAGATGGTTGGTTGGTTCATCCAGCAATAACAGATCGGGTTTTTGCAGAAGCAATTTAGCCAGGTAAACCCGCATTCGCCAGCCTCCGCTGAATTCGTTTAGCGGTTTCCCGAACTCATTCTGATCGAAACCTAAGCCTGCCAGGATCTTCTTGGCCTCGGCTTGCAGGCTGTAACCATCCAGCAGCTTAAAGTGGTTTTCAAGCTCTCCCTGTTTGGCCACTAATTCCCGTTCAGACTGTGGATTATTTTCTGCAATAAGGGCAATTTGTATTTCTTTCAGTTGGGTAGCAATTTTCTGAATATCCGATCTCCCGGCTAATACGATGGAAAGAATCTGATTGTCCTCGAGAGTCACTTCTTCCTGGGGTAGATAGCCGATCCGGTAACCCGATGACCGATTAATCTGACCCGAGGTCTGTTTTAGCTGACCGGCGATGATGCGCAGTAGCGTGGTTTTACCCGAACCATTTGCTCCAATCAGGGCAATCCTGCTGCCGTCATTAATGTACCAGTCCAGCTCCTGCAGTAGATTTAGTTCGCCTATTCCATAACTAATGTTTTTTAACTGTATCATCCGTGTTCAAAAATTATCAAATTTGGTCAGATACTGGTGAATTAAATGATCGATTCCCCTAATATTCAATTATTAGTCACTGGTTCAATTTCCTTAAAAATCCCTGCCAAATTATATAATCTAAAAATAGATGACAATGATTTTGAAATTAACTTTTGATTTATTATTTTTATAAAGAAAAAATTAACCAGGAGTCAAAATGGAAGAACGATTAATTCATTGGAAAAAGTTATTGGACTTTGCCAAAAAGGCAATGATGTACGCCGGGGCCAGTGCGGAAGACGCCGAAATGGTGGCAGACAATCTGGTTCAGTCTAACCTTCGAGGTATCGATTCGCACGGTGTTTCCCGTTTAAGACGCTATATGGATGGCATCAAAAGCGGCTATATGATAGCCGATGCTAAACCTAAGATTGTAAAAGAATCCAGCGTTTTGGCCAATGTGGATGGTGGAAACGGACTGGGACAGGTTGCCGGTACCTTTGGAATGAAACTGTCTATCAAAAAGGCTCAGAAAGAGGGGATAGGCCTGGTTACCGTTTTTAATTCGAATCACTACGGTTTTGCCGGCTATTATCCACTGATGGCCTTGAAACATAATTTTATGGGAATTTCCATGACAAATTCCGCACCGCTGGCTGTTCCAACATTTGGCAAGAATGCAATTATCGGGACCAATCCCATTGCCGTAACCGCACCCACCAAAAAGAATAAGCCCTGGGTTATGGACTTTGCTACTACTGTGGCTCCCCGGGGAAAACTGGAGGTCTATAACCGATTGGGAAAAGAGCTCCCAGAGGGTTGGGCTACTGATGAAAATGGCCATGTAACCCGCGATGCGGCCCGGGTTTTAAACAATCTGGGAAAACTCCTGGGTGGCGGGATTCTGCCGCTTGGTGGGGCAGGAGAGCTGTACGGTGGTCATAAGGGTTATGGCCTTATTGTCATGGTCGATGTTTTCTGTGCCATTCTCTCCGGTTCCAATCACGGGCCGCATGTGGTGAGCAAGAAAGATGGAAAGGTTAATTTCCCCAGAGTTGGCCACATGTTTATGGTTATTGATCCGGAATATTTTGTTGGTCTGGAAACTTTCCGGAACAATATGGACCAGTATATTGATGAATTGAAGAATTCTGAAAAAGCCAAAGGCGAACCACGAATTTATGTTCACGGTGAGAAAGAGTTCGAGGAACATGACAAACGAGAGAAAAATGGCTGCCCGCTCGATGCCAAGACGGCAGAGGGTCTAATGAATATTTCCCAGGAAAGCGGCGTACCAATTGAGTTTATGAATTAAGTGCAGGTATAAAAAAAGGGAGATTGTTCAATCTCCCTTTTTTGTTTTATCGGTTCTGCTGATTATCCGTTTTTCTTCTCAAAATCCTTCATAAAACTTACCAGAGCTTTTACCCCATCCAGTGACATGGCATTATAAATACTGGCCCGAATGCCACCAACTGAGCGATGTCCCTTCAGACCGACCAATTTCGCAGCGGTGGCTTCGGCAACGAATTTCTTTTCCAGATCTTCACTGGGCAGGCGGAAAGTAATGTTCATGATAGACCGGCTGTCTTCTTTGGCGGTACCGCGGTAAAAATCAGTCCCGTCAACCGTCTGATAGATCAGATTTGCCTTCTCTTTATTAACCTTCTCCACCTTGTCGATGCCCCCCTGTTCCAGGATCCATTTCATTACCAAACCGACAAGATAGATCCCGAAACAATTGGGTGTGTTGTAAAGTGAGTTTTTATCGGCAAAAATATTATAATTCAGAATGGTTGGTATATCATCGTGGCTTCGTGTTAACAGATCATTCCGGATAATCACAATCGTCACACCTGCAGGACCGGCATTTTTCTGGGCGCCTGCATAAATAAGAGCGAATTTTTTCGGATCGAAACGGCGGCAATACAAATCAGAAGACATATCAGCAACCAACGGAATATTTCCGGTGTCCGGATAATGTGCCCACTGGGTTCCGAAAATGGTGTTATTCGAAGTAATATGCAGATATGAGGCATCCGACTTAATTTTAAAGTCTTTGGGAATATGGGAGAAATTATCTGCTTCGGAACTGGCGGCCACTTCATACTGAATTCCCAACTTTTTGGCTTCGGAAATTGCCTTCTTCGACCAGGACCCGGTATTGACGTAAAGTGCCGGTTTTCCTTTAATCGCCAGATTAAAGGGTACGGCAGCAAATTGCCCGGTCGCGCCACCCTGCAAAAACATCACTGTATAGTTATCCCCGAAACCCATCACTTTTTTTACATCACTGACGGCATCGTTAATTATTTGCTCAAAGGTTTTTGAACGATGGCTCATCTCTAATATAGAGAGACCATCCCCCCGGTAATTCAGAAATTCTTCTCTGGCCTGTTCTAAGACGGATAAAGGTAAGGTAGCCGGACCTGGATTGAAATTAAAGACTCGATCACTCATGAAAACCCCTTTCGTTTTATTTTTATGTTTTTATTGCATATTTACTGGAGGATAATTTAACCATTCAGGTAATTTTAGTAAAGATTTTTAGAAAAAAGATATTGCTGTTTTTCTATTCTATTTACGGGTTGATTTTGCCAAGCCTTTTATTTATTATTCTCCACCAAAAAACAGGAAAAAAGCTAATGATGCATTATAAAAGATATACAAGTGTATTGATATATTTAGTTTTCATTGTTATTCAGATATCTTTTCTATGGGCTGCTGATTTCCCGGAGTTTTCTATCATCACTGAGAAGAGTGTCGAGAACGCGGTTCGTACCCTGGCTTCTGACGATATGCAAGGTCGCGATGCCGGTCTGCCCAGCGGATGGAAAGCAGGCGATTATTTGCTTAAACAAATCGAGACTTTCAACCTGCAGTCATTTTATCCGGAACCGGAGAATAATTCTCCGGACAAATATGTCCAGAAATTTGAGATCACCGGGATTTTTCCGGGAGACATAGATAACCATCTATCCGTTTCGACCGATAGCGGAATGACTTCTCTGACCGGCGGAGAGAATTTCTTCTATTTTATTAATTCACCTCAACAGCCGGATGTAACTGCAGATATAATTTTTGCCGGATATGCCATTGATGCGCCGCTTTACCAGTACAATGACTTTGGCAATATTGATTGCCGGAATAAGATTGTGCTGGCCTATTATGGTGAACCACTGGAAACCGATAGTATGGAGTTCTTCAACGGCCCTCATCAAACCAGCTATTTATTGCCGGAAACCAAAGCCACTGAGATTGCCAATCGCGGGGGAAAAGCACTTATCCTGCTTCCCACACCGGAGAATCAGACCAAATACGATCGTTTTCTATCGCGAAAGAAAAGTCAGGTGGACAAAGAACAGTTTATGTTAAGCGAAGAATCCTCGGTACCGGTAATTTATCTCTCTTCAGAGTTTGCTAATGCCTGGCTGGGTGAGTGGTTACCTTCGAATTTTACCAAAGAACAGGAAAAATTACGGAACTGGTTGAAAGAAAAGCAACAACATGATGCACCCTTTTCCTGGGAAGGAGGTCTCTCGGGCAAGACTGCAAAACTTCAGATCAAATACCTTAACAGTGAGAAACGTGAGTGTCGCAATATTCTTGGATTTATACCGGGTCAGGATCCAAAACTAAAAGATGAATATATTCTGGTGGGTTCACATTATGACCATGAGGGTGTCTCTGACGGACAAATTTATTATGGTGCAGACGACAATGCTTCCGGTGTATCGGCAAATTTGAATGTGGCCATGGCGTTTTCTCAATTATCGAGCGTAAATAAGCCAAAACGTAGTATCATTTTTGCCTTCTGGGATGCTGAGGAAAAAGGAATGCTGGGTAGTAAATATTTTACCTTGCATCCGCCGGTGTCTTTGGAAAGTCTGAAATGTGTGTTTAATATGGATATGATTGGCCGGGATGCATCGTTTAACTTTGCTGCTTTGCGTCAGCCGATGGTGGACGATGATGCCGAGAATGAAGTGATGATCTTCTATTCCGCCCAGGCACCTAAACTGGCGCAACTGGCTCAGCAGGCAAATGACGATCTGTATTTGCATCTGCTCTACGACCCGAATGTATTTTTTACCAGTGGAAGTGATCACGCCAATTTCCAGGTTCATAAAATTCCTGTGCTTTATTATTTTACCGGATTTCATACCGACTATACAAGCCCGAATGACACACCGGATAAAATTGATTATGAAAAGTTAACCCGGATAACCAAACATATTGCCAATTTTGTCTACATCTTAGGCGATTTAAATGTGGTTCCGGATTTTGATGAAAGTATCTTGAGCGCCCCCGAGGGTGATTTTAGAATGTAGTTTTCACAGGTGAGGAGATGCAGTTTGGAAAAGTCCGATTATAAAAAGCGAATCTATATCGAAGACATTCACCAGCATGTGGATGAAGAAGTGATCATTGCCGGTTGGTTATATAACAAACGTTCCAGCGGAAAAATCCAGTTTTTGCTGGTGAGAGATGGCAGTGAGATCATCCAGTGTGTGGTGGTAAATGGCGAAGTCAGCGAAGATGTTTTTGGATTGTATGATAAAATGGGTCTGGAGTCTTCACTGCTGGTAAAGGGGAAAGTACATGAGGATAAGCGTTCGCCGCTTGGTTATGAAATACTGGTCTCAGATATTTTACTTCTCCAATCCCCGGAACAGGAATATCCGATCTCCAAGAAGGAACATGGAACTGAATTTCTGATGGATAATCGCCATCTCTGGCTGCGATCGAAAAAACAGTATGCCATTCTCCGGATCCGCCATGAGATTATTTCTGCTATCCGGGATTTTTTTAATGACCAGGGCTTTATCTTGATTGATACGCCCATCTTTACTCCGGCTGCTGCAGAAGGTACTACCACCCTGTTTGAAACCGAATATTTTGGGGACAAGGTATATTTGACCCAGAGTGGCCAGCTTTATGCGGAAGCAGCTGCCTTGGCTTTAGGCAAAGTATATTGTTTTGGACCAACTTTCCGGGCGGAAAAATCAAAAACCCGTAGACACCTCACCGAATTCTGGATGGTGGAACCGGAAGTGGCTTTTTTCGACCTGGATGATGATATGAAGTTGGCGGAAGACTTTATCAGCTATATCGTACAGCGGGTGCTTGAAAATCGAAAATCTGAGCTGGAAATCCTGGAACGGGATAGCTCCAGACTGGAAAACATTAAAGCCCCATTTCCCAGAATTACCTATTCCGAAGGTGTGGAGATTCTACAAAAAAATGGCATCGAGTTTAAATGGGGGGATGATTTTGGTGGTACCGATGAAACTGTGATATCCGAGCAGTTCGACCGGCCGGTCATCGTCCATCGCTACCCAGCAGAGGTAAAAGCCTTCTACATGAAGAGGGATCCGGAGAACGAAAAATTGGCCTTGGCAATGGATGTACTGGCACCCGAAGGTTACGGGGAAATCATTGGAGGCAGTCAGCGTGAAGATGATTATGATGCGCTGGTTAAACGCATCAAAGCACATAAATTACCTATGAAAGCCTTCGAATGGTATCTGGATCTGCGACGCTATGGAAGCGTTCCCCATGCCGGTTTTGGACTGGGGATTGAACGGACAGTGGCCTGGATTTGCGGTATTCCTCATATCCGGGAAACCATCCCATTTCCCCGGACAATCTATCGGGTTTATCCCTGACCAGAAAATTCCTGGATAGCTATTGTTACTTTAATGACCATCGACCTAAAGTAGATTGGTAATAGATTCGGGATTTCTCTCAATTTAAATCTTGAATTAAGGTATTGGATGATGTAGATTTTATTTGAATCTGTTCCACCTTTAAACAGGATGGAAAACATTTTATCTTATGCAATTGTATCACAAGAAAAATATTCCAATCGGAGTTATCGGGGGCAGCATCTGCACCGACGAGGAATATAAATTGGCAGAAGCGGTGGGAAAAAAGATTGCCCAGGCCGGGGGCATATTAATCTGTGGTGGAATGAGCGGTGTGATGGAGGCCGCCTGCAAAGGTGCGTTTCAGGCGGGAGGATTAACCGTGGGAATCTTACCAACTGATAGTATCGATGATGCGAATCCCTATGTTAAGATACCGGTTGCCACGGGAATGGGTATTGGCCGTAATATAATTATTGTCCGGACGGCTGCAGCCCTGATTTCCATTGACGGTAAGTTTGGCACTTTATCGGAAATTTCCTATGCCTTGCAACTGAATAAGAAAGTGATATCGTTACGACCGTGGATGGAGGTGCCCGGAATGATGATCGTCAAAACACCGGAAGAAGCAGTTCGGCTTGCATTTGAGGCCGTTGATGATATTTAATTTTTAGAGAATAAATCTAAATGGAAAATTCAGCTTTTCTGGCTTATGCGGAGGGGATTGTCCAGGGTGTGGGTTTCCGCTATTTTACCTATCGGGAGGCCCAGGCTTTTGACATCGTCGGATACGTACGCAACCTGCCCAATGGCCGGGTGGAAGTCTACGCCGAAGGTCCTAAAGCCGATCTGGACAGATTTATTGAAATACTTAGGCAGGGCCCGCGCTTTGGGAATGTTGAGAATCTTGAAGTCCAATGGAAGCAACCCCAAAATAAATACAAGCAGTTTAGAATTGAAAGCGGATACGGTTTTTAGTACAACCATTTTGATCTATATTCCAAGAGAGGAGAATATTCATGCAAAATCTGGCTGCCTACATTCGTAACGTACCGGATTTTCCGGTGAAGGGAATTCAGTTTAAAGATATTACTACCCTGATAAAAGACGGCGATCTTTTTGCCCAGACCGTGGATCAGCTTTATCAGCCTTTTCGTCGGGAAGAAATTGAAAAAATTGTAGCGATTGAAGCACGCGGTTTTATCTTTGGTGCTGCCTTATCCTATAAGCTGAATGTGGGTTTTGTGCCGGTCCGTAAACCGGGAAAATTGCCGGCGGAAACGGTATCCGAAGAATATGATCTGGAGTATGGAAAGGATAGTATCGAAATTCACCGGGATGCGATTCTGCCCAATGAAAAAGTCCTGATTGTGGATGATTTACTGGCTACCGGCGGGACTGC
Organism: uncultured Calditrichaceae bacterium; assembly: GCA_964452045.1. GTDB lineage: Bacteria > Calditrichota > Calditrichia > RBG-13-44-9 > RBG-13-44-9 > CAYVKM01. The sequence continues at coordinate 75,238 of CAYVKM010000007.1, forward strand.
CGCAGCCTGCTGCCGGTTGGTGGAAAAGCTGGGTGGAAATATTATTGGGATTTCATTTCTGATTGAATTGACTGAAATAAATGGCCGCAAGCTGTTAAAGGATTATAATATCCAATCTTTACTTAGCTTTCCCTTTTAAAAAAAAGAGCCAATTGTTTTTCAATTGGCTCTTTTCTTAAGTAACAATATTTCGTATAAGATTTAAAATACAACACCAGCTGTTGCACCAATAAACGATGTTGTTCCACCATATTCTTCCCCGGTGAATTCATCTTTTATTTTTTTGGTGAATATCAAGTTGTACATTCCCTGAAAAATCAGATTTAATTTTTCACCTACTGGGACCTCTATTCCTGCACCAAAACCGATGCCCATTCTATTTTCATCATCTTTCTCTTCACTACTGGTTTGAGTTTCCCATCCGACATCAATTAAATCCTGTTCAGTAAATGTATATGTATTTAAATTTCCGGAAACATCCTCAACTGTTACTGAGGCACCATTTATACTTTCTTTATACTTTGTTTTTGATTTGAGTATATTATAAGTAGCATTTCCAAATAGAAATAATTGTGTGGATGCTTCTGGAGGAGTCAAATAAGGACGTAGACCAATTCCAAATTTGAATGCATTTTGAGTACCTTCAAAATTAATTTTACTTTGTAAATTTCCATCTGTTATAGTACCAAGATAATTACCTAAGTTATCGTAAAGAGCTACCCCTATAATATCACTTCTAAAGAGGTAATTATTGAATTCTGTGTATGCGGGGCCATAATAATCTGTCAAGGCTTGATTATCTACTGTGAAGCTTTCAAATCCTGCAAAAATTGGTATACCTAGTCGATATGATGGGAAAAAGACATATTGGACATTTAAACTTAGACCCACCTTATAGAAATCCTTAAATTCGTCTGGACTTAAGGGGAAACCCGCACCGGCATAAATTTCAAACTGGTTTTTACGGGAAAGCTGAGAAAATGCATCCACTGAGGAGAATACCAGCACACAAATAATGAGTACCGTAAACATTTGCCTCATAATACTTACCTCCGTTAATAGTTATTGTACCATGATGAGAGTTTATTTTATTTTCTCTCTGATTATCGATACCATTTATAACTTGTTAAGCAAATATTAAAAACAATCGTCTACTTGGTAACAATTTTGTCCCGGATCTGTGGTGATCCATTTCTTGTTTTGATGATGATGCCGGTGGAATAAGCATCAAACACATCAGTTAGCTGGACTTCACATAATTCATCTATTTCCCGGGCGATGACTTTACCGGTCACCGGGTGTATGATCGGTGACCCTTCCCGGTAAACGTTGCATTTCATTCCCTTCTTTACCCCGCTGGATCGACCCAGATCTGTGGTTAGCTTATTACCATCCACACTGATCACATAGCCGGAAACTAGGGGAAGATCGTCTTTAATTTTTAACGCGAGCTCATTAATCATCTGAGAAATACTTTGTAAAGATATCTGACTACTATAGGCGTCCCGGGCAGTTATGATGGTAGCCGATTCGGTATCGATCAACCGGGCGTCTATACTTAATGCCGTCCGCGTCAGGGTTACGCTTCCCACTACCACCGCATCCACGCCAATACCTTTACCGATCTGGGCCGCAGTGGAAGCATCAATGACTCCGCTCATTCCCAGTTTCTGTTCTTCTAATATTTTCTCAAGTAAGGCTCTCTCGATGACCTTGAACCGGTTGATATTGACAAAACCGGTAATCATTTTATCCAGCAGGTCTACTTGACCAAGTTCGTTACCCAGTCCTTTGGTATCAAAGGGGAGAACAGCAATACTCAGGCGGTCTCCCACAATTTCTGCCGAGGTAGCTGGTACTTCCGATGTTTCAGGTTCAGACATCGGGGATTTGACTTCCGGGGTTGTGGTAGCGGTTTCTTCTGCAGGCGGTTGCTTCCTGGCTGGCACCTGACCCTGGTTGATTCTTTCCAGATATACTTTTGCCCTGTCGGAATAACTTTGTCTCAAAGACAGGGATAGATGTTTTCTAGCATTTTCAATGTCGCCCAGATGATAATAACAGATCCCAAGCTCACGATGGGCATAATATTCGATGAAGATAGCCCCAAATGCCCTGGTTTTATTGGAATCCTGATGTTTTACCTGCAGGGCTTCCTGAAACAGACTCACACCTTTTTGCCAGTTACCCGCCTCAACTGCATCCAGTCCTTCCTTGTAAGCATTGTACCATCTCGGAATACCACCGAAAAGGGGAATTGTGTACAAAAAGATAAACAACAAAAAGTAGTAAATAGATTTTCCTGGTAAAAAACATTTCATCTAGTTACCTCAATTGATATAGAGTTAAAAAATCTGGGAAACGGCTATGATAAAAATTCTCATATATAATCGGCAAGGATCTGGAAAATTTATAACGATCGAAATTAATTAAAATAAAAATTAAAGTCAAGATTCAGTTAAACGAATGAAAACCACTGATAGAATAATACATTTTTACAGCGCCGGTTTTGTTCGATATTTTAAACAAAATATTTACTTAAAAAATTATTTTGCATTTTGAGAGATTCAAAAATGAGGTTAAATTTTATTGTTATTTTAAAATATATGTTTAATATATAAAACAAAAAATACCATGAAGATTGGCACCAAGATCAGAAGATTACGAAAACTGCGCGGTCTGACTATCGAAGAATTAGCTGATAATGCTAATCTGACCAAAGGGTTTATCTCCCAGCTGGAAAGAGATCTGACTGTGCCTTCGGTACTCAATCTGAAACAAATCCTGGATGTTCTTGGTGTTCAGTTATCAGCCTTCTTTAGCGATATTACGGAGAGGGAAAAAAATATTTTCTCGCTCAAAGACCGGCTTCTGGAGGCGTCCGGCAAAAACTTTAAAATTGAAAAATTAATACCCAAGCTACAGTACCTGGAGATGGAACCGGTGGTTCTTAATCTTGAACCTTTAATTGAATATAAAAAACAGTTTGAGGAAGACGAGGGATTCGGATTTGTGCTAAAAGGGAATCTCGAGATAAAAATTAATGATGAGCGGCAGGTGATAAAGAGGGGAGATTGTTTTTATCTTTTTTTTGACAATACATTTTCTCTGAAAAATTTATCGAAGAAAAATGCCGAGATTTTGATAGTTAATTACTAATTATGGAGGTCTGGTTAAATTGAATGCGTTGGGACGTCATATATTAGCCGAGTTTTTTAATTGTGATGTTCAGATTTTGAACGATGTTGAAAAAGTCGAACTATACATGAAACGGGCGGCAATCGAATGCGGTGCCACAATTGTTAATTCGGTATTTCATATCTTTAATCCCCATGGGGTAAGCGGGGTGGTGGTTATTGCGGAATCGCATCTGGCTATTCATACCTGGCCCGAATATGGCTATGCGGCGGTTGATGTGTTTACCTGCGGAGACAGTGTGGATCCCTGGATTGCTACAAAAGTTTTGCAGGCGTACCTGGGGGCAGAGTCCATTAAAACAGTGGAGCTGAACAGGGGGGAATTGGCTAATTATAAAGTTTTACATCATAAACCGGTGGAAGCACATCCGATATAACCTTGAGCCCGAAAATTGAAGGATAGAAGTCCGTTTTGTCTTAACTGGCTGCAAGCTTACCAAATTTAGTAGTTCCGAATTCCATTTGATTATCCTTTTCTATAGCGATTCCTGTTTTGATTTTGTAAATTCGTAAAAATAGATGGATATTTGTATACTAAAATGGAAGTTTCCGAAAAATTAATGTCCGATCTCCATCTGTCCGAGTTCGTTGCTCTGGATATCGAGACTACCGGCCTGGAATACCATAAGGATGATATTATTGAGTTTGGCGCAGTACGTTATGTGAATGGAAATCCTTCTGAGACCATCAGCTTCCTGATCAATCCCGGCAGACCTATCCCGGAAAATATCCAGCGGATCACCGGTATTAATGATAAGGATGTCTCGCATTCGCCCAAATTTGAAGAGAAAGCCGAAGAGATCCTTTCTTTCGTAGGAAATTACCCGATTGTTGCCCACAATATTTTTTTCGATTTGCCCTTTCTGGAATACCATCTGCAAAAAATAAACAACGTCCTGCAAACTGCTGAAAAGAATGTGGATTATATTTATTTGAGTAATGATAAATTTGATACGCTTTCTCTGGCAAAAGTTTATCTTCCTTTTCAAAATGGATTTTCCCTGTCAAAACTGGCGGAATATTTTAGTATTGTGCAAGAAACGGCTCACCGGGCTTTGCCGGATGCACAAACCGCAGGGCAGATCTTTATGCACCTGGTAGAAATTTCCCTGCATACGGATTTTAAGGATGTGCAGCAAATCCTCAAAATACTTGACCCTACCGATGATCCCATCAAGCATTATTTTTTTCATCTGCAATCGTTGTTATCAACCGGTAAATATCATTTCCCGAAGCGATTTGAAAAGTCCACTTTTGAATACTCTGCTAACTATTATAATATCATTGGTGAAGAAGACACCCCGGAAAGTGGTCACTTGAGTACAGAGGTGATTAACGGAACGGAAATCGCTTCTTTTTTCGAAAAGGATGGTGAACTGGAGAAAACATTCGGGGTCTATGAACAACGGCCATCCCAGGTAAAAATGGCCGATGCTGTGGCCCGGGCATTCAATAGCCAGAACTTTCTGGTGGTTGAAGCCGGCACGGGCACCGGAAAATCCATGGCCTATTTGTTGCCGGCGATAAAATGGTCTATCTGGAATTATGGGCCGTTTGGCCGGGTAGTGATCAGCACCAACACCAAAAATCTCCAGGAACAGCTCTTTTTTAAAGATATTCCAATTTTACATAATATCCTGAATGAAAAATTTAAAGTGGTTCTGCTAAAAGGTAAAAACAACTATCTCTGTCTGGACAAATGGTTTACTGTTCTGAAAGACATGAAATATCGTTTAAGCAGTTATGAACGTTCAAAAGTGCTTCCCCTCTTATTATGGGTACAGCAAACAGAGACTGGAGATATTTCGGAAAATAATGCCTTTGCTCCGGAAAGAAATATGGGAATCTGGAGTAAATTTATTGCCGAGAATAATTACTGTCCGGGTAAATCCTGTAAATATTACAACAACTGTTTTTTGTGGCGGGCCAGGAATAATGCCAAAAATGCCCATCTGGTATTGGTCAATCATTCCTTGCTGTTCTCGGATATCGCTTCGGATCAGGCCGTGCTATCGGAATATTCCAATCTGATTCTGGATGAAGCACATAATATTGAAAAAGTAGCTACAGAATATCTGGGCATGGAAATTTCCCTCTGGAATTTCCGGGATACATTTCAAAAACTTTATCAACGGGAACGCATCGAGACAGGGATTCTGGTGCAGTTGCGCAGAAGAATCCAGACCGGGGAAATGGAAAGCAGTAAAAAGGATTTATTACAAGCCAATATAAAATCACTGACCTCCCTGGTCACAACTTGCCGGATCACCACTCAAGGATTCTTCAAGGAGTTAAATATTCAATTGAAAAATCTGGTTGGGGAGATCAGCGTGACCAGCTATTCAACCCGTTTCCGGTACAAGAGAGATGATGGCTTGCTGGAAAAAATGGAATCCTATTTTGCTGAACTGATGGATTACCTGAGTAAACTTCAAAGCAACATTAATGATCTGATTGAAATATTACGCGAACTTCCGGATGATGCCTTCCGCTATCAAAAACAACTCTACCAGGAACTGCAGGCACAATTTACCCAGCTGGATGGTTTAACCAATAATCTCCAGTTCCTGATCGCGGCAGAGTGGGATACCTGGGTTTATTGGTTTGAACTGCCCGGCCGGGAGGATTCTGATTACAGCCGGTTGTATGGTGCACCGCTCAATATTTCTGAAATTTTAAACGAGCGTTTATATAAGCATCTCAACACGGCAATTTTCACCTCAGCCACTCTAACCGTGGGGAAAAGCTTTGATTATTTTTTAAGCCGGGTTGGTCTGAACTTGGTCGAGCCCGATCGTTTGGAAAATCTGCTTTTAGAATCCCCCTTTAATTATGAGGAACAGGTTTTCCTGGCCATTCCCACATTTTTGCCGGATCCTCGCTCGCCGGAATACAGAGTCGCGATAAAATCTTTTCTGGAGATGTTGTCCCGGGAGCAACCACGAGGAACCCTGGTGCTTTTTACCTCCTACATGATGATGAACGAGCTCTACGATTCCCTGCGGTTGACTTATGAGACCCAGAAGATATCGTTGTTAACCCAGGGTATCCATGGGAGCAGGCATTCCATCCTCAGCCAGTTTAAAGAACATCCCCAGTCGGTTTTATTCGGTACGGACAGTTTCTGGGAGGGCATTGATTTACCGGGTAAAGCACTGGAAATCCTGCTCATCACCAAACTTCCCTTTGATGTGCCCACTGAACCCATTATTCAGGCCAAAGCGGAAATGATCCAAAAAGCGGGTGGAAATCCGTTTCTGGAGTTTACCGTTCCGGAAGCGGTTATCAAATTCCGCCAGGGTTTTGGCCGGCTTATCCGGTCCAGATCGGATTATGGGGCAGTCATCATCTTGGATAACCGTTTGGTGACCAAAATGTATGGTCGGATGTTCCTGGATTCAATTCCGGCAAAATCGCGCCTGTTCAAGAAGGAAGAGGAATTGTGGGAAGAATTATTGAACTGGTTTCATTAGGGAGAAACAATTAATGAAAGTTCGCACCGGTTTGGATGTTTTACGGGATGATGGATTTAAAGCACTGTATGGCCGGAATATTGGCGTTTTATGTCATCAGGCATCCGTTGATGGTCAATATCAGCACATATTAGATCTCCTGCTGCCATTCCGCAAAAAGAATAAATTCCGGATTACTTCGCTTTTTGGCCCGCAGCATGGCCTCTGGGGACATACCCAGGATAATATGATTGAATGGGAAGGTTATCTGGATCCGCGATCAGGGCTGAGAATCTATTCGCTCTATGGTGAGCACCGAAAACCGTCTGCGGAGATGCTGAAAGATATTGACCTGACGGTAATAGATCTGCAGGATGTTGGCGCACGCTATTATACCTTTATCTGGACAATGGCCCTGATGATTCAGGTCTGTGCTGAAGCGGGCATTGAGGTGATGGTGGTGGACCGGCCAAATCCTATTTCCGGTTTAAATCCGGAGGGTACCATCCAAAAGCCAGAATATAAGAGTTTTGTCGGGTTATATTCCTTACCGCAGAGACATGGGCTTACCATCGCTGAAATTGCTTCCTATCTCAAAGGTGAATTTCTCGGTGGAATCGATTTAAAGGTAATCCGAATGTCGGGCTGGCAGAGGAAAATGTATTTTCCCGATACCCTGCTTCCCTGGGTGATGCCATCTCCAAATATGCCCGGCTGGGAAACGGCATTGGTATACCCTGGCATGTGTTTATTTGAAGGCACTAATATTTCTGAGGGCAGGGGGACTACCCGTCCATTCGAAATTTTTGGCGCTCCCTGGCTGGATGGCTGGAAATTAACTGAGAAGTTGACTGATCTCAATTTGCCCGGAATTTATTTCCGGCCGATACAATTTCAGCCAACCTTTCACAAATTTTCCGGTGAGATGTGTCAGGGTGTTTTTCTTCATCTGACAGATCCAATGGAATTTAAACCGGTATTGACTGCTTTGGCTATCTTGCGCCAAATCCAGCTCGATTACTCCAACCATTTTCAATGGAAGCAGCCACCCTATGAATATGAGCATGATAAGCTTCCGATAGATATTCTGGCCGGAACTGACCAGATCAGGCAGATGATCGATAAAACTGCCTCATTAGCTGAAATTCAGGAGTTTATAGAAGCAGATTGCGCCGGTTTTGATCCAATCCGCTCCAAATACCTTCTTTATTAATCTTACAACTTTTGAAGAATTATTTTTTTTATAAAGGATATGGAATTATCCAAAGGTTTTCAGCGACCTATCATTCCCTTTATACCTGCCAATTAGATAGCTTCCGAATTGTCAAGCAAAGTGGCTACTTTGTGGAAATCTTGAGAAAATTAATCACTTAGACCAAATGGTATTAGATTATAGATCACCTGCCTGAAGCAGGAAGAATCCCAGTAGAGCATTTTTGTTATATTTTATTTATGTAAAGAGGATTTTTTCAAGTTTCTGAAAAAGATTATAAAAATATAGTTCTATCTGATTTATTATTTATATTTAAACCAATGCAATTATTAAAACGAACTATATTCGTTGTACT
>CAYVKM010000008.1:0-79112 GCA_964452045.1 uncultured Calditrichaceae bacterium
TATCGGAGGACAAGGTGATGCTGGATGCCAATCATCCGCTGGCCGGTAAAGACCTGGTCTTTGACATTGAACTGGTGGAAATTGTCGGACAGAATTAATCTTGAAAAGATTAACCCAAACTTTATCTGGGATCTCTTATTTGGATGCTGATCCCGCCACAAGGTGGCCACTTTTCGTGGCAAGTGCAGGACAGCATGGCAGATATTTAAAATTTAAGGCTTGCTCAAAAATAATGTTATGTCCTGGCAATTTTTCAGAAGTTTCTTCTTACTAAATAGAATGGTGCTGCAGAGCACCCACCGGTTTAATGACACCCATGTTGGTGATGGCCACAGGAATCATCCAGGGTCATCTCGGTCAGGGCATTTTCCTTGTAAGCCCGAATAGTTTCATCTACCGTAGCCGTGTTAGAAATCAACACCTTGATCCCGGCTGCATTCAATCCCTGGATCGCCCTGGCGCCCATCCCCCGGCACACCACAAAATTAACCTTTTTATCCTCTATGGTCTCAATCGGATGACAGTTGCCGTGCTGGTGGTGCTGGTTGGAATTGTCCAGGACTTCCAGTTCATCCTTTTTGTCGTCATAAATAATAAAATAGGGCGCACTGCCAAAGTGGCCATAAACCATTGATTCCTTTCCCCTGGGAAATTCCGTGGGAATACATATCTTCATGACGACCTCCTTCGGCATTTGCCCCGGCCACCGGCCATATGGGCATAGCCTCTTTCCTTAGGTGACCTGTGGATATTTCTGCTTTCGCATTCCGGACATTTATCCGGACGCCCGGTACCAAACGGTACCTGCCACTCATGTTTGCACTTAAGGCAAACAAAGGTTCTCATACTATCCATGGTGTAAATTCCTCCTTCTATTTTTATCGCTCTGGTATTCACAATACAATCCGCCATCTTTTTTCGGGCACTGGCGATAATATTGCCAAATGTTTGCCGGGAGACGCTCATTTCCTGAGCCGCACTCTCATGATATAATCCTTCCAGATCAGCTAATCGCAGGGCCTCGAACTCGTCCATAGTTAAACTGATCTCTTCCAGAGCGCTCATTGGTACCCCGGCCGGTTTAAAGTAGTTTGATTCCGGTGCGCAACAGATTCTTCTTGATTTAAACGGTCTTGCCATATCTTATCTTTCTTCCGTTATTAGCATATGCTAATAATATTAAAAATATTTTATATATCAAACAGAAAAATTATATTCTGGAAATGACCATTTTTTTGATTTTCTGTTTGCTAATATGATCTGCAGATTGGATCAAAATGGAGGTGGGTGTAACCCTTCAAAACAAAATGCGTACTGATGAAATGTGTGATATTCACCAAATGAATATGAGAAGAATTGGTGATGCTATGGAAAAGTTATTCAAATGTGGATCAGTTAAAAGGTTTCAACATATTGTCCTGCCTATTATCATTATTTTGGTTATAGCGCTATCGGCTTATTTTTTCTTAGGAGAAGTTACTTTCCTGGGGATACTGTCAGCCGCATTGTTTATCATGACCCTGATATATCTTTCTCTGCTCTGGAGAACCAAAAATACTGTCCTTCTGATTCCCCTTCTCTTTTATTTTTTTGATGGAATAACTCTTATTTCGATTCTCCTTTTTGATCAGAGTCCATGGACCATCCTTTTAGCTGTTCTGGCCGGAATATTTTTCATTTTACTCATTGTTTCTCTGTTTACCCGAAAATTGAACTGGAAGCCCAAACAGCTTCCGGAATAAACCTCAGAATGAGCTGGGGAATTGATTTCCCAATATTTTTGGGAAATGCCTCCTTCTCCAATCCCATGTTTTACCACACCTGTGGCCCTATCTCTTTATAATTGAGACAGAAATGAACCCATCAAAACTTATGGTGTAGTTAGGAAAGGAAACAAAATGTCCTTAAAAGTTGTATTAGGAATATTATTATTGTTATCGAGAACATCGCCAGAGGTTATATCTGCTTTCAAAAGAGTTTTGCGTAAAGAGCTTTATCTAAATTAATTGAAAATTTTAAAAAAAATGTAAACCAAAACAGAGATAAAACTGTCTAATATAATGACTGAGCAGATTCTTATTTTTTTCCTTTTCCCGCGGAAAACAGTTTACCAATTTCATATGGTATGAGATAAGTAGATTTTAAGTCACTGCTTCAGCAGTATAAATTGGCTTGATAGAACCATTAAAAAACCACGGATCTATTGAGTATGAAAATTGATTCTTTACAGCCGATCACCAGGGAACAGGCCGAGCATTTCTTCGAACATTTCGAGGTTCTTAACACTCAGGTTGAGCAAAGTGAGAAAGAACTCAGGGTCATTTTTAACCTTTCGGATAAAAGATCGGTTATGGTGATTTATAATAATCGGGATCATAAGGAATCATTTTTTACTGCATTTTAAAAATTTAACTTCCACCAACAGCTTACTTTGGCCTCATCATCATTCTTCTTTAAATATTTTTTGAATGAAATTCATTTTGGGGGATTTACTTCAATGCAATAACCGGGAAGACGGGAAAGAGAAGAAAAACCCTGAAGAATCTTTTATATCAAAAGATTATCTATTCTCAATTATTTCAAGATTAGCATTTCGACCCATCTTTCTCGTAGCGGCATTCAACAGCGTACGAAGCGCCCGGGCATGTTGTCCTCCTTTGCCGATTACTTTTCCTAAATCTCCCTCGCCCACCCGCAGCTCGTAAATGGTGACATTTTCTTTTTCAACTTCTGTTACAGTTACATCATCCGGTTTGTCAACCAGATGTTTCACCAGATACTCGACAAATTCTTTCATCCTGTGTATCTCCCTTTTCTCTGTGGCTCCTCCCGACAGAAATGACTAAAATTTAGAAGATAAAAACCAAAATCCTCTCCCGGATTTCGACTGATTTATTTAAGATTTCAAACACAATATAATTAAGGAACCTCGCCGAATGAAACACTTTAATCTGCAAAATCATATATTGGCTATTTTTTAGTAAAACATAGACAGGATGGATTTAATCCACCAGATGTTGAAGTTAAATCTAATTTTCGGATATTTGTGACATAGAAAGGCTCGTCTTCTCAATATATAAACTAATTTAGCGTTCAGAGGAAACCTGTAATAACAAGGAGGTCAGTTAGCATGATTTTTTATGAGGTGGTTTTACCGGTCCTACTAATTTTACTGCCGCTCATTCTAATGCTATTTATCGTCGTTCTGTGGGAAATGGTGAGACTTAAAAAATTCATCCGGAAATACTATTAATGTAATAAAGGGATGCCCGTCCGTTTTTAGATCGAACGAGGCATCCATTTAAACTGTAGGTGCCGACAAGTCTTATCAACAAAACCTACTGTCTTACTTGCTTACTCCAGGTTACTTCTTCTTTACCATCTCCACCAATGCATCAATCGCTCTTTCATCCCCGGATTGACCCAACCAAAATATCGCATTTTTTCTTACTTCGGGATTGGGATGTCCCTGGGCAATTTTGATCAGGGCAGGAACCGCTTCATCCGCAGGTAATTGTGAGAGGGCAAATACCGCAGCTTTCTGTACCTCGCCCTCGTCATCATCATAGACTATATCCTCCAGCATTTCGCTTACATTGGCCGAGGCCTTTTGTCCCAGCCAGAAGATGGCCTTGGTTCGCACGCCTCTGTCCCGGGCATTTCTGGCAAGATCGACCAACATATCCGTTGCCTCCGGTCGCTGCATCTGTCCCAGGGCAAATACCGCCTGCTCCTTTACTTCGGGAGAAGCATCACCCTGAATAATATCTTTCAACGTTTCCATGGCTTCCTGACTGTTTTGCTGTCCCAGCCAAAAGACTGCCTTTTCCCGGACATTTGATTCTTTTGCCTGTTTGGCTAAATTCACAAGTGTGCTGGTTGCCGATTCAATTTTCATCTGGCTAATCGCGAAAACAGCCTGCTCCCGGATGTCTTCGGATTGGTCTTTTTCTACGGTATTGCCCAGTATTTTTAGTGCATCTTCATTGTCTGCCTGACCCAACCAGAAAACGGCTTTCTCCCGGATATCATCCTTCTCATCACTTTCAATAATCCCGGATAAAAAATCCTGTGCTACAGGCGTATCCCGGTGCAATCCGATTGCGGTAACCAGGTCTTCTTTAATCTCCGGCGATTTCACTTTTTTATAACCGTCTTTCAGAAAAGCCACGCTCTCTTTCTGTGTAACTTCCCCCAGCCACAAGAGCGGTTTCATCTTCAGATTCACCGGTAGATTCATGCTGTTTATTTTTAGATCCTTGATAGTATTGAAACCGATTTTGCTTCCATCGAAATAGAATAAAATAGCAACATCCTTGGCGATGACTTCAATCTGTTTATCGAGATTGTCCAAGGAGCGCAAAGCATCTCTGGCAGCATCGGAGACCGATTCTTCCATTTGCAAATCTACTTTTCCTTCCAGAATCATCTCCAGGGTTGGCCGGCTGGAACGGGAATCTTCAAAGCTTCTGATAAAAGAGTTCTTACCCATTAATTGTTGAAAGCTATAGCCAACCCAAACGCCTCCTTTCATACTTGCAGCCTGATTCCGGGCCCACTCCCATCTGGCGTTTAGATTTTCCTGTGGGTTCTGGTGTTTGATAACCGAGTTTTCTGCGTTGATGACTGAGACTACAATGATTGTGAAACATAGGGTCGTAATTATTCTAAAAACTTTCATGTTCATTTCCTTTCCGGTTTAAATCAGTTTTTGTCCGATTGTTTTAAAATATCGAGCAAGGCATCCCGCGCCCGTGGATCTTTACTTTCGCCCAGCCAGAAGATTGCTTTCTTGCGAATATTAGGGTCTTTGTGATTCTTGGCAATTTTGATTAATGCCGGCACACCGGCATTATCCTCCATTTCCGCCAGGGCAAAAACCGCTTTCTCCCGCACAGCAGGATCAGCATCCTTTTCTGCGACTTCCGCCAAAAGATCGATTGTTTCCGGTGAAGCCTTCTCTTCTCCCAGCCAAAACACAGCCTTCTCCCGAAGCGAGGGATCACCATTCTTACGGGCGATATTTATCAGGGCCGGTGTCCCCAGATCATGATCCGCCTGGGAAAGGGCAAAAATGGCTTTTTCCCGTACTCCCTGGTCAGGATCAGTGTTTACGACATTTTCCAAAAATTGTATTACGTTTTTACTATTTGCCTCGTCTCCCAACCAAATTACCGTTTTTTCTCCCACTTTGGCAAAAGAAACTTCCTGACCCAGCCAAAACACTGCTTTCTCCCGGAGTTTGGGATCGGAATTTTCTTTAGCAATATTCATCAGGGCAGGTAGTCCCAAATTTTTTTCGGCCTGAGACAGGGCAAAGATGGCTTTATCCCGGACATCGGGATCCGGATCCTTATTGACAATATTTTCCAGAGTCTTAATAATTTCTGGAGAATCCCCATGCTGAGAGAGCCAGAAAACTGCTTTTTCCCGCATACCGACTTCTGTGTCTTTTTCGGCAATTTCGATGAGCGCCGGTACGCCCAGATCTTCCCGGGACTCCGATATGGCAAAAATGGCTTTCTCCCGCACTGAAGGAGATGGATCGCTCTTGACGATATCTTTCAGAACCTTTACCACTTCCGGTGTCTCGGCCTGCTGTCCTAACCAGAAAACCGCTTTTTCTCTGATCTGAGGATCCTTTTCGTCTTTGGCAATTTCAATGAGCTTGGCTTCGGCTTTTGGAGAATCAAAATTCCCTAGGACAAAAATAATTTTCTCCCGGATATTGGGATTCTGTGTTTGGTTGTACAGATCGAGCACGGCCGAGAGCGCTTTTTCGTCTCCCATGTTTTGCAGAGCATAGAGCGCGGATAGAGCTACCTCTTCATCATCACTATTCTGCAGGGCCTGGATTTTATACTCGTATTCCACTTTTCCGGATTTGACCAATTGCTTGCCAACCCGAATCATATTGGATTTGGCATCATTTACCCATTTGCTTTTGGGGTATTCCTTAATGAATTGGGAATAACATTCATAAGCGTTCTCCGGAAGCTTATCCATCTTTTCCTGCACATAACATCTCCAGAATCTGGCATCGTCCAGCCAGCGGCTGGACTGATATTGCTTCATGAAATTATCCAATGCCTTAAGTGCATTATTCCAGTCTTCATCCAATACGAGGTTATAAGCCTTCTGATAGGTTTCAGTGTCGGAGCCCTTGCTCTGGGTCTGCGGATCAACTGCTCCCTTCGTTATCTGAAGCCCGAGAACCAGGCAAAGGATGATTGTAATATAGAATGATTTTTTCATGGTAAATCTCCCTGTTAAATCTTGGTTTTCTTTTCTGATTTTTTGGAATCGATCGGGCTACTCGCCCCCCGATTATCTCTTTCCATCTCTTCCAGGTTTATTTTCAGCAGGATCCCCCGCCGGTCCACACCTGAGCGGATCATTTCCACTGCCGGTAAATCGTTTTTTGTTTCCAGGTTGGCGATCTGAAGCAAAATAACCTCAAGATCGGAAACCAGCTGATATAGCTTTCTGCGGTTGGCATCCGTCAGGTCGTCCTTCAGCACAGCCGCCTCCTGAATCAGGCCACGGGCAACTTGTTTCTCCCGGGAATAATCCGGGGCCGAAGCTTCTTCAGCTTCCGGATCCAGATTTACGATACCGAGCAAAAGGATTTTTGATCGCTCCAGATATCGATAGGCACGATCGTCGACTGCGGCCTGTTTAATTAAAGATGATGATTGATTATCAATCTGAGCAACCGGCTCGGGTGAATAGGAGCCGGGGCTGAAATACCTTCCGATAAATATCCCAATGGCAACGAGCAGAATGGCCGCAGCCAGGTATTGAGTCCAGCGGGGAATGGCTCGAACCATTTTCAAGGGGCTGAAAAACTGGACAACATTTGGTTTTTTGCGCTTCTCTTCCCGATCCAACCGGGATTCCAGACCTTGCTGAAAATTTGTCCAGAATTCTCCCGGCAAGCTGTCCTGCTCCCCTAAATCCATGATTTCCAAAGCAGACTGCATCTTTTCAAACTCTGCCCGGCAGGACGCACATGTTTCCAGATGATTGGTAAAATAATCCTTCTGTTCCGGAGTCAATTCATCATACAATGCATCAACAAAATATTTACGGCACTTTGAACACTCACTCATTTTTTTTCCTCCAGTCCGAGGTCGTGACGGTAAAAGGCCAGTTTTTGCTGAAGTTTTTGGATAGCCCGATAGAGGAGGCTTTTGACCGTGCCCTCGGCGATGTCTAATCCCCGGGCAATTTCTTTAATCGCCTGGTCATGATAATGACGCATCACGAAAACGGCCCTTTCGCGGGGGGAAAGGTTTTGCAAAGCTTGTTCAATATGCTCCTGGATAAGACTCCCTTCGGCAGCTTTTTCAGGATTACCAGGTTGGATTTGCTGACCCGGGTGATTCGAATTGTTTGATTCTTGGCTTAAATCTTCTTTGAAAACAAGCATATTGTGAGACTTCCTTTTTCGCTTATCCAGAAACGTGTTAACGGTAATTTTATATAACCAGGTATTCAATTTTGCATCTCCTCGAAAATTTTGGATGGACCGGTAAGCTTTTATGAATACCTCCTGGGCCAGATCCTCTGCATCGTGATGGTTGCCAGTCAGGTCCCGTGCCAGGAAGTAAATTTGTTTCTGATGCGTTGTCACCAGCTCGGTAAAAGCGATCCGGTCGCCGCTGCGCAATTGTTCAATAAACTGTTGCTCTTCCGTCATCAGTTTTCCTTCGTCTATGAAATTAGACGGACATTAATTTAGAAAGGTTTACAACAATTTTAATAAAATATGGGATATAAAATAAGTGTGGAATTTTTAGAAGACCGATCTTATTTAACCTTTCCATTTTTTCCATTAAAAGGTGAATAACGATATAATAATAAACAATATTGCACAAACGGTGCTAAATTTGTCTTTCGTTTCAGGTATTAAATTTAAAGGTGTTACATCATTTCAAAACAATTTGGAGAAACAATGATCATTATCCTTTTTTTATTTTTATCCACCGGAGCAGGTGATGACTCTGTTAAAAAGGATGTCCCGCAGACTGTCCCATATGTGGATTTACAGAAATATACCGGGGTGTGGTACGAGATAGCCAAAATTCCCAACCGGTTTCAGAAAAAGTGTGCCGGGCACACCACGGCTGAATATAACCTGCGTAAGGATGGTAAAATTAAGGTGGTAAACCGATGTGTCAAGGAGAATGGCTCTGTGGAAGAAATTGAAGGAATTGCCAAAATTGTGGATCCGGTCTCCCAGGCTCGTCTTAAAGTCAGCTTTTTTCGCCCGTTGGGGATTTCGCTGTTCTGGGGGGATTACTGGATTATTGGGTTGGGTCAGGATTATGAATATGCCATTGTCGGTACACCAAACCGGAAATATGGGTGGATACTGGCCCGTAAACCCCAATTGAGTAAAGAAAAGCTGGACGATATATATCAGCAATTGAGAAACCAGGGTTACCATCCGGAAGATTTTCAGATGACCCCGCAGAATTAAGAATCTATTATTGGTACGAAAGACGGATTGTATTTTTCTGAAAGTATAAAATTACTGGGGTACAGATTAAGTTCTGTACCCCAGCAGAAATTGAAAGATTAAACCGTAGGCAAATTCTTCAACATTTTTTCTGCTTTATGTCTCACCAGGGCATACTGCAGACTATTCAGGGTATTATCATTTGCCGCATTCTGGAAATACATTTTCGCATCATCAATATCCCCGTTTCCCTGATAAGCCAAAGCTAGTCGATACATATTATATGGATTTTGTAGATTGGACTGGAGTAATTCGTCGATGGCGGTTTGATAACTCTTCTCTTTTAGAGCGATCATTCCCCACATTTGATGAGCCAGCCAGATTTGGAATGTGTTATTTACTGCCTGTGCCTGGTCTCTGAATTTTTGAGCGAGCTCTTTTGCTTTCTTCACGTTATTCTTTGCCAGGGCGACCCTTGCACTATTGAATAAATAAGCTCTTCCGGCATTGGCTTTAACTTCCTCAGCCATGTTTGATTCCTGCATAATTTTATTCGCTTCATCAAATTTTTTCTGAGCCTCGTCTGTTTTACCTTCTTCCATCAATATATTACCCATGGTGATCAGATCCCCGGCCATATTGGGAACATCGTTGGTTTTTTTACCTAACTCAAACTGCCATTGCAATTCTTCCAGGGCCTTGTCATAGTTACCCTGGTCAGCATAGGAAACGGTCATGGCGAAGCGAGCGGCCCGCTGCTCACCTTCATTACGGGCAATATAGAATAATTTCTGTAACTGGTCCTGGGCTTGGTCGTATTCGCCCAGAAAATTGTAATCTGTGGCGATTCCAATATGTGAAGCCACAAAATTAGGATTTTTCTCCAGGGCTTTCTGATACTGTTGAATCGAGGCTTCAAATTTACCTTGTTTCATCAGAAGTTCCGCATAGGAGTCATAAGGATTCGGGGCATCGGGAACAAGTTCAATATATTTTTGAAATGCTTTTTCTGCCTCATCGAAATTTCCCAGGAAGCGGTACGAATATCCCAACTGATTATAAACCGGCGCAAAATTGGGATTGATACCCAGAACCTGTTTATATTCTTCAACTGCTTTTAAATAATCCTGCTGGCCAAAATAATTGTTACCCAGATTGGTATGGGCCCGTTCGTCATTAGGATACATTTCAACAAGTTGTTTGTAAGTATCCTGTTGCTGCATGGGAAAAGCATTAGCACCCTGTTCCACTCCCTGGATCCAGAGTTGTTCACCTGGTGATACCTGATCTTCCAGGACAACTGCTTTATTCAGTTTTTCGAAAAAACCGGTAATGGTCGGTTGACTGAAAGATGAATAAAGATAAGCCATGGCAAAATTTGAATCGATTTCTATGGCCTGATCGAAATACTGTAACGACTCCTGTACTTGCAGTCTTTCAAAAAGATCTCTGCCCTGGATAAATAGTTTCAGGGCCTCGTTGGAACTGGTGGTGATTGGTATTTTACTGGTATCCTGGGTGGTACATCCCATCCATAAAAGCATAAGACTGACAATAACTGCTATTAAGCCTGAGGAAATCTTATATCTTCTCATAGTACCTCCTAATATTATTTGTATTATTAAAGCTTATTGGTTCTGAAATAGTTTCAAAAAAATTGGTTGACCATTTATAAAACGAACGATTTTCCTTTCACGATTTGATATAAAATCCGCTTAAAAGATGTCAAGAAAAGCCTGATAATGCAAGTAAAAAGCAGCCGGAATTACAATAAACAATTCACTCACCAGTAAGCCGTGTTTTATGAAGATGATTTTTAGAAACTCAACAATTATAAAAACTCGGGGAGCTTTAAAACTCCCCGGTATTATTGAACACTCTTTGTTTAAGCACCGGAGACCACCATATCGGTGAAAACCAGGCTTGGAACACGATACCTGGAATAGGTCCAGGGGTCGTTGGCTACCTCGGCCAGTTTGTGCCAGAAATCCAGGTAATTATCGGCAATATTCATTTCGGCTACTGTCTGGGTGAATTCACCATTTTCAAAGAGTTTTCCCATAATACCTACAGAGGTATCTCCGGTAGTCGAATTGGAGTTTCCACCGATAAAGCCATTAATATAAATTCCCCGACCAAGATCTTTCATAATCTCCTTTACGCTTCTTTTTCCGGGAGGAATGATCAGATTGGTCGGCCTGGCCGTAGTCGGTTCCCACCCTAATTTCCGGCTATAGTACCAGTCTACATAATATTCTTTTAAAACGCCTTTATCCACCATGGTTCGTTGCCTGGTAGTCATGCCATCGGAATCGAATAAAGCACTTCCCAAACCACCGGGGATGAAGGGATCGTCGATCAAAGTGAAAAGATCGCTACCAATCTTCTGTTCTTTTTTATCGGCCAGGAAGGATTGTTTCTGCTGGACATTTCTTCCCGACATGGCCTGGACAAACCCACCGAGCAGGCGAGGGGCTACCCGGCTTTCAATAATAACTGGTAAGGTTTCAGTCTTTATTTTTTTGCCCCCCATTAAATCCATGGTTCGCGATGCGATTTCCTGTCCTATTTTTTCCGGAGCAGGGATATCTTTCTGGTTGGTGGTTACCACATAAAAATAATTCCTTGGCCGCCGGTCTCCTTCGTCCTGGAGCGTCATATTGCCACCAAAGACGTAGTAGGTGTCCTCTTCATATCCTTCGAATCCGTTGCTGGTCATCAGAATGGTTTCTTCATGACCATCTTCCTGTTCAGCAGTTACCGAAATCACCTTATCTCCACCAGCTGTCAGGGCAGCATTTTCAATGGATTTAACAATCTCATGGCGTTTTTCCGGAGTGAGCTTCTGATAAGCCGGGTCCAGAATTTTTAGATCCTTCTCTGCCATATTTTCAAAATATTTCGGATCGGGCAGGGAACGAAAGGAATCCTCGGCCAAAAGTTTTGTGCTTTCTACCGCATTGCTGATAAACTGTTTTAAAGGTTCTTTGCGCAGATCGGATGTGCTCTGATTTGAATACCGACCATTGGCAAAAATATCAATCGAAAGGTTCTTCTTTGAGGCTTCTTTTATGTTCTCCGGTTTACGCTCCCGGTATGATATTTCTATCACCCGGCTGCCGTCAATGCTTACCCGGCAGGCATCGGCACCGGATGCTTTTGCGGTCTCAATAGACCAGACAGCTAAATTTTTCATTTCTTTATTCATTTGTTTCCTCCTTATGCTTGCACACCGCCGACTGTCATGGATTTAACCAGAACAGTTGGCAGGCCGAAACTTACCGGTACACGTTGTCCGCCTTTTCCGCAATATCCGCTACCGTGGGTGCTGAGTTCGAGATCGTTGGCGACCATAATTATATTCTGAAGCATTTTAGGTCCATTCCCCATAATGTTGATATCCTTAATCGGGGCGGTGAGCTTTCCATTTTCAATTAAGCGACCCTGGGAGACATAAAAGGCAAAATCCCCTTCACCAATTTTTACCTCACCATTACTCACATCCTGCACATAAATTCCTTTATCAATGGATTTTATTACCTCATCCGGGGTTGCCGGACCGGAAAGCATGTAGGTGTTGCGCATACGAGGCTGGACGTAATGCTGGTAACTCTCCCGACGGCCGTTACCAGTGGGTTCAACCCCATAGAATTTGGCGGAAATTTTATCGTGCATATAACTGGTCAATATGCCGTTTTCGACCAGAATAGTGCGTTTTCCAGGTACGCCTTCATCATCGACATTGAGCGATCCCAAAAGATTGGGATTGGTGGCATCATCAACAATGGTGACGAAGGGCTCGGCCACTTTTTTACCGATCATCGTGGCATAGGTGGAGACTTTTTTCCGGTTAAAGTCAGCCTCCATGCCATGACCAATGGCTTCATGTAACAGTACACCGGTGATGCCCGGTCCCAGCACAACCGGCATCTCCCCGGCCGGTGGTTGAACAGCATCAAAAAGAATTACCGCCTTATCAACTGCTGTCTGGGCAATTTTATCAACAATCTCCGGGGTATAGAAAGAGAAAGACCTGCGCCCACCAATGTTCCAGCTGGACTGTTCCTGTTTGCCATCTTTCTCGGCGACAATGGAGGCATAGAGATAATTCTTGGGTAGGAGATCCTCGGTTTTTACCCCATCGCTGCTCACCAGCATCACTCTTTTTTGCTCATCGATAAAACCGGTGCGTACTTTTGAGACCAGTGGAGATTTTTCAAAGCAGCGGTCATTTATGGATTGCACCAGGGGCAGTTTATCCTGAAGTGGTACGTCGGTAAGGAGTTTGTCCAACGGATAATAATTATCGGATGTGATCATGGTATACTCTTTCGCCGGTTGTTTAGAAGCCGAATCGGCGATTGTCGCCGCCACGCTTGCCGCAGAAAGCATGGTTTTCTCGGTCAGATCCTGGGTAAAACCGTATCCAACCTGATCGCCATTAACCGTGCGGATACCAACGCCCAGGGCAATATCACTGTAGGCGCGATTTACTTGGCCGTCTTCCAGCAACACCCAGTTGCTAATGGTGTGTTCAAAATAGAGGTCGGCAAAATCGCCTCCTTTAGAAAGGGCTTTTGCCAGCACCTTCCGGCAGAGTTCATCGCTAATTCCAAATTCCCTCTCGAAATATCCGGAAGTCTCTGCCCGGGCCAGACCATACCACCCAACAGGCAAAATTCTGAGGGCAGCAGTTGCTCCGGCCACCGCTGCAGAAGTTTTTAGAAAGGTTCGCCTGGTCATTTTTTTCATAAAGCTCTCCTTTAAAATAATTTTCTGAATATATAATTACGGATCAGATGTCACTCTTGAGATGTTTAAAACAGTATCTTCATTTTAAAGATAAAATTCACATCACAATATAAACGGAATTTGATCCCAGAAGTTACGCTAAATTAATTTGTAGTGATTGGACGGGCACTTAAACGTAAAAGACAGTTTATTGAAAATATCAGATTTTCCCTGCCGATATATAAAACGATACAAATGAACAATTCTCAACATTCTTAAATATTCCTTGACTTGATTTTCCATTATTCATAATCTTTTTCCGTGATTTGGCAACCCTTTTCCGACGATTCAGCCGGAAGAAAGTAACAATGAAAAGTATAAAAAGAGTTCAGCCAATTCTGTTTGGTAATTACGTAAAAATAATATGGTTTTTATGAACAGTGTCAGCAGGAGGTCATTATGACTCAACCGATAAATTTCTCGGCAGCATCGCCGGAGAGTAAGATCAAGAAAAAGTTTGTGGCAATCAATTATATCAGTTGTAAGGAAAAGTATAAACCCCGTTTCGAAAAACTGTTTGCCAGCAGAGCCCATGCCATCGATCGAATTCCCGGTTTTATTAAAATGGAAGTCCTGAAACCCACTAAAGAGGGGGAATACTTAATCGTTAGTCATTGGGAGAGCAAGCAGGTTTTCAAGTCCTGGACCAAATCGCCCGAGTTTCTGGAGGGTCATCAACGGGGGTTCAAGGACCTTCAGCAGGCAAAGAAAAAGGGGGAAGAGCCACCCATGACCTCGGATTTCAAAACCTATGAAATTATTGCCAGGTAAAGATGAAACCATATCTTAAAAAGTTAGGCGTGGCCGGGTTTTTATTTTTTCTGGTCAAAGGGTTGCTGTGGTTATTCTTGCCCCTTGTTTTTTTTCTTTTTCAATGTTAGTGTCTATCAATTTTCAGATATAAAGTTAAACCAACATGTTTTCTCCCTCTCGCACCGTTTAAAAAAACAGATGCTTTTTGCTATCCACTACCCGGGTTGGAACAATCGATTTTCTTCTCTTGTATCAGGATGATGAAACTAAAGGAACGGATAACAGTGATGAAAACGATAGATAGTGTTTTTGAAGCCATTGGGAAAACCCCATTGGTCAAGTTGGAAAAAATTGGTAGGGAATTCCCCGCAGACATCTTTGCCAAACTGGAATATCTCAATCCGGCGGGAAGTGTAAAAGACCGGATGGCGCTTTATATGGTTTTGGATGCGGAACATAGAGGACTGCTTAAACCCGGCGGAACCATTGTGGAAAATTCCTCCGGCAATACCGGTGCCGCCCTGGCTATGATCGCGGCGGTGAAAGGATATCGCTGTATTATTACCATGCCGGATAAGATGAGCAGTGAGAAACAGAATCTGATGAAGGCTTTTGGTGCCGAGGTCGTGGTTACTCCGACCGATGTCCCGGCAGATTCCCCGGAGAGTTATTACAGTGTTGCCCGGCGGATAGCTTCGGAAATACCCGGTGCATTTTATCCGGACCAATACAATAATCCCATGAATATTGAAGCGCATTATAAAACAACCGGTCCGGAAATCTGGGATCAGACCGAGGGCGAGATTGATATTCTAGTCGGCGGTATTGGCACTGGCGGCACTTTAAGTGGCTCGGGAAGATTTTTGAAAGAAATGAATCCGGCTATTCAGATTATAGCGGTGGACCCGATTGGCTCGGTCTTCTATGAATATTTCAGAACCGGAAAATTACCCGAACCCCATGTTTACAAGGTGGAAGGAATCGGAGAGGACTACCTGGTGAAGGCCGTAGATTTTAATATTATCGACGACATGATCCGGGTTAACGATAAAGAGTCCTTTCAGATGGCCCGCCAACTTGCACGGGAAGAGGGCATTTTTGCCGGCGGTTCCAGCGGCAGTGTGGTCTGGGGCGCCCTTCAGGTGGCTCGAAATCTGAAAGAATCTAAAAATATTGTGGTGATATTACCGGATTCCGGTACCCGTTATCTCAGCAAAATATTTAATGACGATTGGATGCGCAGCAACGGTTTCTTAAACTGATAATACGATTCAAGAAAAAAATTGTCTTTTCGGAACGAACAGGACAAATTAGAAATGCGGTAATGGAAAATTACGGTAACTGATTCAACTCTTTGAAGGAGCTCCGATGAAATTCGAAACAAAAGCAATTCACATAGGCGAAGAACCCAATCTGCTCCCCGGAGGCAATGGAGATGTGGTTATACCGGTGCATCTTACCACCACCTATGCCCGGGAAAAAGTGGAGCATCCCACTCAGGGATACGAATATTCCCGCTCGGCAAATCCCACCCGCGATGCGCTGCAATCCCGGCTGGCCAGCCTGGAAAATGCCCGTTTCGGTTTGGCTTTCGCTTCCGGACTGGCGGCGGAAACTACGCTTTTTCTTTCGCTGCTAAAATCCGGCGATCATGTGCTTGCTTTCGACGATCTTTACGGCGGCAGCCGGCGGTTGCTGGATAAGGTATTCCAAAATAATTTTAAGATAGAAGTTAGCTTCGTCGACGCCCGTTATCCGGAAAAAGTTGAAGCCGCTTTTAAGGAAAATACCCGACTGATCTGGCTGGAGACGCCAACCAATCCGTTACTCAAATTATGTGACATCCGGACAATTTCCCAAATGGCACATCAGAAAGATATTCCGGTGGTGGTGGATAATACTTTTATGAGCTCCTATTTTCAGCAACCGCTATCTCTGGGTGCGGATATCGTGATGCACAGTACTACCAAATATATGAATGGTCACAGTGATTCAATTGGCGGGGCACTGATGCTGAATGATGAAGAAATGCATGAAAAGATCGAGTTTACCCAGAATGCAGCCGGTGCTATCCTGTCCCCCTTTGAGAGTTTCTTGATTTTGAGGGGATTGAAAACGCTTGCCGTCCGTATGCGGGAACATGAGAAGAACGCTCTAAAAATTGCCGCATATCTGGAAAAAAATAGCCGGGTCAAAACAATAAATTATCCCGGTCTTAAAAGTCACCCACAACATGAACTGGCAGCCAGGCAAATGAGCGGCTTTGGTGGTATGCTTTCCTTTGAGATCGATGGCGATCTGGCGGCAGCAAAAAAATTTGTAGAATCCGTTCGCATTTTTGCCCTGGCAGAAAGCCTGGGGGGCGTTGAATCTTTGATTGAGCTGCCGGCCTTAATGACCCACGCTTCCGTTCCGGTAGAAGAACGAAAAAAGATTGGCCTGTCTGATACGCTTATCCGCCTCTCGGTGGGTATTGAAAATTCGGATGATTTGCTGGAGGATCTGGAAAATGCATTCAGAAATAATTGAATCTGAATGTTAGAAGTGAAATATGAATAGGATGGATTTATTACAATTAGTTCAAGGTGTAATAAAAAATATTTTCCTCAGGTAGTATTCCCCCGTCTGCATTTTTATTTTTTTATAAGCTTTTTTGATTGTTCCATTTTTCAAAAATAAACACTCTTTTTAATAGTAAATATTTTATCCAGTTTAACTTTTCTTAATATATTCAGAATTTTTTCGTTAACGCCAGTCAGATAATAGTTTACATTTCTATTTGTACAGGTCGTGAAAGCATGTATAAGGGTACCAATTCCCCAGCTGGTGATGTAATCCATTTTAGATAAATCGACTACAATAATTTTACTCCCATTCTGGATTAAGTCCAGAACCGTGTTTTGTATCTGGCTGGCTTCCGGACCCTGTATCGTTCCCGTGTCTAAT
The DNA here is from genome assembly GCA_964452045.1 of uncultured Calditrichaceae bacterium. Classification (GTDB taxonomy): domain Bacteria; phylum Calditrichota; class Calditrichia; order RBG-13-44-9; family RBG-13-44-9; genus CAYVKM01. Next base: position 16,955 of record CAYVKM010000008.1, read on the forward strand.
TTTATGATCGATTTGTCCTGATGCTGCTCAGTCTGAATATCCACTATGTACCCCTTTCACAATTGCTAAATCATTCAGTTTTTATACTGATAAAAGTTATATCATCATCCTGCATTCTTTTGTTTGCCCATTCATCACTTTCTCTCACCAACCGATCTATCATTTCCTGAGGCGTGGAATCGGCAATCTGTCTAAATATAATTTTACAACTTTCAAATCCAAATATTTCGTTTTTTTCGTTTTGCCTTTCCAAAAATCCATCGCTCATAAGTAATATCACATCACCCGGTGATAATTCGGATTTACTTTTCTTATAGTCATAATCACAGAAAGCACCCAGTGGCGGACCGCCGGGCTCGATTTTTTTGATACTGCCAGTTTCTTTCCGGTAGATTAATAATTCAGGCATTCCTCCGTTTATGACTTCCAGCTGGTTTTCTTTTATTCTCAATATTGATAGAGCCATTAAAAGCGGCTGCAGTCCCATGGCACAGATAGCCCTATTAAATTGTTGAAACATACCCTCGAGGTCGGATACCTCCGCCAAATTTTGAAACAGACCCTTCGTGGCGGTGACCATTGTGCCCGCCTGCATCCCATGTCCGGTTGCATCAGCAATAATAACCGTCAAAGTTCCATCATCACTCAAATGAAAATCGTAAAAATCACCTCCCACTTCGGTGGCGGTTTTCATATAGGCGGCAATATCTAGATGCGGAATTTTCGGTATCTCCTTTGGCAACATCGACAATTGCAGTTGTCTCGCTTCTTCCAGTTCCCGGGTTTTTCTTTCGTTCTCGGCTCTTTCCAATTCTGCCTGAACCTGTAACACGGCATTTTCCCTTTCCTGTTCAATCTGTTTGGCGGACAACTCCTTTACGGTAATAATTTGCTTTTCAAGATCGTTGTGCGTTTTGCCATACGATTTTGCCAGGTATACTGCCATTGAAATGGGAAGAACCACAATATTGAAAAAAAACATAACCCCGGCAATTGAATTGAAGAGAGAGACCGGTAACAAATCGGACAAAACCATTCCGGATAATGTTAATATCAGGAATACTATTGCACCGGTTGAAAGAATCCAGATATATTCAACTTTTCTGATAATGCCGATGAAAAATACCCGGATACTTTCGATGGTCATGATCGCAATAACAATACCCAAAGGCATCATATACGAGAAGATACCCTCACTTCCAAAAAAGGCAGTCAGGTTAATAAGAACAAATGCCAGCAGGAATAACCAGAATATTTTTATTACTTTTTTATAGACGATCCGGTAAATGAATAATAAGAAAAAAGTAAAGGTGAGCGAAACACCTCCGAACTGTAAAAAACGATAAAACGCTATCAGTTCGAGTTCACCGGGACCAGTTTTTTGCAGGTTAAAAGCGGTCCCGAATATGGAAATCCCAAATATGAAAAGGGCGAAATACAAATTTTCTTTTCTCTTGGCATAGAAAAAGTATAGAAGAAAAAATATAATTGAAAATGCCAGTGTGAATCCATCCAAACCCCAGCCAAAGGCTAATCCATCATAATAATCCAAAAGTTCATTTTCAACACTAGCGTTGAAATCAAACAGGTATAATGAGAACCCGATGTGACTGAAAAACTTATTGTATAAATATTTGGATTCCAGAACTCTGTGATTTGAGTATCTAACCGCTATTGTGTAAATTTTACTGGTATCGAGATTAATAACGAAAGGAGCGTATCCTGGATCATGAATTTCCTCATCATTCCTGTTTGTGCTCACTTTGCCAAAGGTCAAAGATTTCTTCCCATTTACAAATATTTCAGATGCCCCCTCGTGATGGACATAAACCCCTATCGCCGAATTTACCAGTGAAGAATCGATCCTGAGGACCTTTCGAAACCACCCGATTCCCATCCATTCGGCAACATCGAACTCTTGCATGTCCATGAAGGGATTTATCTTCTCCCATCCGTTGTGGTTAAAATCAGGGGAAGACCAACTACTATTATCACCCGGATGATAACGCCAGAGAATGTCCCTGTCAAACTCAGCTAAATAAAATTTTTTTTGTTTAATACTATCAGCTGAGATGAAAAGTGTATCGCTGGTTTCTGCGATTAGATTTAGTGTTGTAATGAAGAGTGTTAATATAACGACAGGGTGAATCCTGGCCATTAGCCCTCAATTTTATTTCATTTTAATAATTACAAAGGTAATATCATCATTCTGATTTTGGTCTTCACGTCATTTTTTTCCAGCATCGGAGAGTTGCCTGATAATTTCCTGTGGACTTTCACCTGTTAATTCAAGGAAAAACCGTTTAACCCGGGGATAGTCCATAATTTTTTTCTCATTATACAATTTAGCATGGGCAATATACAGGGTGTTAAATTTTGCCTCTAAATTAGGATACTTCTCAGGGAAATCAAAATTTTCTTTAAGGGAATTGTTGAAGGGAGTAGGCTGTAGAGCAGACCCGTTTCCACCAGGTTAAGGCCTACTATTGGTTAATATGATTTCTGACTATGAGAAATCTTTTCAAATAGAATCGAGCTTGCGATAAATTATCCCGGATTGTTTTCGAGATGGAATCAGTATAATTTCAAAACAAAAAGGATAATAAAAGATGTCCCGTCTTTTTTTTAATTCAAAATCCCAATCAGAACCAGCCTGGCCCATTTGTTTCAGGATTGTTCTCATCCTGATACTTCTTTTCGCTGCCTTTTCATTCGGGCAGGTGGGTGACGAACAGAATCGGAATCAGTGGCAGCAGCCGGAACGTATCATGGACTCCGTCGGGGTGAAGGCTGGCATGAGAATCGGGGAAATTGGTGCGGGGGAGGGATATTTTACCTTTAAATTGTCTAACCGGGTTGGGGAGGATGGTCTGATTTATGCCAATGATATTTCCGAAACTAAACTAAACAAGCTGCGCCAACACATTCAACACCAGAATATATCCAACGTTCGGGTTGTAAAAGGCAAAGAGAATGATCCACTTTTTCCGGAAACCGGATTGGATATGATCATTATGGTTTATGTCTTCCACGACCTGTCGGATCCCGTAAACCTTATGGAGAATATTAAAAAATACTTATCCCCCGGAGCTCCGGTGGTAATTGTAGATCGCGATCCGGACCGGTATGGTACCTGGCGCAGCCACTTCATGTCCCGGAGCGAGATTGTGAAGAAAGTTGAGCAGGCGAAATACCGGATTGTAAAGACCTTTACTTTCCTGCCAAGGGATAATATTTATATTTGTCTGCCGCTTCAGATGGAAGGTGAATCAAAATCCGGCCGGGAGGAATAATCCGCACCGGTCTCGGATGAGGCTAAATCACCTTAAAGAAAACCGACCTCCCAACGTCCTGATGAGCCTTATTCATTCAAATTTAGAGCCTCGCCCAGCACATCTTCTACCGTGTAAAAATCGATTGGACCAAGATTCATATTCCGCAAGGACGGTTCAATCTTCTCCCGGTCGCCTACGATGATAATGTCCACCTGTGCCGGGACAATATATTTATCCGCGGTCTGCTGAACCTGCTTTCCGCTGACCGCCAGGATGTTTCCGATATATTTATTGAAATAATCGTCCGGTAACTGATACATAATCAGGTCTTCCAGCTGATCGGCAATCTCGTCCACCGTCTCGAAATTCCTGGGATAGCGCAGGGCAATATAGTTTTTTGCCCGGATTAGTACTTCTTCGGTCACCGGGGAGCGGATATCATCCAATTCCTTCATAAATTCCTGTAACGCTTTATCGGTCACCTCGGTCTGGACAGAAGAGCGGGCAATAAACGGTCCGGGATCGGTCAGGAACATAAAATAAGATCCGGCACCATAGGTATAGCCATGGGTTTCCCGCAGATTCTGATTCAGCCGGGAGGCAAATGAGCCGCCCAGGATAGTATTCATCACTAAAGCGGCGTAGTAATCCTTGGTTTCCCTGGGCAGTCCGATACGGCCAATACTGATTACCGACTGGGCAGCGCCGGGTTTGTCCACCAGCAAAATCTTGCGGGATTTTACCTGTTCGACTTTAGGCAACTCAACCGGTATTACTTTACCGGCTTGCCACTGACCAAAAGCATTCTCTAATTTTTGCATGATCTCCAGAGGATTTACATCTCCCACCACAATGATAGCCGAGTTATTGGGTAAAAAATTAGTCTGGTAAAAGTTCTTTAGATCTTCAACAGTAAAAGATCGGATATTCTTTTCGCTGCCGATACTGGTGGAACCATAGGGATGATTTTCGCCATACAGCGCTCTGCTGGTGAGAATAGAGGCTATGGTATTTGGCTGATCATGCCACTGCATAAGAGTGGTTAGCCGTTCCTTTCTCAACCGCCCCAGTTCTGCCTCTGGAAAGGTCGGTTCCAGTACGATATCCTTTAACAGGACCAGGGCGGAGTCGAGCTTATTCAAGGGCGTGTGCAGACTTATCCGGGAGGAGTGGTATCCGGCAGATGTTGAAATCCGGGCGCCCAGATAGTCGATGGCGTCGGCCAGTGCCAGAGCATCCCGCTTACCAGCGCCTTCATCCATCATATCCAGGGTCAGGCTGGCCAGACCGGTTTTTTCAACCGGATCATTCACCCGGCCTGCTTTAACCATTACATTGATCTGAACCAGCGGTACCTGGTGTTTTTCCATAAAAATAACCGGCAGACCGTTGGAGAGCTGAAATTTCTGGATTGGTGGCAAGTTCAGGGTCGGCGGAGGACCAAGTTGCGGTGGTTCGTTCCGGTCTACCTTTTGTCCCGGGGAAATATTGACAAAAAGTATCAGGAAAAAAATGGTTAAGAAAAGGATGGTTATTTTTCGGTATGTTTTAAAGGTATTCATTATTTATCCTCCTTTTCTTTGCTGACGGCCAAATCTGTTTTACCTTCCGGCACCACGCTCAGAATAACCCTCCCGTCATCCTTCAGATATTTTATCATCATTTCCTGAATTTTCTCCGGATTTAACTGGCGGTAACGATTGAGATCCTTATTGAAATAATCCGGCGTTCCGGTGTAAAAATAGTAGCTATTGAGCTTGTCTGCTTTTCCCCCGAAGCCGCCTACTGTTTCCAGCTGATCAAGAAAACCAGCCTCAAATTGATTTATCGCCCGTTGCACTTCATATTCAGTTGGCGGTGCTTCCCTGAGCCGGGACAGTTCTTCCTGAATAATCTTCTCAATCTCTGCCAGAGTATGGCCGGTCCGGGCGGTAGCAACAATGATGAAAGAAGAAGAATGTTTCATTGAGTACTGAAAGGTAGAAATATCCTGAGCAATTTGCATATCATAGACCAGTCTTTTATACAGACGGGAGTTTTTTCCTCCGGTCAGGATGTTGGAGAGGGCGTCGAATTCGGCATCTCCGACGCTATAGAAAGGTGGAGTAATCCAGGCAAGATAGAGGCGAGGTAGCTGAACTTTATCTTCCAGTACGACTATTTTTTGTTCATCCAATGAAACCGGAGGAAAATCCGGGATCGGGACGGTACCACCTTCCGGAATAGCACCAAACCATTTTTGCACCAATTCCTGGGTTTTATCCGGATCGATATCCCCGGCTATTACCAGGCTGGCATTATTAGGGATATAATATGTTTTAAAAAATTCCACCACATCCTGATAGCTGGCAGCAGTCAGATCCTCCATGGAACCGATAGTTGGCCAGTGGTAGGGATAATCCGGTGGATAAAGATTTTCGAATAGTCTGACAAAAGCCATTCCATAGGGCTGGTTTTCATAACGCTGTCTGCGTTCGTTTTTTACCACATCCCGCTGACCATCCACTTTCTCCGGGGTCATAGCGTTTAGCAGATAGCCCATCCGATCCGATTCCAGAAACAGGGCTAACGGCACTGCATTGCTCGGGACATTTTCCCAATAATTTGTCCGGTCGGTATTGGTGGATCCGTTGTTATCGCCCCCGGCAGATTCCAACCATTCATCAAATTTACCCTCCGGCACATGACCGGAGCCTTCAAACATCAAGTGTTCGAAAAGATGGGCAAAACCGGTCCGGCCCGGTTTTTCATTCCCCGATCCCACATGATACCAGATGTTGACGCTTACCGTGGGAATGGAATGATCTTCATGCAGGATAACCGTTAATCCGTTTGGCAGGGTAAACTGGGTGAAGGGGATTTCCAGGGTGATTTGTTCTGCCAGGACGGGAAGAAAATAGATCAGAATAAATAATACCAGTTTTTTCATTCTCTTCTCCTTTTTTATATGTTAGAAAATTTTAAGAATATATTTAAACAAATTGAGAAAGAATTAAAGCGGTATGATAACTTGTGGCCGTCATTCCGGGTCCCGCATTGACGGGAAGAAATTTTTGCCACTAAACATTTCATCACCCTTTTTTATATAATAAGAAATAGATTTCTCCACTTCGGTTCTTCCAACTTACAGTCGAAATGACTCAATATAAACCATTCCCCATTGGGCAAGTTAAATCTTTTCATAATAACCAAATGTTCTTGTTCCCCGGTTATCTGAATTTAAGGCACCTGATAATAGACGCAAAAGGTAAATTTAAGTTACTGCACAGTTTTCACTGAATTATTATCGGGGTGATAAAAAGATATACTTATTACCACTTTTTCATTTTGCCGCATCCTGCTGCTGGGTTATATTTATTTTAGACTAAATTCCTGGTAAAAATATGAAAAAACCGGGCATACTCAATGGTGCCTTAATTGGTGTCCTCCTCACTGCACCGATGATTGCCCTGCTTTACCTGGCCTGGAAATCACTTCGACTCGCTTTTGTCCCATTCAATCTGTTTGACTGGTTGGCCCGGGTACTGCCTGGTTCGATAGTTACCTTTAGCATTGAAAATATGGTGAAGGTAATCTGGATGTTTGAATTAGGTAACACTGCCATCGTTGCCAAGTCCGCCGAGCAAACCATGGCGATTATCATTTTCTTCCTGGCTGGTGTGGTGGGTGGAATAATTTTATCTGCTCTGAATCGGTTGATTAAAAAATCGCCATTGGTTGTCGGAATAATTGGAGGAGCGGCCTTTGCTCTTCCCATGCTGATCATCAGTCTAAGCATCGACAGAACAAGCACGGTGAGTACATTGGTCAATGTTTTTTGGATTTTTCTGATCTTTCTACTCTGGGGATATTTATATGGCCGAATCTACCAGACGTTATGGAATAAGCTGGAAGAGGATGAGGCAGTTCAAATAGACCGCCGGCGTTTTCTGATCCGCCTGGGTGGAGTAACCGCGGTGATTACCGTGGCCGGAGCTTCACTGGGCATGTTCTTTAATAGGCAAAAGCCCGCGAGCGATGAACCCTGGTCCGCAACCCACGCTTTGCCTAATGCCGATGCCAAAGTGCAGCCGGCTCCCGGTACCCGTCCCGAGTTTACCCCGGTTGCGGATCATTACCGGATCGATATTAACACCACCCCGCCGCAGATTGATGAAATGACCTGGCGTCTCCGGATAAATGGATTGGTAGAGCAACCTCTTGAATTGACACTTGAAAAACTGCGCGCCTACCCACCAACAAATCAATTTATCACCCTGGAATGCATTTCCAATCCGGTAGGTGGAGACTTGATCAGTACCCAACGCTGGACCGGGGTGAGTCTGCAAAAACTTCTGCCCGATCTTCGGTTGAAACCGGAGGCAACCCATTTGAAGATTACATCGGCTGACGGATTTTTCGAAACGGTCTCATTGGAAACGATTAAAAATGATGAGCGAATTATGTTTACTTACGCCTGGGATGGTCTTCCCCTCCCAGCAACACATGGATTTCCATTACGCATATACATTCCGGACCGCTATGGGATGAAACAACCCAAGTGGATTGAATCCGTGGAAGCGATTGATGAGAGGGAAGCCGGCTATTGGGTTGTCCGTGGCTGGGATCGAAAAGCTCAGATGAAGTCCACCTCAGTGATCGATACAATAGCAGTAGATTCGGTCATCACTACCGCGGATGGACAGAAACTAATTCCTGTGGGTGGTATCGCTTATGCCGGAGCACGGGGGATTTCCAGAGTGGGAGTACAACTGGATAATGGCGACTGGCATGCGGCCGAGCTCCGCACCCCACTGTCTTCTACTACCTGGGTTATCTGGCGTTACAATCTGCCTTTTCAGGAAGGCGAACGTAGGTTAACCGTTCGATGTTTTGAAGGCACTGGTACGACCCAGATTGCAACGCCTGAGGATTCTTACCCCTCCGGGGCTACCGGTCTCAATGGCAAAACCGCTAGGCTCTAAACAATTCCACAATTTTTTAATGGAGAATAAATAGATAGAAAAAATATCCTGCGATTTTAGATTCACTGGGACAGGATAAATCCATGAATACTAAAAGCCAATTGCTTAAATGACTTTTCGCTTTACTAAGAACTCTAATGAATGATGAATAAAGTGCGCCAAATTTATCAGAAATCAATAATATTTTCGAATGATTTCCTTCAACCGGCGGGCTTCGATGATGAGAATGACCAGAATAACGAATGACAGTGCTATTATAAAAATCAATATCGGTAGTATCACTTCATTGAGTATCTGATCCATGGCCTTCCCTGTAAATTATATGCGGATAGCAGGAAAAGGATTGGGGGGACCAGCATTCGGTTTTCCCGCCATCCGCAGGCAATAATTAATACTTAAAATAGAACAGGGATTAGATAGAGATCACAATTATTGAGATGTTTTATGTATTTCCAGAGAGGGTTTCTTCCAGTTTGCTCAAATGATGTTCCGTCCGCTGCAGCTTGCGCAATTTCAGAAAAAGTCTGGTTCTTTTCGTTTTATGATAAGAAATATTACCTTCGCCGCCCATCTCCTGAATAACCGTCAGCAATTCCCGGTAGTTCTTGTCATACGCGTTGCGGATCTCCGGGAGTGTCATAGATACCTCTTTTTTAAATCTGACTGGTCCTTATTTAAGATTATCGGATTAAATGGAAATAGTTTTAGGAATTGAAAAACGGGAACGATTACCATAATTTGGCGTTTGTGGGAAGATGGTGGATAAATCAATAAAGAATCTGATTTTTATCGCTTTTGTAGTTCAATAAAAAGAGGTATCAAAATGCAAAAAGGAATTTATATTTTATTTGTTTTGCTGTTAAGCCTGCTCGTTGTACTCGGGTGCCAGGAAAACACCACTTCGGTTAATAATGAAGGGAATACCGGGACGCTAAAGTTATACCTCACCGATGCCCCCTTCGCCATATATGATTCGGTCAATATTACTTTTTCACAGGTCAGTGCTCATTATGATTCTTCCTGGATCGTTCTGATGGATTCATTGATGACGGTAAATCTGATGGACTTGACTAATGGTCATACTATAGTCTTTGGCAGTGCGGATGTACCCGCCGGACACTATACCCGGATCCGGATAAAAATCCTGGATTCATATGTGGTAGTCGATGGTCAGAAACATATGATGACCGTGCCCAGCGGCGCAACCAGCGGTTTAAAGTTTGGACCGGAATTTACCGTTTCCGAGGGTTCAACTTACGAGATGATTGTCGATTTTGATGTTCATCGCTCGATTGTTACCACTGGTCCGCGCTCTCATCCCCACGACTATAAACTGAAACCGAGAATTAGAATCTGTCCTATGGCTTTAACCGGTTCAATAATCGGAGCGCTCACCAATCCGGAACATCTACCGATGGCTTATGCAATTCAGAACAGTGATACTATCACTTCCGCCATTCCTGATTCTACCAACGGATATTTTTTATTGTCCTTTTTGCCAGAAGGAACTTACCTGGTATCTCTTCGCGACACTCTGGATCAGAGCTATGAACAGTCCGGAGTTACGGTTACAGCCGGGGAAAATACGGATTTGGGAAGCATCACGCTGCAATAGAGCCAAGAAATTTTAATAGCGGTTTACATCAATTAATCAGGTGTGTGGGTCGAGTGCTCATTCCTGATCACCCAGCCCACCTCCCTGACCTAAATTTTCCATAACATTAACTATTTTTACCTTAGCACCCAGGGATTAATGCAGCCGTTTAATCTGACCGCGGATCTCGCCTTCGGAATGCATTTTAGTATGTACCTGTACATAGGTGCTGTCCTTAAGCATCAATCCTTTTAGATCAGCTATGGTTTTACCCTGCATCGGACCAAGAAGATCTTTCGCAGTTATTAAACCTTCCGCCAGTATGCCATTTACCGGACCGGGAATCATCTTTGGCGTCATTCCGCTATCCGGATATAACCAGGCAATATGCGGACCGTTTTCATCGGCCAGGCCCAAATGCATATGGGCCATCAAAACACTGTCCAAACCGGTTACACTCAGTTTGTAATGAATTTTTGTGGTATCCAGATTAAATCTGAATAATGCTTCCCCCCTCGACATAGTATGCACCGAATCGGGAACTTCATTTATTCCAGATAACTCCGCAATAAAATTTGCATTCTCTCTGGTTAAGCTGGATTCTACCGCTGTCTTTTCTTTCTGCTGACCACAACCCGCCATCACAGCGAAGATGACTATGGCAAAACCAAAATACATTAAACGCTTCATTTAAATATCCTCCCTTATTTTTAGGAATGGTTATAAAGACATTTTGAACTAATCTTAATTATTTCCATACGGCGATTACCATAATATTTATTACAATTCAAATTTTCAGGTGAGCACAATAACCATTACAGATGAAGATATTATGAAGAGGTACTTCTGGTCGGATTAATGGGAGGGGAAATTAATGGGCATAACTTAAAAAGCATTATTGTTTCTAGTGATTATATATCAAGGCAAAATCTTCCCGTTTTAACCTTTTCATATTTCTTTTTTCCTTAATCTTATGCCATTTTTATTTTCTTTTGATCCTTTCGTGATTCTTTTGTGTTTTTTGATGGTTAGATTACTACTGAAAAAAACCAGGGGAAATAAAATGAAATACTATAGATGGTTTTATTTGTTATTATTTATGTTAACACTGGCCTGCTCCAACCCCGATTCGAAGAATATGCAGCTGGAAGCAGCGACGCCAACGGACGGCTTGCAAACGGCCACGTTTGCCGGCGGCTGCTACTGGTCCATGGAAGCGGCTTTTGAAAAGCTAAACGGTCCGAGCAAGGTGATGGCCGGGCATGCCGAAGGGACTTCCGCAGCCGGCGCCACCGGCCCGGTGGAAGCCGTCCAGATTAGCTACGATCCAAAGATAATCAGTTATCAGGAACTGCTGGATTACTACTGGCGGCACATTGATCCCACCGATGCCGGGGGATCTTTCTACGACCGGGGTTCGGAGTACATGACCTACATTTTTTACCGGGATGATTCACAGAAAAAATCTGCTGAGATTTCCAAATCCGATCTGGAAAAATCTGGCATCTTTGAAAAACCTGTTGTCACCCGGATCGTCAAATTTGACAAGTTCACCCCGGTTCAGGAGTCTGAACAGGACTATTATCTGAAGCAACCTGATAAATACAACCGCTACCGCCAGGCCTGTGGCCGTGATGATTTCTTGCAAAAGGTGTGGGGAAAAGCCGATGCCGGAAAATATAAAAAACCGTCCGAAGCCGAGATCAAGAAGAAGCTCACTTCCCTGCAATGCGACGTCACCCAGAATAATGCGACCGAACGTCCTTTCCATAATGCGTATTACAATAACAAACGGGAAGGTATTTATGTTGACGTGGTAACCGGGGAACCGCTGTTCAGCTCCACCGATAAATTTAAGTCCAATTCCGGCTGGCCCAGTTTTACCAAACCCATAGATCCCGGTCATGTTATTCGGAAAGAAGACAAGTCTATGGGAATGGAACGAATTGAAGTGCGCAGTAATGCCGGGGATTCCCATTTGGGGCACCTGTTCGATGATGGCCCCGCACCCACCGGACTGCGCTACTGCATTAATTCAGCCTCGCTTCGATTTATCCCGAAGGAAGATATGGAGAAAGAGGGATATGGGGCTTATCTTTATTTATTCAGAGATAAGTAAAGATTACCCGGAGATGCCATCTCTTAAAAGGATGGCATCTCTTTTTTTATGATTTACTGACTCGATTACCTATTTATGCCGCCGACCAGAGAAATAACCATCATTTTAATAAACCATGCCGGAAACCATTAAAATAGTATTAACTTAGTTGGCTATACCCAAAATTTAGATATAGCACCTCGTATCAATATCAGATTGGAAAGAAATGGAAAAATTGGAAAAGTTTGCCAGGTTTGGCTTGTCAAACAATATGTTAAACGCAATACAAAAAAAGGGGTTTGAAGAACCTACTCCCATTCAGGAACAAATAATCCCCAGAGTGCTTGATAACCAAAAAGATCTGGTGGGACAAGCCCAGACCGGTACCGGTAAGACTGCCGCCTTCGGGATACCGATTCTGGAAAACCTGATCGAACGTTCAAAACATATTCAGGTGATAGTCCTGGTCCCGACCCGTGAGCTGGCCATCCAGGTATCGGAGGAGATTCATTCCCTCAGGGGAAAGAAAAAATTGGAAATTATTCCCATCTATGGCGGACAATCAATAGAACTTCAGCTCAACAAACTTAAGCGGGGAGTGGATGTGGTTGTTGGTACCCCGGGCAGAATACTCGACCACTTGCGCCGGGGAAAACTGAATCTTCGCCACGTATCCTATGCTATTCTGGATGAAGCAGACGAAATGCTGAATATGGGTTTCATTGAGGATGTGGAAGAAATCCTGAAGCAGACCAATCCGGACAGGACCACTTTACTTTTTTCTGCCACTATTCCCAGAGAAATTCTGGCAATTGCCAGAAAGTACATGAAAGATTATGAATTGATCAGAATTGAAAATAAACAGGTAACCGTAGATCTGACCGACCAAATTTATTTTGAAGTATCAAAATCTGACAAATTTGAAGCCTTGTGCCGAATCATCGATATTGAACCAGATTTTTACGGTCTGGTGTTCTGTCGTACCAAAGTGGATGTGGATCAAATCTCCACTCATTTGATTGACCGGGGATATGATGCCGAAGCGCTGCACGGCGATATTTCCCAGAACCAGCGGGAAAAAATTCTGAGCAAATTCAAAAACAAGAGGATTAATATCTTGGTCGCAACCGATGTGGCCGCCAGGGGGATTGACATACACAACCTGACCCATGTTATCAATTATGTCATACCCCAGGATCCGGACTCCTATGTGCACCGGATTGGCCGGACCGGGCGGGCTGGCCGGGAAGGGACTGCCATTACCTTCATTACCCCGGAAGAATATCGGAGACTGATGTACATTAAAAAAGCAGCCAGAACTGATATCCGCAAAGAAAAACTACCACAAATTTCCGATATCATCAATGTTAAGAAAACCCGGATAAAAACCGAAATTGAAAAGATCAGCCAGTCCAGTTTACCGGAGGAGTTTTTGAACATGGCCAGGGAATTGTTGGCAGAAACCGGTCCCGAGCAGGCACTTGCGGCACTGTTGAAATATTCCTTTCAAAACGAACTGGATCCGGGAAGCTATAACGAGATACGGGATGGATCTCCCAACATTCAGGGTAAAACCCGTTTATTCGTGGCAATGGGCCGGAAAGATCACCTGAACCCAAGAAAACTGGTCAGTTTGATTAAAAACAAAGTCCAGATAGCAGACCATAAGATAGATGATGTTCAGGTGTTCGATAAATTTTCATTTATCACGGTTCCCTTCCGGGATGCCGAACAAATATTACAAATTTTCCGGAAGGAAAACCGGGGCAGGAAGCCGATGGTGGTTGTGGCGAAGGAGGGCCGCTTCAGCCGGCGATAAAGGATTATCAAAAAATGCCATTGCTCGCAGCGATGGCATCTCTTCATTCTTCTGAAAAAAACATACAGCATTATCCACTTTTCAGAGATCTAATATATTCATCAACTTTTTCTGAAATCTTCCGTAAATCAGTATAATTTATTTATCAGCTATGGAGGATATTATGGAACTGGAAGATAAAGTTTTGGAAAAATTCAGGAGTTCTCTGGCCAATCACCGGGATGAGCTTATTCAATGGATAAATGATTCCGGGGGACAGAAGGATGTCCATCTGGGTGGTACCTCAGTAAATGATGTGCTGAAGGTTATTTCCGAACTAAAAGAGACCCTGGAAAAGATTGATCAGGGTACTTTTGGTATCTGCGAAGTGTGTCACGAGGATGTTGATGCCTCCCGATTGGAGATGGATTATACTGCATGCGTGTGTCTGGAACATCTGAATGAAGTTCAGAGACGTTCCCTGGAACGTGATCTGGAACTGGCCGGTAAGGTCCAGCGCCAACTGCTGGCCTGCTGCACCCCCAGTTTACCGGGAGTCCAAATTTCGGTTTTTTCTAAACCGGCCCAGGTAGTTGGTGGAGACTACTACGATTTCTTCGGCTACCCGGATACTTCCCAGGGAATCGTGATTGCCGACGTGATGGGCAAGGGATTATCTGCCAGCATGCTGATGTCCAATTTGCAGGCGTCGTTGCGGATTATCGGTCCGGACTATGATGATCCGGCCAAAATTGCCCGGCGGCTGAATGATTTATTTCTCCGGAATCTGAAACTGATCCGGTTCATTTCCATTTTCATGGGTATCCTGGATCCGGAATGCCGAACTCTTCGCTACTGCAATGCCGGCCACCATTCGCCTCTGCTTCACAAAGCGGCTTCCGGCGAGATCCTGACCCTTCAACCAACCGGTCCGGCAATTGGCCTTTCCCCCGATCCGGAGTATACGTCCGAATCAGTGGAGATAGAACCTGGGGATTTCCTGTTGCTTTATACCGATGGGATTATTGAGAACCGGAACCGGGATAATGAGGAATTCGGGGAAGAACGCTTGAGAAAATTTCTGGCGGAAAATCACAAAAAATCAGCGGAAGATTTCATTCCGGCTTTGGTAAAAACTGCCCAGGCCTTCTCCAGCGAAATACACGATGATGTTACCCTGATGGCTTTGAAGCGGGAATAGGTTTCTTGATGTAGAATCACTCTCTTTTCGATAAAAAATTCGCCCAAACCGATTTTTATTTTATCACCAGCAAATCGCGGTTCGAATGATGCAACCTCCCGGAGGTTCTGATCCAGGCAACAAAACCTTCCCAAACCAAAACCTCCCGAAGGTTTCAAACCTTTGGGAGGTACAGGCTCCGGGAGGTTATTATCTGATTATTTCATTACCATCATTTTGCGGGTCTTGCTGAAACTTCCCGCCACCAGGCGGTAGATGTATACCCCGCTGGCCAGGGAGGAGGCATCGAAGGAAACTTCATGATAACCGGCTGGAATGCGTCTATCCAGGAGTGTGGCCACTTTCCGGCCCAACAGATCGTACACCTCCAGCCGCACCTTCGCCTCTGTCGGCACCTGGTATTGAATAGTGGTCATTGGATTAAACGGATTGGGGTAGTTCTGATCCAGCCGGAATCCCCGGGCAGTTATATTCTTCAGAATTATATCGGTGATCAGAAACAAGGGGAATGCCTGAGCCAGAGGACCGCCATAACCACCAATATCGTTGCGCAACCCACCCCTGGCTGGCCATTTAGCATTACCCGGATTGTTGGGATCCTCCGGATCGTTATAAACCGGATCGGGATCTCCGGCATCCACCGCCGGAGAAGTAGGAGAAAGGTAATAATTAGTATCTGCGAAAGCAGGATTAAGATCAATATTTCCCTGTCCGGTCCACCCGCCTTCTGCATCACTGTAAGTCATGTTAACCGTACCGCCGCTCAACAAGGCAATCTGGCCACTGCTGCTCTGCAAATTTCCCCAGATAATATTATTCCGTCCGGTCATGCTGGTGGACCATACCAGAAGAGCGCCACCTTTTCCGCCATAGGCACCGCTCCCACTGCTGGTGTTCCCGGCAATGGTATTATTTTCAATAATTTTGGGATGAGCACCGTTGCTGTACATCCAAATGCCCGAGCCACCATAATCCTGCCCCCCATTATTCTGACAGATAATATTATTTCGGATGATCCCACCGGAAAAATTCAGTACAATCCCGGCGCCATAACGGCCCTGATTGTTCATTATGATATTGTTGATAATGAGCGGATTCCCGTCACCACAGCGAATGGCCCCGCCGCCGGCACTGGTTACGCCACTGGTATTGATGGCCTGATTATTGATGATCCGGTTGTTCCGGATGGTGGGGGAGGAAAGCTCAATCAGGATGCCACCGCCTTCCCGGTAGAATCCCCCGATGTGAATGTCCGGCCATTTGGTGCCGCTGCCCCCGGTGAGGGTAAATCCCTGCAAAACTGCGCTACTGTCTTCCCCGGAAATAAAAAGCACACAGCTGGCAGTATCCGGGTGGGCTGGTGCGCTGCCATCAATGATGGTATTCAGGATGTGTTCGGGATTTTTATCCAGCAGAAATTGGCTGGCCAGAACAATATTTTTACCGCGGAAATTAATATTCTCGGGATAGGTTCCATCCGCCACCAAAACCGTATCACCCGAACTCACCACATTAATCGCGCTTTGAATGGTCTGGAAATCCCCCGGTACCTGCACCATATTTGCCTCCACCTGGAAACTGCTCAGGGCAATAATTAATAGTGCAAACAGCAAATTTCTTATAAACACAATGGCCTCCTTTTTATGCTTTCAGGTTAAAAATGTCGCGGAATTCCCGGTCGGCAAACATCTCCCGGAAAGAACGGATAAAATCCGGTGAGTTTTGAAAAGGGTGATCCCGGAAAAGCTGACGGCTCTTTTTCTCCAGATAATCGCCCAGTAGCCGGTCTTTCACTTCGGCAACCTGCTTTATTCGGTAAACATAATTATCGCTAAACCGCAACCGGTGAAGATTTATAGCTCCTTCATCCATCATCGCCTTTGCCTTGCGGGTGCAGTGGCAGCTATTTTCCGGGTGGATCAATCCGCATTCCTGGTTCATAAACCGGTTAAGGCTTTGCCTGGCCCGGGATAGCTTTTTCCGGAAATTATCCCGGCTGATTGCCAATATTTCGGCACCGACTTTGTCGGTGATACTGAATACTTCTCCCAGGATAAACACCAATCGCTGCTCGCGATCCAGGCATAGAAGCATGCCCAGCATACATCCTATCCGGGTTTCATCGATAATCATCTTCACATCAGCCGGTGTGAGTCCCTCATCCGGGAAATCCAGGTCCGGGGTCTCGCGGATGCTTCGGCTGTACTGGCTGAAGGATTGAAAAACCTGCTCGTATTTACGTTTCTTCATGTTAATAACATGATTGGCAGTGATCCGGTACACCCAGGTCCGGAAATGACTTTGTCCCTTAAAGGTATCCAGCTTGGTGATGATTTTGATCAGGATTTCCTGGGTCAGGTCTTTGGCATCATGGGGATCCCAGACCATACGCAGGGAGATATTATAAATCCAGGCCTGGTGACGCAGAATCAGCTCTTCCAGCGCCTGCCGGTTTCCTCCCACCGCCTCGCTCACCAGTTTCTCATCGGTACGGTCGGTCAGATATTTTTCCGTGAATGGATTTATCATAAAACATACTTTCTCTTTTTTTATTCAGTGAATCCTGCCTTCTTCCACTTGGACAGTTCAAATATGCGAGCGTGACAAAAAAGTTTTACGAAGCTTGTGGGGGATTGTTGCTGAAGCAGGGGAGAAGCGTGGCAATATCCCCACCACTCCTGGCAAAGTATAGATATCTGCACCCTGACTTTCAATGCAAAAACAATAGATTTCTCGACTCAAACCGTCCTAATTCACGCTCAAAACGACACTCAGGATGGCTTCCCCTCCTTATTGTAGATAATAACTAATTTGGAAACCTTTATTAACCAAGAAAATAATCTCAAAAAAACATTCAGCTCTTCATCGAATCTTCATGGTAGCCTTAAATATTATACAGAAATTGTTGGATGAAACGGGAGGTCAATTCATGCCAGGATGGCTGTCTGAAGTGATAAAATGAAAGGAGATCATATCATGTGGACGAATTGGATTTCTTTCCTGATAGGACTTTGGATTTTTTTCTCCGGACTTGTACCCCAACTTCGTGCTGAATGGAATCTTATTATTTTTGGTATTCTGGCCGTACTATTTGGTTTTGCCAGCTATAAAAATTGGCAGGGCATCATAAATGGTATCGGTGGAGTCTGGCTATTTCTCTCCGGCATCTGGTTTATACTAATGGCACCGGCAAATTTCGTGATCACCGGAATTATTATGGCACTGCTCGGTCTATGGGGTGCGCTATCGGAAACGCCACACGGAGAAGTTTCCCATAGAACTGCGTGATCTATGAAGAATCTCTCCTTCCCCTGCCGGAGAAGGAGGGATTCTTTTATTTATCCCATTCTTATTTTCCATTAATTCGTTTTAGAGAATCTCTTGATTATCTGGTAACACGGATTATTTTATTTTAACTCTCACCACAGATTTATTGTATATTCAAAACCATTGAACATGGTGTTGCTGAGACATGGAAAAGACCGGTAAAAAGATAAGAATAACCAGATGATCACAAGACTGCGCACTACCACCCGGGCCTTAAAGTCCCGCAACTTCCGGCTGTTTTTTATGGGACAGGGTATTTCGCTGGTTGGCACCTGGATGCAGCGGATTGCCCTGGGATGGCTGGTTTACCGTCTCACCAATTCGGCTTTTCTCTTGGGACTTGTGGGATTTGTCGGGCAATTTCCCACCTTCCTGCTCACCCCCTTTGCCGGTGTGCTGGCAGACCGGTTAAACCGGCATCGGATGGTTATTGCCACTCAGACTGTGGCCATGATCCAGGCATCGATACTATCTTTTCTGGTATTGACCAACCTGATTCAGATCTGGCATATTATCGGACTGAGTGCACTTCTGGGTATCATCAATTCAGTGGATATGCCCACCCGCCAGTCCTTTATGGTGGAAATGGTCGGTAAAAAGGAAGACCTGGGAAATGCCATTGCCCTGAATTCTTCCATGGTTAATCTGGCCCGTCTGCTGGGGCCTTCCCTGGCCGGATTTCTGATTGCCGCAGTTGGAGAGGGGATCTGTTTTTTGTTAAATGCTACCAGTTATCTGGCGGTTATTATTGCCCTGCTGATGATGCACCTACCTCCACGGCAGGTCATAAAACGGGAATCCCATGCCCTGCAGGACTTGGTCACCGGATTCCGATATGCCTTTTCTTTTGCTCCCATCCGGGCGATCCTGTTGCTGTTAAGTGTCGCCAGTCTTACCGGTATGCCCTACACCGTTCTGATGCCGGTTTTCGCCAAAACCATTTTGCAGGGTGGTCCCAATACCCTGGGACTACTGATGGGAGCTGCTGGTCTGGGAGCGTTGGTGGGCGCTATCGCCTTGGCTTCGCGATCTACGATTATTGGTCTGGGAAAATGGATGGTAGGAACAATTATCACCCTGGGCATTGGACTGATCGCCTTTTCCTTTTCCCGGGTTCTGTTGCTTTCCATGGGGTTTATGCTGCTCACCGGATTCGGTATGATCTCCCTGATGGCCATCAGCAACACTATTTTGCAAACCATTGTGGATGATGACAAGCGGGGACGGGTGATGAGTTTTTACACTGTTTCCATCATGGGTATGATGCCCATCGGCAGCCTGCTTTACGGATCGCTGGCTGGTTCAATAGATGCGCCCACCACCCTGGTAATCGGCGGGACGATTTGCCTGATCGGCGGAACTGTTTTTTACCGGCGACTTCCCTCTCTTCGGAAGATGGTTCGTCCTATTTATGCCCGCCTGGGTATTATTCCTGAGATTGCCCGCGGGCTGCAAAGTGCCAGCGAAGTGACCTCCACCAGCCGGTCCTGATGACAGAATTACATATCATTGCCAAGCAGGGGTGCCAAGGAAATAACAACAATTTTTCTTAAACCCATAGTTGAGCCGCCACCGGATGCATGGCGCGATCCGTCAATTGAATAGCATCTTCCTTACAGAATGCCCGGCATACGCCACAACCATAACATTTGCTACTGTCAATTTCACATTTCTTTTCATCTTCCAGGAAACAGATGGCAGAAAACTGGCATTTTTTCTGGCAGGCTTTACAACCGTCGCATTTTCCGGCATCAATACCGGCAATATATTCGGCCCGGAACATGACCGGCATCTTCAGGCCAACCGTGCTGCGCATGGCCAGACAGTATTTGCCATCACAATTACAGATGGCTCCAATAAAAGGCGTATCGAAAGTCCAGAGACTGTGCACCATACCCTGCCGTTCACTCCTGGCCATATCCTGGTAAGCTTCCTCTTTTCCGATAGATTCCAGCTGTGCCACATCCGGTGATCCGAAAAAATCCATATCCAGAAGATCGTGCCAGTGAGGTGGTCCGGTACTGAGGCCATAACAGACCCTGGTCTCTTTGCCCTCGGCTTCCCAGCGGCACCCGCAGGCAACCCGGGTAATTGAATTGGCCATATCCAGGACCTTAGGAATTTCTTCCAGGGGAATTACCTGTCCGAAATGAATCGATTGGCTCCGCCTGGTCACGCGCTTTCTTAAAAAAGACGGTAAAAGCATCCGGCTAAAAAAACGTTTTTCCAGAAAGGAAAGTTGTTTATGACCCTTTTCAATCGTTTCGTGGTAAAAATGACCAATGAATTTTTTTCGCTCCAGGTCGTCCAGCAGTTCCGTTGCGTAATTCCGGGCATTCAGGTACCACTTTTTGCCTTCCCCGTGTTGGGTACAAAATTCGCACATATTTGTCCCCGTTATTTTATTCGGATCGAGTTAATTTCAATTTTTTCCAATATGCAGAAAATGATCTGAAAAAGTCAATGAAATAATAGGGAAATTTAAGCCTGATGGAAACAATCGGTTTTTAATTGTCTTTGCTTCTAAGGAGTGCCTTTGTGCCATGGATGGCGTGGCTTGCCTGCCGGGCATTGGCGCAGGCAGGTAAGCTCCCCGTGTTTGGAATCCACAGGGAAGGATAATTTTTCAAGACCCTAGGGCGGTCGCCACATCGTTTCCTGCCCGCTGCAGGCACTTCTCTCGATTGTAGACAGCAAATCTTCTGTTATTTAAACAAATTTTTTAATTTATTTTTGAGTTGCTCCTCGGCCTCTTTTTTCTTCTTTTCCAATTCCTGTTTTTGTTTTTCCAGCTCGGCCTGCGCCTGCTTTTCCGCTTCAGATTTTTGTTTGTCGGCTTCTTTTAAAGCAGCCTGTTTTAACTGATCGGTGGTGCCTTTAACAATATCGGATACCGAAGTTTGGATCTTCGGATCCTTTATCGATCCCAGAATATTAACATCCACCACTACTGTTTCATTGGTCAGGAGATTGACATCCTGCTTTATCAAACCTGCCAGATAAGCATTGGCTTCCTTTTTTACCTCTGCTGCCGGTATCTGTATCTTTAACAGATAATCAAGGCTTTTATCCAGTCCGTTGGAACCCGAGGCCAGAATCTGGTATTGATCTACTTTGAAGGTCATGGGTTTCAGATAAAATCGGCCATCTTTTATCTGGTAATTGGGATTTAAATTGTTAAGTGCCGGATTATGCAGTGGGCTGAGTTTGAGAATATCCGCGGTTTTATTCAGGGGAGGGAAATTCTGGACGTTTACTTTGGGAATATCCAGCGCACCCTGGCTAAACATTTTATCCCACACCGGCATCAATTTCTGATCCAGATCTGTGTTAATATTGATGCTTCCACTGACCATTCCGTTTAAATATTCTGCCACGGGAGCCAGCCGTTGAACAGTCATGAAACTCTGGTACATGTCCGGAATATTGAGTGATTTTAGCTTTAGATCAAAAAAAATGTGGGGCGCTTTGGGTGAAATATACTCATAGCTGCCATTTGCCACCATTGTACCTTGCAGCATCTGGCTTTCCAGATCCATCAGGTTCAATTTTCTGTCTTTGAGAAGCAGATTCCCCTTCACATTTGTCATATTAAGATTGTCAAACTGAACCTGTTTAAAATCGGCGGCCATCAGAAACTCCACTCTTTCCGGCAGTTCAACGGCTTCAATGGCCTGACTTTCTCCGGCCATCCAGGGATTCAGATCGAAGAAATTTGATTGTAGATTTAAGGCGCCTTTTATGGTTTTATTTTCCAGCACATATCCGATCACATTTTCCAGGCTACCGTTTGCCTTCAGATCACTTTTTCCAATTTTGGCGGTCATATTCTGCAGGGTCACCTTTTGCGGGGAGAAGTTTAATGTGACTTGTGGTACCTGCAGTTTGTCCGGTAGCTCCTGTGCTGCATATTCAATATTTGACAGATTAAGCGTTCCGGTGGCGGCATAACGGTCGGTTTGACCTTTTTTGATAGCGGAGAGAAAGCCTTTAAATTTCAAATCGGACTGAACCATGCCTTTTAAATCCATTTTGGTTTCCATGGGGTAAAGGTTGGGCAATTCGCCCAGATTAAATTTTCCGTTAAAACTGGCATCCAGATATGGATCCGATACCGGCGTTTTTATGGTCAGTGCGCTTTCGAATGGTTCATTCAGAACTTCCAGATGCAGCTTCTTAAGCTGTACGATGGTTTGATCCATGGTTGGGCCGGGATTCTGAATATTCAGATCAATTCCGATATTGCGAACTGCGGTAGGCAGTTGGCTGTACTGCAGCATTCCGTCTTTTACCAGCAGGGCAACGTCAAAGACCGGTATGCTGGATTTACTGGAAATTCCCTTTATTTTTCCGTTAAGCGAGAGCTGCCCTTCGGATTTCAAATCGGAAAAATCTTTTTGATAAACTGCGGGTATCATGGACAGAATATTTTTCAACTCGGCCTCCGGTGCAGAAAAGGTGATATCCATTTCCGTATTGTCACCGCTGCTTTTTAACCAGCCGTCAAAATTTAAACCCAGTTGATTTAAGCGGACCTCATTTTCCTTAAAGGTGAATTTCTTTTGCTCCATATCCATTTCGATATCCGCTTTTACCGAGGCTTCGGCCCGGTTTAAATAGTTAATACCGCGGGATTCGATGGTTAAACCGGATGTTTTGGTCATGGTGGACAGCACAAAGTTGGTTTTGGCAAAGTCTCCCTTGCCGGTGTGTTCTAATCCGATTATTTTCAGCGCAGTCTGGTTAGCCTCATCCTGAAAAGTGAGTCTGCCATTGGAGATCCCATATTCATCGATGGCCAGATTAAGTTCGGATGGTTTGGCTTCGGTTTCTGCCGGTGATGCTTCTGCAGAGGCTTTCATAATATTCCAGTTTGTGCTCCCGTCTTTCAATACCCGCAGATGAATGATGGGGTCGACCATCCGAATGGAATTGATCTCGACCTGCTTTCCGAATAAGAGACTTTTCAGGTTAATGGTTGCCTGAAATTCGTCCAGGCTGGCCAGGGTATCCCCGGCAAAAGGCTCTTTATTCAGAACTATTAGTTGATCAACCGTGAGGGTCATGCTGGGAAAGTGTTTGATCAGGCTTAAACCGATATCATTAAAATCCAGGGTGGCAGTAATGTTTTTGTTGGCCTCCTCTTTTACCAGTTTTACCACCTGACCCTTGAAGGCAATTGGTACAATGATCAGCACAGCCAGAAACAGGATGATGACGATACCGGCAATGATCAGAAATTTTTTCATCTTACTCTCTCTTTCTATGGGGTTAAGAAAGTTACTAATTCGCAACAGGGTAAATTTACATTATTTCTAAGCTTGAATGATAAAAAAGTTGAGAGTCTTTGCGAGATAAGGATGTCGAAACAATCTCTGCGTGTATGGCAGTACCCAGGGAAGGGCAAGATGATAAAAACCCATAGGGGATTGCCGCGCTTCCTGCCTGCAGCAGGCAGGCGCTCGCAATGACTGTGTTTTTCTTGTCATTGCGAAACATGGAGGTTGAAGCAATCTCCGCGTGCTTGGAAGTACCCAGGGGGCATAATCTGTCAAGTACCGTGAGGAGATCGCCGCATCGCTTCCTGCCTGCAGCAGGCAGGCTTCGCAATGACGGGTTTTTGTTGCCTTTGCGAGACAGAGTAAAGATAAATGCCAATGTATTATAGCGAGTAAAATTAAATGTTTTATTGATAAACTCACCCCCATCCCCCTCTCTTATCAAGAGAGGGGGAATTTTAAAATCTATTATGTATTTGGTATGTTTTCCAGTGGGTGAGTTTCCATCAGACAATATACCGGACACAATGCCGAATCAAAAACATATTCATACTTTATACCGGGATATGAAGTATAGCTTGAGATCTGTACCAAAATTAATGCCCCGCCCCCTGGTAATTCTTTTCCCCGGCGGTGATCTTAAAGGGAAAAATATTCTGTGCCGGCGGTAGTTGACAGGTAGCATAGGGTGTAAAAATGCAAGGCGGATTGTAGGCTTTATTAAAATCGATATAGGTGATATTGTTGGAATCCGGGGCGTCCGCATAGAGGAAGCGACCGGCGCCGTAGGTCTCAACGCCATTGGTCTGGTCCCCAAAGATCAGGAAGAATTGCTCGTCATCCGGCTCGGCAATCGGGTCAAGCTGGTATTGCTCACCGTTGTAGAAGAAAACCAGTGCCCCGGGGCAGAGTGATTCATCCACTGTGCCCAGCACGGTGGGGACCTTGATGGTCTTCAGCGGTTCGTACGGTTCAAACGTGGCCTTAATCCGCCACTCGGGATTGATGGGAAACATCTCGATGCCTTTAAAATTCTTTAGGCGGGGACTTTCACTGTCCTTCAGACGAACACCGTATTTATCTCCCCGTTTGATGATATACCAGCTTAAAGATCCGTAATTCAGAATGGTGGGATTACCGGACAGGTCGTTTTTTAATACCAGCCGGGTCACCGGTTGGTTATCATGATAAACCGGTATGCCCGGGTTAATCCGTACCGTGACCGTAGTATCCTGCAGAAGAAAAGTACCGATAAACGCCGGGGCCTTGTCCGCCGGGAAAACAATATCGTTGGCCGGATCGTCCCCAAAGCTGTTTTCTCCCTGGTTGAGCCAGTACAACCCGGCCAGGCTTAACCAGCCGTCCGGTTTTTGCAGGGATGCCATTCGTTTCTGATGCCATTCCTGAATATTGGCCAGGTAAGCCGCATCCGGCTGACTTTGTTTGGTATTGCAATTAAGCTGTAAAACAATTGCTAAAACTAGGCTAAACAGTACCGGATATTTCATATTTGTCGACCTTATCTCTTTCTTAAATTGTAATATACTTTTTCCCTTTAAAAAAGGTTCTATCATATTTCTTAATATTCAAAGGCATATCATAATGCGCCTCTAATTTTTATTAACCTCTTTTGTTTATGAGATATTCGTTATCCAATTCCCATTTGGCAGGATTATTTCTGATATATTCTCGGATGTGGTATAAATCCTGTTCATTACGAATTATATGTTCGTAATAATTCCGTTGCCAATGGAAATGATTGTAATTGTTTATGCGGCACAATCGAGTCACCGACGATTTATAAGATCGGACGATAACACCTCAGGTACCTGATAGATATGTGGTGTAATAATTTTTTAGATTTATATTGAGGTGAGCAGGGTGTAGAATCAAATATCCCTGTTATTTTAATTTTAATGCTTCTTTTATTTCCGACAGGAACCCAATAGTTATGTTATTAAGAAAGTCATATTCAGTTTTGTTTTTTGCTGCTTTTTTAAATTTTTCAAAAGAATCGAAGGCCATTGGTAGGTTATTTTTCTTGAAAAAATATAGAAAACCTATTACAAAGTATGATTGTAATTTGTCCGGCTCAATTTTCAGTAGTTCTTCATTAAATTTTATGGATTCTTCAACGATTCTAGGTTCATTTGGAAAAGTTAAGTCTTTAATTTTCTTATATAATTTATATGAATCTTCAAATTTACCCAAATACATCAAAATGAAAGCCTTATTATACAACCATGTAAAATCTCCCATACAATATCTTCTTGCCTTATTTAGCAACTTGATAGATAACACTGGATTTTTTTCATCCTTAAATGCTATATAAGATTTTAATATTAAAGAATCATAATGACAGGGATTTTGTTTTAAGCATTTGTCTAAAAATGATTTTGTGGCTCTAATATTTTTGTTTATTGCGTATTCATATCTCGCAATAAGATTATTTTCAGTTAATATAAGGTTACTAATATTTATATTTATTTGAGATAGATTTGGGGGCAGTGGATTAATGTATCTATTAATTTCGCCTTTTAAACCTTTGTGCAATTTTAAAGCAGTTCTTGGATCTCCCGAATAGAGAGCAGCCAGGCCCGTGATGTATCGTGCTGCAATATAAACAGTGTCAGCTGTGAATCTAAATCCACTAATTTCAAATTTCTCAAAAAATGAAATTTCCTTTGGAAAAACTGAGATAAACTGTTTCCTTATTTTATCGCGTTGTATTTTTTTTAATGGTCTGTGTACAACTAAACCACTAATATCTAATAAATATTTATTTTCAACTTCTAGTCTTTCAATTATATTTCCCCAAATGTAAAAATGAACGCGGACTTTGTTTTTAAATTTTTCCCATTTTTTAAACTCCTTTGGTACTTTTGATCTCGACTTGAAGTCAATTTTATTTTTATCAAATTCTTCCCTTTTTTCTACGTATTTCTGTAAAATATCCTTGGCCGCTAAAGATCTATAATCATTAAATATTAGGATATGGAAAAGATTAAGAAGGTTGTTCCTTTCGAGATCGTTTTTTAATCTCTTAGTAAAATCAACCTTAATTCTATTCTTCTGTTTTTCATTTTCGGCATTTATGGCAACTAATATACCTATTTTGTCCCGATTTGCTTTCGGAAAATAATTACGTGAGATTATCCAAGAAAAAGTCCAAAAAATTAAAGAAAAAAGATAAAGTGAAATTCGTATGTTTTTATCTTGAATGATTGATTTTATTTCTGGATTTAAAAACTTAATCACCAGTATCAAAAATGCATATCCAATAGTTAATCCAAATGGACTATAAAAATGTTTCTTCAACAAATTATATAGAAATTCTAAGTCTTTCATTTCTGTTTAGATTTTATTTTATAGTATAGCATTAACTTTAAATAAGCATAATTTTAAAAAGCCATATTTTAGTCAAGGTTTTGAATAGCCTAAATTTGCACCAGAAACTGTTACATTCATTTATAGTTTATATCTAAAGGTGAAATTAACAAATAGAAAGATTGGAAACGGTACTCCATCAATTTCCTCCCGGTCCATAGCCGGTTTCGGTCTTAATCTACCATTACAATATTTTTTTATCAATATTTTATTCAGGCAATCATACTGCCGGAAGCTTCTTTTTCTTCAGGCGGTGGCTGATCAGAAAAAGAATACCCACCACCACAAATGGAATGGTAATAGTCAGGATAATAACCAGGCTCAACCAGATGGAATCGTTCCGGTTAAAATTCAACATAAAAATAACCGGGGTAAAGGCCAGACCGAGCACCATAAAGATGATGCCGCCGACAATTTCCCATTTCCAGGCAACGATCAAAAAAGCCAGTAAAATAAAAGATGGAATAAGATGGATAAGAAAAGCACCGAACTGTTGCCAGATGGTGAGCCCGGGTGCAAAAGCGTCCGCAGCGAATAAACTAATAAAAAGAATAGCCAGGATACAGAGAATCCGAGGTAACCAATGAAATAATCTGACAGATGTTTTCATTTTGTCTTCCTAGTTTCTGTTAGAAAAATGCCGACGTTTATGGTGAAGTAATTGTTAAAGAACTGGTTATTATGTGCCAAAAAGGAAAACAGCGGAAAAATTTCCAAACAAATTTTATTACTTTTTCCTATCAATAGTCAACCGCCAAGCATAAAACCAAGTGAATTTTTTGTATCGTTAACATTCCAATACCCCAAATATAAACGCTCCTGTGCGCTAAAATGTCTTCGATGATAACCAAAACCAAAGTGACCAAAAATATTTAAGGCATCCTGAGATGTCGAAATAATTCGAATAGAAGGTACCGCCTCAAATATCGTGATATTTCCTGAATATCGGTTATAGCTCCTGCTGCTGTAGGCCACTCTGAGCCCCCAAAAGATATGGGGATTCTTATACCAGAAAACATTACCACCCAGGGAAAGTCCGCCATTCCAGTATTCACTCCCACTTTTCAGAGCAATATTCCTTCCCAGGTTAATACTTCCTGCTTTTTCCCCTGCCAGAGAAAAGCTATAAAATGTTGACAAAATAATGGCAATTAATAAGGTAAACCTTTTTAACATTCCACCTCCACTTGGTAAGAAACTGCTCAATACCCTATATCTCCTGTAAAAGAAGAGTACAAAATGAATGTTACCAATTATCCATTATATATATGATCTAAAAATGTCTATCCAGGTATCCCGGGTGAACTGTTGAAAAAGATGTATCCGGAGCTCGGAAAGATAAACGGAATTAAAGGATTCATGATAAGGCTCCCTCCGGTCTGTTACCGGCGTCTCCTTCAATCTACAATTCTAAAATATTTTTGTCAATAAATTATTCAAAGATCCCCGGAATTTCCTGCAGGGGATTTCCTTCGGTCGCTTTAAAAATTTATAGCTGATAAAAAATACCTGCAAAAAACTCAAAGGGATAAATGCGAATGTCTTTTGAAATATTTTCGGCTACCTTCAGTTGCGTATATTTTAATACCATACCTTTTGCCCCGGATTTTATTCCAAATTTATCGGAGATCGGTATTTTTACCCCGGCCGCATAAGATATCACAAAACCCGTATTATCAATATCACCACCGGCTTTTAGCAAGTCGCCGCCGAGGGATAAATAGGGTTTGATCGATCTGTTATGATATTTCATGGGATAAAACAGTATTGATACTCCACCCATAAGCAGATTCAATTCCTTCTTTTCGGTCGGCTCACTTTTGCTCAGTTTTTGAGGCATAAATTCAAGATTGCCCTGGAACCCGAAATATCCTTTACTTATTTCTAATCCACCATTCAAGGCAAAGCTTTGTTCAAATGTACCGGTAATGGTTTCATATTGAACCCCACCCATTCCATTATAAATAGGATGAGAAAAGTCCCAGTCACTTTTCGGGGAAACCAGCGACGGATAGAAATAAACAGACGTCGTCCAGGATTCTTCCTCAATGTTCTGGGCAGACACTTTAGTTGATATGAAGAAGGCAAGTAGTATTGAGAGCAGAAAATTTAACTTCACCATTTTATTGACCTCCTGAATCGTTATACGTACCCATAAAATATTGGATTAGAAATAGGGGCGTATTTTAATACGCCCATACCATTTCCATGAATTGGCGATATCATTTGTTCCTCGGATGTTCATTGTCCAATTCCCATTTGGCGGGGTTGTTCCTGATATATTTCCGGATTTTGTATAATTCCCGTTCATTTCGAATTATATGTTCGTAGAAATTGCTTTGCCATTTGAAATGATCGTTTTTGTTTTTACAGCACCACCGGGTAACCGATGATTTATATGATCGAATAATTACACCCAGCGTACCTGATGGCGGGGATATTTGGGAAAAATAATTTTGTGGGTTTACGTTGGCATTGGTAGGGGCGTTCGATCGAACGCCCCTACGGTTATTATTTCCCATACGAATTTCATTATCCGCAAGGTCTTCATTGGCCCCACGATCACCGTTGCCTGGATGATCATTGATAATGACAATTCCGTGTAAATGATTGGGCATGATCACAAATTCATCCAATTCAACATGTTCACCCCGTGAGATAATTCATCAAACGATTCTTCAAATAACGTTTTCCCCATGCTGTTTTTAAATATTTTTCCCTCTGCAATGCATCTTTCTGATTCAAACACCCCTCCCAATAAACTAATGTTAATGGTCTTCGACGCTTTGTCGATTCCACCGTACCTTTTTGATGCTGATCTAGACGATTTTGAAGATTTTGCGTGTAACCTGTGTACAAATTATTGTCTGTACCGGAATGTAAAACATAGACATAAAAATGTTCATTCATAATTAACCTCACTTATCTCACGGGGTAAATATGATTGGGGATTTGTAGCCAATATTCCCGGGCAATTTTGCCAATGGAGGATAAAACTATTCTACCATTATTAATATCGCCAAATAAACATGTCTGTTGATGGGTGCAGATGGTAACATAATACCAGCCCGGGGATGTGTAATCATATTCCTTTAACCGAATAGAACGCCGGTGGTATTTGTTTTTGTTATTGGACATTTTTCAGAAATTAATTGGAACGTCTGAGAGAAATTTTTGACTGCAAATATTTATCGTTAATCTCAATTAATATTAGGATGTAATGGATTTTTCGGCTAATCTAAAATTTCAAAATTTTTTTGTCATTATCTTAATCAGTACCTGTTGCAGGATAAATTCAGGATATTTGTGGTTAAATCAACCGGCTTCCAGCGAAGATAATCAAATAGCCATGTATCGCCATGGGTATGGAGCCAATGAGTAAGGCCGTGATTATGGTAATTAGTTTCATACCGGACTTGTTGATCAGCAGCCGGGAGAACCAGAATATAAAAGGGAGATACAGAACAACCGAAGTAATGGTCCCCGGGGCATATTGCTGAAATACCAGTGTGGCAAGAATATGGAACAGTGCATTGGCAAACATCATAAAACCCAGCCAGGCAAGGGTAATCAGGGTGATTACTTTTTCCTTTGTAACAGCGGTAAGCATACACAACCCACTGACGATGACAAATCCGGTCAGGTTGACTGACAGGAAAAGTGATAGGGTAATATCCCGATCGATCAGGGTATTTACCCAGCTGACAAATCCTGGTGCCTCCTCCGCTACGTGAAAAATGAAGATCAGCGGAGCCAGCAGGACAAATCTATATGGATTTGAAAAGATGGATGATTTCATGGAAACTTTTTGATGCCAGATTTTAGTGGTTTCTGTTAGTAGTTCAAAATCTTTTTGATCACCTCGACCGGAAAGGGATCCCCATGGGCCGGATAAATCGTCTTTGCTCCCCGTTCAATAACTGTCTTCCAGTTTCTCTTCACTTCTTCAATATTATCGGCAAATATGGGTAGTCCCGGTTTTAATCGGAAAGGTAGATTGTTGTGGGCCAGGCATCCCACGAACGCATCCCCGGATTCCAATAAAACACTAACCGATCCACTGGTGTGCCCGGGCGTGTACACAATGCTGCCGTTAATGCCAAAATCTTGCAGGGGATAGTCGGAATCGTCCAATACGATGTCCGGCATCTCGCCCGGAAACTTAAACAATATTTTGGTAACCGGATTCAGGATAGATCGTAAAAAGTGTCCCCAGGCAGTTGTGCCGGTTGGAAAATGATGTAGACCCTTTTCAAAAGTTTCCCGGTCATTTTCATGAATTGCGATTTTCGCCCCGGTCAGTGACTTTATGTCCCCGGCAGATCCCACATGATCGAAATCCCCGTGGGTTAAAACAATTAATCGGATATCCTCGGGACGGATGGGTATGCCCCCGATAAAATTCTGAAAAGCTTTCAATTTCTTCGGTGGACCGCCATCAATCATGATCACCCCTTCCTCCCGGATCAGGTAACACCGGTTAATTCCGAATCGAACCGAATAAATTTGGGTTGACATGGTTTTAGCTCCTTACAGCTTTATTGATTGGAGAAGTAAAAAATGTCTATTTTGAATCAACAAATTGCCATTTATTATTTTCTATTGAAAAGCTCACACCTGGTTGGCAGACGCTACCAATGATCGAATTCATAAAAAGTCCTTTGAATCAAAAACCAAGAGAATTTGGCTAATCTTGTTGCCCTTCGCCTGGAATTCCTGAACCATTGGTGCGGATACACCGTCCTTGTGGAAGTCGTAGATAATACACACCATGTCTTTGTTTTGATATGTGCTTCGAATGTTGTAGGACATTCCAGTGGGAGGATCGGAAATCAAGGCATCCATATATGCCTTGGCACTGGTGGACTCGAACAATGGTCCCTTGAAGTGTAGGTTATCATCGAGAATATTTGATAAACGCTCTATTCCTTCTCCGGAATAGAAAATTCTCAAGAATTCCAGGGCAAGATCTATTGGTTTCATGGTACTCGCTTCCTGGATAACGGGCGAGCTCACCGGCGCGACCGTGTCTGTTTGAGCACTTTGATGGGCATCAGATTATGGAACCTGCCAAAGTCCCTGTTCAATTCCACC
This sequence comes from uncultured Calditrichaceae bacterium, assembly GCA_964452045.1. Classification (GTDB taxonomy): domain Bacteria; phylum Calditrichota; class Calditrichia; order RBG-13-44-9; family RBG-13-44-9; genus CAYVKM01. The sequence goes on from CAYVKM010000008.1 coordinate 48,972, forward strand.
ATACATGTAGATCGCAATAATTCCTCGTCCGGGAATTTCCATTGGTGCTAGAGCGATTTTGGCTCCCATTTGTGCTGCGTCTCGGGCGGCAGCTTCAATATCGTTTACTCGGAGATATGTACGCACGATCGGCTTTTCTTCCACATGCATTGGGGCGCGGATGCCGCAGAGTGATCCATCGGGAAGTGTCGCTAGGAACGAGTTTCCCAATTCGGGGCCCGTCGCATGAAAGTGCCATCCATATGCCTTACCGTACAACTGACACGCAGCCTCCACGTCCGGTGTTACGATCTCAAGATAGTAAACCGTGTGTTCCGGAACTGCCATTTGAATAACTCCTCTGTTTCTTATTGTGTTGTAATGATAACTTACAGAACCATCAACTGCTGCCTAACGATTAGCATAAGCGGCGCGTCTTTTTGCGCGTCCGGCGACCGTAGGGAGCGAACTTCATGCATTTGTTAGAATCCGTTAGCACTACGTTAATAAATTTTCACCTCTAAACATAATATAGAATAGCCCCCAAACACCAAAGATTATAAACACTGCCATAACTAACCAATAATCATAACCCGGAACCAGATTATAGCCTGGGACGCCCTTTTGAAATATTAGCATAAATGTAACTGTTGCGGCCCAATAAGCTGACACACCCATCACAGCCGCCGTTGTAAATAACGACCACCGTTTCTTTAAAATAAGTCCGATAATAGAAATCACAATTAATGGAATATATATAATAGTGTCACCCGCACCAAATGCTCGATTAAGTTGAACACCAAACATTCCGACTTCCTTTATACTTTCTTGCAATCCTAGCTGCACGGCAAAATCATAATTTATAATAGCCATTGTTTGGCCTAGGAGTAGAAAAATAAAGGAAATAGATAAGAAGCTGATTATGAGCCAAAATGTAAAGGGTCGTTTAGAGTTTTCCATTTCTATACCCTACAAAGGATTCTAACTTATATCTAAGCTATCCCCCAGGGCAAGTAAAAAAATATGACCACACACCATGAGAATTGCAAATGATGATAGTCCTCTTGATAAATATTATCTCGTATAAATCATTTTCATGCTTTTCTGGAAATTATCCGCTTCAATTTTATAAATATATATGCCGCTGCTGACGTTATTATTACGGTTGTCGGTACCGTCCCAGACAACTGAATACGAACCGGGGGTCTGGATTTGATCGACGAGCGTCTTTATTTCCTCACCAAGAACATTATAAATTGAAATCTTTACTCTGTCATTTTGGGGGACAGTATAACGAATTGTGGTCTCCGGATTAAAGGGATTCGGATAGTTTTGATAAAGAATAAAATCGTTGATCGTGGATAATGGTGGATCATCCAAGCCAGTAGGCGCTGTAGTGCGAAATGTAACCTCTTCTGCCAGGGAAAAATTTGGATTTGGCTCATCTTCCAGACTAATTACCTCTGCCAAATACCCCTCCTGCTCGGTAATCCAGGTATAGCTATAGGAAGTAATGACATCACTGCTTACCAGAAAACCCCCTACATATACATCATAATAACTGGTTTCGTCATTGCGGACTCGCAGGCAATTATAGGATCCGGTTGGCAGTTGCACCGTTCCCCAGGCATCGACCATGCTGCTGCGACTGGTAGAATCAATTTCTGTGGCGCCTGCAAAAGGTGTGGTTGTTACCGTGTAATTACTGGTCCAGGAAGTCCCCAGGGTTGCCGGAAATACCAAAAGCACATCATCCGGGATATTATCCTCCAATACACTGAAAGTTCCATAATTACCTGCATAGCCGAGTGATAGCCACTCATTTGAAGTAAGTTGGCCGTAGGAATAAGTATTAATTGTCACCCCAGCAATCTGTCCGGTTGTATGCCAGGCGTGATCGGCAGTAGGAAAGCTGGATGTGTAGGGTGTGGTGGTGGGATCAACCAGGGTAATCGTTTGTGCAGCACCCGCCGGAAACATGGCCTGGGAGAAAGTCCAGGTTTGCGGTCCACCGGTCGTCCCTAAATTTACCGGTATCCCTACTCCCATGGTATCTTCGGTAACGGAATAGTGCCATTCTGTGCCGAAAGCGCTTGGCCACTCATTACTGCTAATAGTAATTTGAGCAGAAGTTGTACCGATGAGACAGAATAAAAACAATCCGGTGATATAGTATTTTAGTATCATGGAGATCTCCTTTAATTTAATTTGATACCATAGTTTGAAATTATTTTAATTAGAAAATATTCTTTCTGGTTTATTCTCTATCAGTTTGAAGTCCGGGATCAATAAATATTTTATCTTTACCATTTATTGATTGATGTGAATTATCGCTCAAAAAATGCTACTCCGATTTTGATTGACTGATAAATGCCTGGATATCTGCTTCCAGGATTTGATTGAATACCTCCGGGTCATCCCACATAATCAGGTGTCCGGTACCCGGGATAATATCGGCCTGGAAAGACGGGACATACTTTTGGAACGCTTCCACATTGGTTGGTTCATTCTGTGAATTAATCGCCCGAACCGGAACGGTGATTTTGCCAAGCGCTTCAGCGCAGTCTTCGTTTTGCCACTGCATGGTATTCCTTAGTACTTCCTTCCAGCCAATTTTTGAAGTTCCATCCAGCATGGCCAGGACACGTTTAAATGTCGAATCTGGATGCTTTTTATAAAATCCACCGGCCATCAGTTTCTCGTTGGTCGGATTGGTCACCAGGTCCATAAAAAGGCTGTCGATGTAATTCACCATCGGTGGTGGAAACTTCATATCCGCATTCTGCAGGAAGTCCACGATGACCACCCCTATGGTTCGGTCCGGCATCCGGTTGGCTGTTTCAATTACCACCGGTGCTCCCATGGAGAATCCCACAAGTACCACCTGTTGCAATTTTAGTTTATTTATAACCGCAACCACATCCTGACTGAAATTTTGTATGGTCCAATCCTCCCGGTTATTCCCGGATTCTCCGAAACCGCCCAGGTCCAGTGCAACGACCCGGTATTTTTTTGCAAAATGGGACATCTGATCATCCCACAGACTTTTATTATTGGACCAGCCATGAACAAAAACGATACTGGTTTTTCCTTGACCCTGCTCATTGAAGCTGATCTTTACCCCATCGGCTGAGGTGGCAACATTTTCGGGTTCGCTTGTACAATTGAAACTGAACAGGATGATAGAAAGAACATATATACTAAAAACCAGAAATTTTCGCATAATATAACCCCTTTCAATTTTTGTAGATGGATTAAATGTATGCTTTGCATTAGATCCCTCAATGGATATGGAAAAATATATAAATCCGGATGGCAAAATTACCGATCACGTCCGGGTCCGCTCCTGTATATTTAAGTATAATGGGTGTCCGTTTTTAATACTTTGTTCAGAAAACAGGTTGTTGCTGGTTAATGTACAATTTCAAACGGGGTATGTCAATATTTTATTCGGTGGAAATGTTTACAGGTTTCGATTGAATTTTGGATGGTGGCTGGATCAAGGATTTAAGAGTCTTTTATTTATTAAATGAAAGGTAATTTATCATTTCTCTCTATCCGGAATGGTTTTAAGCCATCCGATGATGGTCTCGGCCAGTTCTGCCCGTGATTTCCGGAAAGAGTGATCGTCCTGAAAAGCGACAATTTTTACCCGGTCTGCCCGAGCTTCCTGCAGGGCCCGGTATAAAGGCAGAATATGATGGTCAATGGTTACATTCTGGTCATCCCAGCCGCCGATGAGTAAAATATCTTTTCGGGCAAGTGACGCGGCGCATTTTCGTAAATCCAGAGTAGAATCCAGGATGGCAAATATTTCCGGAGTGGCATATTCGGGCATGGCGCCCGGGGCAAACCGAACCGGACCGTTGGGTGCTTTTAGTTCGTCAAACATCTGGTTAATGACCGTGGCAAATTTTTTATTCCGGAAATATTCCCGCATAAATTCGCCATGGTCGGTCCCGGCGATGGAGAAAACCGAAGTTATTTCCGGGTGGCTGGCAGCATAGGTTAACGCCATTCCGCCCCCGAAACTCCAGCCACCCAGATAAATGCGGCTGGTGTCGATATTATATTGAACCATATTTTCCGGCTGGTGAAGAAAATTGTAGGTTGCCCGGATATCCTGCTGGGTGTTTTCGAAATTCCATTCCCCGCCGCTCTGATAGGTGCCGCCGTAGTTAAAGGTCAATACGTTAATACCCGCCTGCGATATTTTGCTCCCCAGACCCAGCACATCGGTCTCATTCCCCGGGAATCCGTGCAGTAAAATGAGGGAGGGGGAAATGCTGTCTTCACCGGTGGGATAGAATTTACCTTGCAAAATCACATCCTTGCGCTGGATGGTTATATCAACCGGCTTTATGACCAGATACTGGGCAACTGCCATTATTGGTAAGACGAGTATAATTATCAGGAAAAAACAGGAAAACGTTCTCATCCGGCTTTGCCTCCGTTATAAAATGGTTTGTATTGAAATCATCAGTTCAAACTTAACCTACCCTGGCTTGCTCCAGGTACTATTTAAACCGGTCATCAGATTTTCGGTACGAAACGGTTTTTCTCACTTGCTCCAGCCAGCCGAGGCGGATATCTGTCGGGGCATCAAATTCAGGAACATACGGTTTGACGTCCAGCAGGGGTGTGCCGTCAAGAATGTCCACATTTCGGATGTACAGCACACCATTCTCAATCTTGTCCAATTCCACCACGGAAAGTCCGATGGGATTGGGACGTCTGGGCGCCCTTGTCGCAAAGACCCCGCGCAGTTCCGTATCCATAAAAGGGACTACCTGTAGTTTGAATCCCGTGCTGTGGTGGAAATGGTACAGCAGAATAATGTGAGAGAAACCTTCCAGGTCTTTCAGTCCAACCCGGTAGTCCTTGAATATTTCAATCGTACCCTTTATACCCTTAGCGCCCGCTGGCTGGATGGGCATATTTTCCAGCTCTTTAAACGGGGTGTGGATGATTCCGATGGGTGTATATTCGATTTTCATCTAAGTGTCAAGGTAATTAATTAGATTAGAATTCTTTTTAGATTACTGGCTTTTTCTAATCTATGATTTCTAAACAGTTTTGTCAATATTTTAATTGGGAGAGTATGGAAATTTTATTTTGATGAGAAATGCAGGAGTAAGGGATGGAAGACTATCCGCAGCTTTCAGAACACCCAGGTTCTAATAAGTTCAATCAGATAATAAACCAGGGCGGATACCAGCGCAGCCGAGGGAATCGTCAATATCCATGCCCAGACGATGCGCCCGGCGATCCCCCAACGTACCGCAGACAGGCGCCGGGTGGCGCCAACCCCGATAATGGCACCGGCAATGGTATGGGTGGTGCTCACCGGTATACCGGCCATCGCCGTTCCTAAGAGGACCGCCGCACTGCCGGTTTCTGCACAAAATCCCCCCACCGGACGTAATAAGGTAATTTTCATTCCCATGGTTCTTACGACTTTCCATCCGCCCAGATAGGTACCAAGTGCAATCGCCAGATATGCTGAAACGATAACCCATAACGGGACGTAAAAAGTGTCTCCCAAATATCCTGCTGAATAAAGGGTAAGGGCAATAATTCCCATGGTCTTCTGGGCATCATTGGTACCATGGCCAAGACTGAATATAGCTGAAGATACCAGCTGGCCTATCCGAAATGTCCGGTCCACCCGATCCGGTGAGGTTCTGCGGAATATCCAGGTAACACCAACCATCAGGAAAAAACCCAGGATCATTCCGATGAGTGGGGACAAAAAGATGAACAAGCTAATCTTGAATATTCCCGGATACAGAAGTGATCCAGGTCCAGCCTTTATTAATGCTGCACCCATTAAACCACCAATCAGGGAATGTGAGACGCTGATAGGCAGACCATAATGGGTACAGGTATAGGCCCAGATAATTGCGCCGATCAGACTGGAGAGAATTAAATACTCGTTAACCACCGTCACATTTACAATACCCTTTCCGATGGTCGTGGCGACGTGAACGCCAAAACCGAAGACGGCGGCAAAATTAAAAAAAGCTGCCCAGAGAACGGCCAGCCGGGGTGAGAGAACTCTGGTAGAGACAATGGTAGCGATCGAGTTAGCGGCATCGTTCATTCCGTTAACAAAATCAAAAAGCAGGGCAATTGATACGATGGCAATGGTTATTATCAACATATTTCGGTCAGATTCAGATGTAATCCTTTATATCAATCTCAGGCATTCTTTACCAGGATGCTCTCAATGATATTTGCCGCATCCTCACACTGGTCGGTGGCGGTTTCCATGCTCACCAGCAATTCTTTCATCTTAATAAGATAAATGGGATCTTTGCAGGTATCAAATAAATTGGCAATGGCTCTTTCGAACACATCATCGGCTTCATTTTCATAGCTGTTAATATGAACCAGACACTGACGAATGATATCGGCATTTTTTAATTGGCGTAACAGAGGAATTGCTTTATGCAGTTCGGCAACCTGATCATAAAGATAAGCAGCCATTTTTTCCTGCTCTGGTGTAATCGATTCAATACGGTAAAGGGTGATCCGGTTTCCTGAACCCTGAAGATAATCCAGCACGTCATCCATTTTGGAAGCAAGGACATGAATATCCTCCCGGTCAAAAGGGGTAATAAAGGTGGAAGACAGATCGGAAAATATTTGGTGGGTAATGCTGTCTCCCTTATGTTCCAGCTCCTCTAATTTTCTGATCTTCTGGGCGCGTTCTTCCTTGGAGATGCCGTTGGACATGGCCTCCTTAAAAATCCGGGCAGCCTGCAGTAAGTTTTCCGCATCTTTCTCCAGCAGATTGAAAAAAGTATCATCCCTCGGTAAAAGTGCACGTAAAATTGAATCGAATTTCATAGAACCACCTTATGTGATTTTCAAAACAGTGATTAAAGTACAACAAAATAGAAATATCCGCCATATTTTTATTAATATTTTCCTTGAATTATTTTATTATACCCCAGCTAATTCCTACCGATATTTTCTTATCCTTTTAAGGTTATTTTTCAGGTTCCTGCCAGAGATATCAATAAAAAAATTTTTCATGTAACAAAATATAGAAAAGTTTAGTATACTTACCAGCATTCTACCGAACGGTAGATAGAATGATGAATAAATTAACAATGAGGTTTAGTAAAAGAATGAATGAGACCATTGATTTAACAGATCAAAAGAGTACCAAGGGAAAAATTTTTAACGCCGCAGCAAAATTGTTCGCGAAAAAAGGATATAATGGTGTCTCGATGCGCGAGTTATCCGAATCAACCGGATTATCCAAACCGACCATCTATTACTATTTTGGAAATAAGGAGGGTATCTATACTGCCTTGATTGAAACCGGTCTGCATTATGGAATTGAAATATTTCAAAAGATCGTTGAGCAGGATATTCCCATTAAGGAAAAGATCGTTCAGGTGGTGAAGGTCCGCTTTCGCCAAGTCTTGGAATATCCTGATTTTGCCAAATTTTTTCTGGTGGTATTTACCTCCTCGGAAAAATTACCTTTTTTAGAAGATTTTATTAAGGAATCCATTGAGCGACGCAAGATGCTGGTGGATCTGATCACCGAAGGAATTAGAAGAAAAGAATTTGGCCCCAGCGCCAATCCCGAGCTGGCGGCCGAGGTGTTTGTCGGGGCTTTAATGCATTTTATCATGAAACAATTGAATTCCCGCAAAGTGATTCTGTCGGATAAATTGGCAGAAGACCTGGTTGAATTTCTCTTTAGAGGACTAAACGAATGAGAACCGTAAATTCCAGACTTATAAAGGAGAAAAAAATGTTTTTCAAAAGGATGCTTCCTCTCACAGGTATTATCATGTTGATTTTACCGATCAGTATTTTCGGTCAGACAAAAATAGAGCTTACCCTGGAGAGCAGTGTTGACTATGCCCTGGAACAAAATCCCCAGTATCAGATTGCCCAGAAGGAATTAGCCAAAGCCCGGGCAGGGGTAACTGAATCTTATTCCGCAATCCTGCCTCAACTGGACGCGTCCGCAAATTTCCAGCACTCCTGGAAGATTCAGGAAAATACCATACCCAACTTTATCAAGTTTATGCTGGGGCCTGGCTTTCCCGGGGTTGAAGAGATGCCGGATTTTGTAAAAATCTCATTCGGTCTGGAAAATACCCTTACCTATGGGGCAATGGTCAGTCAACCACTGTTTCTGGGAGGGGCGGGAATTGCCGGGATACAGACTGCCCGTGCCGCCGCCCGTGCTTCGGAACAAAATCTGGAAGCACAGAAGCAGAATCTTATCTATCAGGCGGCAAACGCTTTTTATTCCTGCCTGGTTACCAAAGAAGTAGTTGATGTGCAGGAAGAGGCGCTGTCCCAGGCCCAGGAGAATCTGAATGTGGTGAGCAAAAAGTATGATGTGGGTATGGCTTCCGGATTTGATAAAATGCGGGCACAGGTGGAAGTTGCTAATCTTCAGCCATCGGTAATTACTGCTAGAAACAATTATCAGTATGCTCTCACCTATTTGCGGACCATTCTTGGGTTATCAAACGAAACGGAGATCGAAGTATCCGGTGAATTGGTCTATAATGAGGATGATCTGCATGGATACACTTTGCCGGAGCTCCAGGAAATGGCACTGAACAATCGCCCGGAAATTCTGGGTTTACAAGAACAGAAAACCATAAGCCGCAAGGGAATAGTGATTGCCCGCAGCCAGTTTCTTCCCAAACTCTATTTTTCTACGGACTATTCGTTTCTGGCAATGCGGAACGATTTGAAATTTTCTCAGGACGATTTTAGTGAAGGTTTTACCAGCGGATTAAGTTTGCAAATTCCGTTATTTCACGGATTTCGCTCGGCAAAACAATATCAGAAAGCGAAACTTGATTATAAAATAACCCTTGATGTCGAGAAGCAGACCAGTGATATGATTATTGGGGAGGTTGAGGTAACTTATAATAAATTCAACGAATCCCGGGAAAAATATCTCTCGGCCACCGAATCTGTACAATTGGCGGAGGAAGCGCTTCGATTGGCAAACCTGATGTACGATGAGGGAACCAATACCCAGCTGGATGTCCTTAGTTCCCAACTGGCGCTGAATCAGGCCAGGATGAATTATGTAAATTCTCTATATGAATATCAGGTTTCACGATATCAATTAAGAAAATCGATTGGCAAGCTTGACGGTGTTTTATAATGCCGGATAAAATATTGAAAATATAATTGAAATATGATCAGGAGAAAAAAATGAAAAAACTTCTTATTTTCACGGTTCTTCTCTCGCTGGGGATCCTGTTTGGATCCGGTTGCACCCGGTCCGACAGCAGCGACAGTGAGGCAGAAGAAAAAATACCGGTAGAAGTCACTACCGTTCAACTGGGGGATGTGGTTCAATCCCTGAGTTATAATGGAGATATTAAGGCAGAATATGAAGTGAAGGTGTTTTCCAAAATACCGGACCGGATTGAAAAGTTCTTTGTTGATGAAAGTGATATTGTAAAAAAGGGTGCTCCAATTGCAAAAATTCTGGCCACCACCATTGAACAGGGCGTCCGGCAGGCCGAAGCAATTCTGATTGCGGCACAGGCACAGGAGGCAAATCTTCGGGTAGAGTACGACCGTGCACTACGGTTGAGCAGGGAAAATGCCATGAGTCAGCAGCAGTTTGATGCGATCAAAACCCAGTACGAATCAGTTCAGGCACAAGAAGAACAGGCCCAGGCGGCCCTGGCCAGTGCCAAAAGCCAATTGAACGATGCCCTGGTTACCGCCCCTATTACCGGGATTGTCGGAAAACGTTATTATGATGCGGGTGATATGGCCAATCCTGCCGACCCACTGGTTACTATCGTTCAAATGGACCGTGTCAAGATAGAATTTGATGCCACTGAAGTAGATCTCGGCAGATTATCGGTCGGTCAGCCAGCCGCAATTACGGTAAAGGCCTATCCGGACCAACTCTTTACCGGGAAGGTGGATAAAATTAGTCCTGTGTTGGATCCCACCACCAGGATGGCAGAAGTGGAAGTGATTGTGGATAATCCGGATCGGAAGTTAATGCCGGGCATGTATGCCCAGGTAGAGGTAACCACCGGTACCATCAGTAATGTGATGGTGGTTCCCCGTTATGCGGCAATTGAGAATACCACCATGGAATCGGTAAATGGGGACGATCAGGTGGTAAAAAATTATTTTGTTTTCGTGGTGGACAGCAATATTGCTGTACAAAAGAAGCTGGATGTTTCCTACGTGAATCATAAAAGTCTGGCTGTGAAGTCCGGTATTAAAGTTGGAGATCAGCTGGTTACCGAAGGTCAGAATAATTTACGCGATGGAATGCCGGTATCAGTTGTTAAGTAAGGAGGAAGTTTGTTATGAAAATGACTCAGATTGCTATAAAAAGAGGCGTCACATTTTTTATGATTTACCTGATTGCGGTGGGCTTCGGTCTCTTCTCGCTCTCCCAGTTGAATGTGGACCTGTATCCCAAAATGGATTTCCCGGTGCTGGCTGTTATTACCCAGTACACCGGTGTCGGTCCTTTTGATATGGAGACAGTGGTTACCCGGCCGGTCGAGGAAACAGTATCTTCGGTGGAGAATATCAAGAAAGTAACCTCCACTTCAACCCAGGGGCTTTCTCTGGTAATGCTGGAGTTTGAATGGGGTACCGATATGAATCAGGCCGAGATTGATGTTCGAAATAATCTGGAATATATCAAAGACGCCCTGCCGGATGACATCAGTCAACCGATGGTTTTTGCTTTCGATCCGTCCACCCAGCCAATTTTATATCTGGCGGTATCTTCAGAACTGCATGGCCAGGCCGAGCTCCGGCGAATTTCAGAGGATGATATTGAGCCCCGGTTGGAAAGAATACCGGGAGTGGCTTCTGCTTTTACCATGGGTGGGATGCGTCGGGAAATTGAGGTGCTGGCGGATCCGGGTAGAATGCGAGCCCACCAGGTGTCCATCGATCAGTTAATTGGTGCTTTGCAGATGAACAATTTGCAGTTACCCTCCGGCTGGATTGACAATAAACAGCAGGAGTTTACCCTGCAGACTGCCGGAGAATACAACAATATTGATCAGATAGAAAATACCAATATCTCCATGACCGGTGAATCTGGGGTACGCATAAAGGATGTTGCCAGTGTGGTGGATGGATTTGCTGAACAGCGGGCCAAAGTGTGGAATAACAATAAACCGGCAGTGATGCTGATGGTACAGAAGCAGTCCGATGCCAACACGGTAACAGTTGCCCGGGAGGTAACTAAAAATCTGAAAAGAATACAAGCGGAACTGCCCCGGGGTGTTCGTCTGGATACGGTAATTGATCTCTCCACTTTCATCACCCGATCCATGTCGAATCTGGGAACTACGGCTATTCAGGCAATCTTTCTCACCTTTCTGGTACTCCTGTTCTTCCTGCGCAATATCCGCAGTTCATTAATCGTTGCCGTTTCAATACCAATTTCCATGGTGGTTACTTTTGCAGTAATGGATCAGGCTGGAGTCACCCTGAATATTATTTCCATGGCCGGATTAGCCCTGGCGGTTGGCATGCTGGTGGATAACTCAATCGTGGTCATCGAGAGTATTTTCCGGCACCGGGAAGAGGGGGAAAATCCGCGGGATGCTGCCGGTAACGGTGCCAATGAAGTTGCCATGGCCATTACTGCTTCTACCCTCACTACTTTGGCAGTATTTGTTCCGGTGCTGTTTGTCCCCGGTCTGGCGGGGGAGTTATTTAATGATATGGTAGTAACTATTGTTTTCTCCCTCACCATCTCGCTTCTGGTGGCCTTGACCTTGGTTCCACTGCTAACTTCCAGATTTCTTGCCCTTCGGGAAAGGCAGCATCAGAAAAAATTATTTGTTGCTATCGGCGACCGGATTGGTGGCTGGATTATTGGTTTACAAAATGTTTATGCCAAAGCTTTGAAGTGGTCATTTGACCACCGCAAAACGGTCATATTTTCATCTTTGGGACTTTTAATAATCTCAATATTTGTAGTAGTTAATCTGGGTGGTGAATTTCTGCCAAATAATGATATGGGATTTATTTCTATTGCGGTGGATCGAAGTCCCGGTACCAGCCTGGATGCGATGGAAACCAGCATGCATCAGCTGAATAAAATTATCCTGGATAATACTCCGGAAGTTGAAAATGTTTACAGCAACTTTGGTCAGGGGGAAGGGATCATGGCTTTCTTTTCTTCCCGGGCTTCCAGCGAAGGTGATATAACCATCCGCTTAAAAAACCTGAAGGATCGCAAACGAAGTATGTTTGATATTCAGGACGATCTGGGCGAAAAATTCAAGAATCTTCCGGATGTAAATGCCCGGTTCGAGGACCGGGGAAATGCTGCCATGTTTGGTACTGGAACCGATATTATGGTTGAAATTTATGGGCATGATCTGGATGTAGCAGAAGCCCTGGCCCGCCAGATTGAAGGCAAAATGAAGAATATTAAAGGTATCGCTCATGTTGAGACCAGCTTTAAGGAATCTGCTCCCGAATTAAGGGTAGAACTGGATCGCCAGCGAATTGCCGATTTGGGTTTGAGCAGCGCCCAGGTAGGCCAGACGGTAAGCAGCAGTATTCTGGGAACGGTAGCCACTAAATACCGGGAAGGCGGAGATGAATACGACATCCGGGTTCAGTTGAACAAGAATTCCCGAAGCAGTAAGACCGATATTGAAAATATTCTGTTGCGAACACCCTCTGGAAAACAAATCCCGTTACGGGCGGTCGCTACGGTGGAATATACCAAAGCCCCTAAAGAAATTGTGCGGGAAGACCAGGAGCGAATGGTGAGTGTGAATATTACCAAAGACAGTAAAATGGATTTGAGCACGCTTACCAGCAACGTTAAAAAAGCACTTCGCCAGGTTCCGGTGCCAAATGATTTTCGGGTTGAGATTGGTGGCACGGCCGAAGAGCAGCAAAAATCTTTCATGTACCTCGGCCTGGCCTTTCTGGTGGCCATCCTGTTAACCTATATGGTCATGGCCTCCCAGTTTGAATCGTTCCTGGATCCGTTTGTCATCATGTTTACCATCCCCTTATCCTTCATCGGGGTGGCGATGGCCCTTGTGATTACCGGAACCGATTTGAGTGTGATGGCTCTGATAGGAATGGTAATGCTGGTAGGAATTGTGGTCAACAATGGTATTGTGCTGGTGGATTATATTAACCAGTTGCGGGAGCGGGGCCGCTCGCTCTTTGATGCGATTTTGGAAGGCGGCCAGATTCGAATGCGCCCGGTGCTGATGACTGCCTTGACCACCATTCTGGCCATGTTTCCCCTTTCCCTGGGGATTGGCGAAAGCGGTCAGAGTTGGGCACCGATGGCCCGTGCGGTAATGGGTGGGCTTTCCGTTGCGACCGTTCTGACCCTGATTGTGGTTCCGGTTATCTATGCAGTAATGGAGATCCTGTCTGCCAAGATTAAAGCCAGATTTGCTGCCCGGAAGGAAAGGAAATACGGAACCCTGCCTGCCTCAGAACAGGCTTAAAAATAGTCAGTTCATTTTAGAGAGATAAAAGCCATTTCCCGGTGGGAGATGGCTTTCCTTTTTTAAGGCTATTCCAGCCGTAACAATTTAATGATAGTCGGATATTTTTTTGCACCTTCATCTAGGATATCATTATGAGAATAGATATTTAAGACGACTATGCTGAGTGTGTCATTATTAAATGACCAGCGGTAGGTGGCTTTCCCGCCGATAAATTCTGGCGTTTTGGCAACCAGAGGAACAGTGGTCAGAATCGAATCGGAAAAAATATAGCTACCGGAATTCACAATAATCGAGTTAAACTGATCCACCTTTTCCTGATCGGTGGGCTGCCAGATCTGTTTATTGTCCGGAAGTTTTACCGTGCGTGGCATCCATACCATGCTGTAATAATCCCCGGTGAAGATAAATAAACCAGGTTGAGGATTACTGTTGGTAAATTTGCCCTGCGGCAGTACCGTTTGAATGGTTACAACTTTCCATACCCCCTCAATCGGTTTGGGTACGGACTGCACAGTTTTTTGGCAAGAGAATAAAACTAAAAGTAATGGGATAAAAATTTCTGGGATCGATTTCATAAGAATCTCCTTGGTAATTTTTAATAGTTCTCATTTACGAAGATTTATGTAAAAATTTGCAGAAAAATTTTGATTTTGTTTTTCAGTGTGGAAACACTTAAAAGCGGGAAAATAATTGAAACCTTTAAATATGCAATTCCACCACATCACCATCATGCAAAACATGATCTCTTCCCACCAGCTGACCATCATAGACTTCGCTTCCCCAGACCCGGGCTGACTTCAGGTTCTCTAAAAAATCCTTATGCACTTGTCCGGCAAATTCTTCAATCGTGCCCCCTTTCTTCAATACAAATGGAGCGCTGCGATCCACTTCCTTTCCCGGCGGTTTGGAATAAACCCGAATAATTTCCAGCATTTTAAATACCTTTTCTTTGAACAACTCCATATTTCTTCCGGTCTTGGCCGAGATACTGATCAACGGACAGTCTTCCTCCATCAGTTCACGAAACAGCTGGAAATCCTCATCAAAATTCGGATCATCATTTTTATTCACCACCAGCAGTATAGGGAGGGCACGAAATGTTTCTTCTGTGGATTCTTGGGTTCAACATTGTATCCGGTTTTCGCTAAGAATGGCTATTCCTTCTTTCATTTGGTGGATGGGATCGGCCTGCAGATCGGCAATCATCAGAATCAGATCGCACCCGCGGATCAGATCGAATAACTCCGCTTCAACATGCTCCCGGTTGAGCGGCGGGGTATCAATGAGCTGGATCTGGATGTTTTCGTAGACCATCATACCGGGCGTGGGTGTCCAGGAGGTAAAAGGATACTCCGAGACCTTTGGTGTGGCATGGGTCAGCACATCTACCAGGGAAGATTTACCCACATTGGGCAGACCAACTACCGCCACTCGTCCTGCACCCTCCCGCTCGATATGAAAACTCGATTCGTGCCGGCCGGTTTTCCTGCTCACCTCAGCGGCGTCCTTCAGTTTGGAGAGGCGTCGACGCAAATCCGCTCTTAGTTTATCCGTTCCTTTGTGTTTTGGGATGGTTCCGATAAGTTCTTCTAACAGATCAATTCGTTCAGTATTCGAACGGGCTTCTTTATATCTGCGTTCAGCTTCGAAATATTCCGGTGGTAAGTTTGTGGGCATTTAGTTATCCGTATCGTATTCTGACCAATAAACCTTTAGTTTAAAGTTTATTGCATTCGCAATATAATATTTTGAAAAACCTTACGCAAACACACCTGTCACCTAATCATAAGACGAGTGGAAGAAAAAATCACATCACCCTAACCCCCTTTTTTAGGGGGAACCTCACATCATTTTCCACCAGAAGGTTGTAACCGCTCACCTTTTAAATTAGTTAAACAATAACTAATGATACTAATTGGATTGGTTTTAAAAATCCCCCTTATTAAAGAACTTGTCGTGTTTGTGCGGGAGGGATAGTGGGAGTATTCATTCTTGATATGAAATTTAAAATATAAAATTATACAATATAGAAAATGTCATCTTATCTTAACGTGAGAATTCTTTATTTCGATAAAAAATAGGATCGATAATAAAATCTTGATATATTTCTACATCTATAATTAAAATATTATTCTGACTTAGGAGGTGAGTATGAGATTATTCTATGTGTTGTTGATTGTTGTTTTCAGTTTATCCGTGGGAGGCTGTGGTAAGCAGAAACCAAACACCCAGCAGACTAAGAAAACCGCCGACCAGAATGAGAGGATGCTACATGAGGGTGCAGAAGCAGATACCATGATGAAAAAATTGGAGAGCTCTACTCCTGATATGGGTAAGCAAAAATAAAATATTAGTAAAAGTTAGATTTATACTTTGCCGGCAAAGCGTTTAGATTTTTACTTTAATCCCAGTTTTTCACCTTTTGCCAATAGTATCAGTGCTTCCTTGATGCGCCGTTCCCTTGTCTCTGTTCGTTTGGCCATTTGGATCCACAGGATATATTGTTTCTGATAGGTTGGTGCCAGCTGATCGAAAAAGGTTTTTGCAGTTTTTTGTTCCTCCAGCGCCAGGCGAAATTCCTCCGGCATCCTGATGGAAATCTGCGGCCGGTCCGGTTTATCCCACCAACCGGATTTTTTAGCGGCCTCAATTTTGGCTGCACCGGCTTTGGTCATCCGCCCCAGCTCGATCATTTTCTGCACTCGTTTCTTATTCAGTTCGGACCATTTGCTTTCCGGTTTCCTGGGAGTAAACTTCCGCAGATACTGCTGCTCATCCACATTTTTAATAATGCTGTCGATCCAGCCAAAACAGAGGGCTTCTTCTACTGCTTCTTCGTATTCCAAAGTTGGTTTGCCGAATTCCTTTTTGTAGAAAACCAGCCATACCCCGGCCGATTTGTGGTGGTTCTGCGCGAGCCAGGATCGCCAGTCCTCGATGTTCTGAAAATATAAATTATTCACTTTCAGACCCTTAAAATGGCTTTGCTAAATGGAAGTGTTTAAAAATGTATTCAGTGTTGCATTCTATATTTATCATTATTGATATACTGCTAAAATAATAAGTCCGATTTCTCCGGTTTTCAAGAAGTTTTAGACAATAAAACATTTGAAGTTTTTTTCATCGCAACTATTTACTAAAAAAACCTGTCTACCTATGAACCTGATTATAGCGGATGAGGATGATTTGTCACATTACATAAATAACCTCAACTAACCATGAAAAAAGGATATTCCCATGAGAACTAACATTTTCTACAATCCTTCTGAAAACCGCCTTCGGGCTGGCTGGCGAATTCTGCTTTATCTGATAATTCAGATTGGCCTGTCAATCTTGCTGAGCAATCTAGTCAAGCTGCTGTTAGGTGGATTCCCGGAAGACCGAACCTGGTACATTGCTGTCCGTGCTATCCTCGTCCTCATCATTGTTCCAATTGCGGTCGGGATCAGCCGGAAGTTTTTCGATAAAAAGTCGGTTGTATCTTTGGGACTGAGGTTTAACCGGCTTACCGTATGGGATCTGCTCATTGGATTTTTCCTGAGCGGGTTGATGGTAGGAATTATTTTTATTACTCTGATGGCTGCCGGAATGCTGGAAATACAATCAATTCACTGGAGTGGTACCAGCATGCCAGCGGTTTTGGGTATTCTGGTATGGTTTATCGGAATAGGGGTGGTGGTTGGCCTGACCGAGGAGATGGCTTTTCGCGGTTATCTGTTGCAAAATCTGCAAGAAGGTATCGGAATGACCTGGGCGATTATTATCTCCTGCATTCTGTATGGTGTGGTACACATGTCCAATCCTAACAGCTCCCTGCTATCCGGTACCTTGATTGCTGTGATTGGTTTTCTGAGAATATTTGGCTGGCTGCGCACCGGGCAGCTTTGGCTGTCCATGGGGATGCACGCCGGCTGGAATTTCTTTCAGGGACCCATATTTGGATTTAAGGTAAGCGGGCTGAAAATCGAGAGCCTTATTCAACATTCCCTATCGGGACCAAAATGGATAACCGGAGGTGTTTTTGGCCCGGAAGCCGGAATTGTGGTGCTGCCGGTTATCGCTTTGGGATTACTGGTGATGTACTTCTGGACCGTTAAAAGGGAAAATATCCCCTGGATTAAATGGAATAGCTGGGAATCTTTATAAAACTAATTTGATTGGAAAAAACGATAACCAAAAGATAAGCTAACTGTGGTCAGGTATTTTCTTCTGTGTCTGCCTGGGTACCCGCCCGGGGAAAGGCCAATTTTATCTGGGCAAATTTACCGGCCTCACTGTCAAACGAGATGCTTGCCTGAAAAGGTTCTAGCGCCTGAGAAGCGTTTTCGCTGAGTGGCGGAAACTCGGATTGGTCGGTAAAGGTAGTGAAAACCAGGGTGTGAACTTTATTACCCGCGTAAAGCGAGATCTGCATTGGTTGTTCCGACAGCTGATTGATATAGTTGATCGCATAATTGATGACTTTTACCAGTGGTTCGATGCTGTCCACTTCTATTTTGCAATCGAATTCCATGGCCAGCGTGGCATCCATCCCCTTCTTCTCCTTGATCATCTTCATTAATTCACGCAGATCAATAATTTCTCTTTCCATTGCAGAAGTCCTGTTTTATTCCCGATTTTAAATAGTCGGTATTAATATAGTAAATATTATGAAAAAAAGTTAAAAAAGAGAAGAGAAATTACTTTGCTGCCAAAGGAGATAACACTACCGGATCCGATAATCAATCCGAATGGATGGTTAAATCTTCACCTTTTAGTCCAATTTGTATAAGTCAAAAGCATTATTCCGTTCCGATGAGCATCCTATAAAAAGTCGCCTGCCAGCCTCTGGTGTACTGTCTCCAACAGTGATTCGTAACTATGACCTTCCGGAAAAATCGGCTGGTGAAATTTAACCTTTATCTTTTTCCAGGGACGGGGAATAAGGCTGCCCCGGGGTAGTGCTTCAAATGCGCCATTTATGGTCACCGGCACCACCGGGACATTTAACTCGGTGCTTAAGATGGCGAATGATTTTTTTAGCTGACCCACCATGCCGGTATGGGTCCGAGTTCCTTCGGGAAATAAGATAATGTTTTTCCCACGTTTCAAAACTTCTGCCAGTTTCTGCAGGGACTGTTTAAGATCTCGGTTAATATCCATGATGATAATATTATTCCGGTTGGCCAGGGCTTTGATCCAGCGATTCCGGACATGTTTTTCTTTGGCATAAAAATAGGTGTTTTTCATAACTTTGTTTTTAAGAAAAGCGGAAACGAACAGGCCATCAAAAAAACTTTGGTGGTTTGGTGCCAGGATAAATGGTCCTTCCGGTAAATTTTCATTTCCCTCGCTCTTTAACCGGAAGTAAATCTTGAGAAACCATTTGGATAGATTTTTAAACAGATTTTGGGTGGGCCAGCTATTGGGCAGCTTGAGTTCTACTTTTTCTTTAAAAATTTCTGCCCATTTCACTGCTTCCACTGATAGTTTATTCTTTTTCTCTTTCATGAATTGGGAAAGTTTTTCAATGGTGGGATGATTTACCAGCACATCTTCCCGGATTTCGATGCCAAAGGTGGACTGTAAAAAGGTGAGAAGACTGACTTTATCCAGCGAATCCAGACCCAGATCAATTTCTAAATGATCGTCTGGGTAGATTTCTCCTTTTCCCTGTTCCCGCAGGAAATTCTTGATAACCTGATATTCTTCAAATTCCGGTTCCGGTTGATTTTGCTTATTAATGCCGGACATATTTTCGGAAAATTCGGCTAATTTAAATCGTTGTATTTTCCCTAATCGGGTTTTCGGTAATTCTTCTTTCAACAGTAGAAATTTATTGAGTTTTTTATGGGATGCGGATTTAGTGTTGTACTTATCAATGATTTCCCATCGGAAGTAGGCTTCCAGGTTCAAAATTTCTTTCTCTTGTAACTTTTTAAAGTCAGGATAAATGGCTGCCTGTAATGAATCGTTTTTCGGGTAGACTCCGACCTCAGCAATGCAATCCGAAAGTTCCAGAAGTTTCTTTTCAATCTCCTCTGGATTGATATTTTTCCCATTTGATAACACGATAATTTCTTTGGAACGACCGGTAATGTGAATAAACCCCTTATCATCTATATAACCCAGGTCTCCTGTGTGCAGCCAATCTTCTTTAAGTACGGCAGCCGTTTCTTCCGGACGGTTATAGTACCCCTGCATGATATTGCGACCCCGGGCAATAACCTCACCATTTTTGGTGGCAACTTCCAGGCAGGGCATGGGTTCGCCGGCAGAACCGATTTTCCAGCGACCCGGACGTGTAAAGGTAATCATGGGGGCGGCCTCGGTCATCCCAAATCCTTCCAGCATTTCGAATCCCAGCGTTTTAAAATCCCGGGCCACATCTTCGTCCAGTTTGGCACCGCCGCAAACCATATATTCAACCTTTCCGCCAAACTTTTGATGAACCTTAGCAAATATTTTTCTGGAAAAGCGTCTGGAATTGATCAAGCTGGCCATTCTGAAAATTAAACGGGTGAGAATACTGCTGTTAATCTTATCCATAATCCCCTTGCGGATGGCCGAATAGAGCCGCGGCACACCAATGATGATAGTGATGCCATTATTCTGTAACGTTGCCATGATGTCTTCAGAGATCATGGAGGGAGAAAAAGCAACCGTAGCTCCCACGGAAAGCGGTGCGATCATGGTGCCCATCAGAGGGAAAATATGATGCATGGGCAAGAGGGCCATCACTGGCCGGTCGACGGTAAAAATGGGGATATCGTGGGATACCGCTTCAATATTGGCCAGCAAATTATCGAAAGAGAGCATCACTCCTTTGGGGCTCCCGGTGGTACCGGATGTATAAATGATGACTGCTGTTTTATCAACCTCCGGATGGATAATTTCCTCGGGTGGATAGGAATCGGATTCAAATTTTATTTTGTCAATATTGTGGACCTGTAAATCATAATCCAGTTTTTCCACCACCAGTTTCATGGTTTCTGAAGTTTCAGCTGAGCAAAAAACTACTTCCGGCCGGCAGTCTTTAAGAATATAGGCGACATCTTCCGCCGGAGCCATAAAATCGATGGGCACGGCTATTGCCTTGTTTTTCCAGGCCGCATAAAAGGTATAAGTCCATTCCGGCCGGTTTTCAGAAAAAATTGCCACTTTTTTGGTATCGGTATTATTAAACAAGGTCGAATAAAAGTGGATATGTCTAAGGAGGGCGTCATAGCTGATTCGGATGTCCTTCCAGACGATGGCGGTTTGTTCACCGTGATTTCTGAGCACTAATCGTTCTCCAATTAGATTTAATTTTCTAATTCAAATTTAACAGTGATGATTTTACAAAATTTACTTCGGATGGTTGCAGAAAAAAACAAATAAGATGTTTATCAGTTGGTTGTGCAGAAATCGGGCAAAATGGCATAATAATATTTTGTGTCTAAAAAAATTGTTTTGTTATGCTTGTCTGATAAGACTACCACCGGAGTTGCAGATACACCAGAAAACTATCGTTTCCAATGACGGGTACAACGGAAAGATTTTTCTGCTTCCCGGTGGTTTCCCGGACCGAGCCGGTGGCTTCCCAGGCCAGATACCAGCCCAAGGCTGCCTGGGAAGGATAGTGCATATTATCGTTTATTCGGGATAATGCGGGGGAAAATGATGCGGTATAGAAGAGATATTTTAGCAGCGGTTTCTGTTCGCTCATATGAGCCAGAACAAGAAACGGAACCGCGCCGACAAAGGCATGTCCACTCACACCATTATCATCCTTCAACGGATTCCAGCGTGAATCTTCTTTCCTTTCACCCGGACGGGATCCCCCGGTGAGTCGCTGCAATACCACCAGGGCCGGTCCTCCTACCAGATACGACCGGAATGTATACCTTCCCCAGCTACCGATAACCGGAATTTTGACAAAATATGTACCGACCACCGCCGAGGCAAAAGAGAGGGGAATCATATATTTCCCTTCACCAAAAAACTTTGCCGCTTTTGATATGTCTTCTGTTCTGGAAGTACGAACATGCTCCTGATACCAGTTCTGAATATTCTGATCCAGAGCAGTATTGGCCACCAGCGCCCCACCGGCAAAAACAAATGACATTCGGATCAGTCGATTTGTGGAATAGAAATTATTATAATCCGTTTTTACCGAGTTTGTGAACTGGTGAAAAGTAAAGGTCGTATCCTGGTTTGTATCCGAGGCAAAGATCACAGCGGGAGAAATTACTAACAGGAATAAAATAACATAACAGACCCGGCTTTTTACTGCTTTGATATTTATACCTCCTCTGGAATCAAGCATTCTGGTGAATTACCTGCTGAAAGAATCTTGATCAGTATATTTTTGCTTTTATCAAACAGAAATTGAAAGTTAAAAACATTCCTTTAATTTTGGTATGGAAATTTATCTCTTTTTGGCTGGAATAGTCAATAAACTTATTCCGTACTGCTAATTTCGACCGGTAGAAAATTTTTGCGTTATTCCAGGGGCAGAATAATAAAGAGTTTTTATTTACGGCTTTTATGGACCCTTAATGATGAGTTTTTTTGTCCCGGTTTCATAAATCTCGAAGCTGAGCAACTCCGGTTTTACCGTAATCCTTTCCACACAGTCTTTTTTAAAAATCTTAATTTCAGTGACTTTGTCGTTCTCTTTTATTACCTGACAGGAAATATTGCGACACCATTGCGGCTCATCCGGCATCCAGGGATAGGTAATTTTGATGTCCACATTTTTGTAGTAATTGGGAGCAATTTTGGTGGTGTCGACCTTGCTGGTATCGGTGGCTTCCTGGGAGAATAATTCCAGCTCCGACCCCAATGCGGAGATAATCAGAAAAATCAGAATGTTAAACTTAATCTTCATAAAATCCTTTCTGTCCCTCAGGACAATAAATTTTATGTAATATCTGATTTCTTCATCACTATCGGTTTTAACGACATATTGTGATTAGAATGTCCCGTCGCCACCCTATAATTTAATCATTTTAATCCGGAAAGTGATACAGCCAAGATTGAAAAATAGGCCGGTTCTAGCCCACGGGAAGGAACCTCAAGTTCTTAAATTAGAAGTTCGAACCAATGGGCTGGGGCGATTTGTTTAATTCCACCTGCTAAATTTATCCCGGTTTTAAGATGGAAAAAATTTTACCATGATGCTGAAAAGTTTGCGACTGATGACGGTTTTGGTTCTGTTAATTGTTCTTGTAAAGTCATTACTCATTCTTTCCGGACAATTAAACCGGATATCAAACTGGTTGACTGACAAAGTGAATAAATTTAGTAATCTAAGAAATAAGGAGAAATTATTATGAAGCATGGATTAACCGTTTTTACCCTCATCTGGTTTTTGTTTTCATTATTTACCACCACCCCGTTACTGGGACAAAAATCTTCACCCTCAGGAATCATAAAGGGAAAGCTAGTGGATGCGGATACTAAAGCACCATTGATCGGAGCCAATGTCGTCCTGCTCAATAGCACCCTGGGGGCAGCAAGCGATATGGATGGTATTTTTATTATCCCGGATGTGCCGGTGGGGAGCTATACCCTGCAATTTATCTATATTGGTTATACCACTGTTACCCGCACGGATGTGATCGTGCGTCCCAAAAGAATTACCTATCTGGAAACCGGATTACAAATCTCGGCAGTTGAGGCAGAGGAAGTGGTGGTCACCGGAAGCTATTTTGAGAAAAAAGACGAACATCCGCTAAGCATTACCAATTTTGCCCGGGAGGAGATTCGCCGTTCCCCCGGTTCTGCCGGTGATGTGAGCCGGATTATGATGGTTCTTCCCAGTATCGCTAAAGTAAATGACCAAAGTAATAGTTTGATCGTCCGGGGTGGAAGTCCGATAGAGAATGCTTTTTATATTGACAATATTGAAATCCCTAATATTAATCATTTTCCCACTCAGGGTGCCTCCGGCGGACCGATTGGTCTGATCAATGTCGATTTTATCGAGAATGTTAACTTCTCTACCGGTGGATTCCCGGCAACTTATGGAGATAAGCTTTCTTCCATTATGGAAATTTCCTTCCGGGAAGGAAACCGGGATGAATACGATGGTCAACTGGATCTTAATTTTACCGGTTTCGGCGGCATTATTGAAGGTCCATTATTCAATCAGAGAGGATCCTTTTTGCTCTCAGCCCGGAGAAGTTATCTGGATTTGTTGATTAATGCTGCAGATATCGGAACCAGTGTTGCCCCAAGGTATGGTGATATTCAGGGGAAAATGGCGTTTGATCTTCATCCTAAACATCGTCTCACTCTGCTGGGGATTTTCGGGGACGATCATAATAATCCGAATAAAGAGGCCGCCCTGGAAAATGATATGATTGTTTACGGGAACCAGGACATTTATGAAAATACCACCGGAATGAACTGGCGGGCACTGTGGAATAAGAGCGGATACTCCAATACCTCACTTGCCTATACCTCTTCGAAATTCAGGGAAGATTATTATGAGACCAATACCGACATCCATCTGATCCGCAACCACTCGCTGGAACAGTCCTATAAGTTCAGGAATGTAAATCATTTTCGCTTGAGCAAAATCCATTCATTGGAATTTGGGATTGAAGCAAAACACCTGATCTCCACCTACCATAATTTTTATGCTGAATATACTGATGCACTTGGCGATACGGTTCCGGCATTTCAGTTTAACGATCGGCTAACCGCCAATAAATATGGAGCGTTTGTTAATTATATGACCAAACCGGTCGGGCGATTAACCACCACACTCGGAATTAGAGCAGACTACTATTCCGACAATAATAAAAGCCATTTCTCTCCCCGGTTTGCCTTCTCCTATCAGATCACAGACAGAACATCCCTGAATGGATCAGCAGGTTTGTTTTATCAGAATCTTCCTCTGATCCTGCTCTCCCAAAATGCGGGAAACCGGAAACTGAAGGATCCCTCTGCCACTCATTATGTGCTGGGAATTGACCATCTGTTAACCGAGGATACCAGACTCACTTTTGAAGTATACCGGAAAGAATATCAAAATTTTCCGATTGATCCAACCCAACCGGCTTTGTTCCTGATTGATGAACTGTTTTACCGATATGGATTTTTCTTTAATCACGGATTGTTGACTGATAATGGCCGGGCTACAGCCCAGGGTATGGAGATAATGCTGCAAAAGAAATTGGCCAAAGATATTTATGGACTTGCCAGCGTGTCCTATTTTCGGACCAGATACCAGGGAGCGGATGATATCTGGCGGGACCGGGTATTTGATAATCAATTAATCCTGAGCCTGGAAGGGGGATATAAACCAAACCGGAAATTGGAGTTTAGTCTGCGCTGGATTTACGCCGGTGGCCCGCCGTATACGCCTTTCGATATCAGAGCCTCGGAAGAATTAAACCGGGCGGTTTTGGATGAGACACGTATCAATGAGGCACGATATCCGGCATACCATTCTTTAAACATCCGGACCGACCGCCGTTTTAGTTTCAGCAAGACCAATCTGGTGGCCTATTTCAGCGTCTGGAATGCCTATGACCGGAAAAATGTAGCCACTTATTTCTGGAATGAGAATGAAAACAAAGAAGATATCATTTATCTATGGAGTTTGCTGCCCATTTTTGGTCTGGAATTTGAGTTTTAAATTTCGGGCCAAATTCTGGATTTAATAATAAAGAACCCCGGAAATTTTTCCGGGGTTTTCCTTCTGTAAAGATAGAGCTTTGTTGTTTAAACTTTTGAATTAATCCAGATTTAAACCAGAATATTCTACTACTTTTTCTTTCTGATTTTGATAGTCTCAACAACTGCAGTTTTTTTCCTTCTTTGTGCCTCTTTAATAGGAATAAATTTTCCGGTCCCAGCATCTCTTCCAATTTTTTTTGTCTTATTTTTTGCCATTTCAACCTCCCGGTTTAAGTGTTAATCCATCTTTAAAGATTCTTTTTTCAACTACTCCTTTGGAAACTTGAAAATAATCGCCCAATCTTCTTGTTATAAAACCTAAAAGTATTTCATTACTAAATTTTTCAACTTTTTCCCCTGCACCGACGACCAGAGAAATTTGTTCATCAAATTTATGTCTTAATTTTTCAGCTGGAACCAATAATAATCCGGCAAAATCATATGCATGGGTCTCAAACCAACTATATTGCTCAGAGGGGAAATTCGATTGAAACTCCTTCCACTCTGTAGTGTTGCTAAAATCAAATTTTCTTATAAAGTCTCCATGTAACCAAAAATGCCCCACTTCATGAGCTAAAGAAAATCTATACCTGTTATCACTTCTTTTAAACACATCCTCATCAATGTAAACCGTCTTTAAGTCCTTGCTGAGCCATGAATCAATTCCAAATGCCAAATGAAGACCATTTAACGGAACAACATCCATACCAAGATCAAATTCCACTATATAATCAATATCAATAGGAACATCCGCACTTATGCTGTAATGATTAACAAAATTCATTACCTCTCTTCTAATTAAATCATAATCATAAAATGGAGCCTTATAAAGATTTTCATCAAAAACCATTAAGATTCCCTTATGAGTTGAATAAGCTTATCCATTTTGGTTTCATCAATTTTCTCACCTTTAAGAGTTCTGAAAAAAAGAGGTAGTTTTGAGACAATTAGCCCATTTTCCATTATTTCTTTTGGGATTTTTCCATTTTCAATAAAGGCCAAACTGAAAAATTCTTCCCATTCATTACTACCTTGTTTAATACCAAGTGCATAAGCTAATGATTTTAATTTATCCTCATCCTGAGGCGGATTTAATATTCCTCTTTCTAACTTGCTATGATTTCCGGGGTCAAAACTATGTTCAAGACAGAATCTTCTTAAAGTTATTTGTTTTTGCTGTCTTATTTTTTTTACATATTCCCCAAATCGCATATAGTCTACTCCTCCTCTTTAGATAGTTCTCTGGTTTTTGGGTTTCAGTTATAGTTTTTAAGATTATGTCATATTTCCTCTATTTTTTCGTTAATATAAAACTGTTGTAAAAATATTACAACAGGATTTTAAAATTTGTTCCAACTATTTAGAAATCATCATTTGTCTCGTGAAATCTGATATACTAAATATATGATTAATCACATATTTTAGTAATTAATGGTTTTATTATCTCTTTGGCTTTAATTCTTTATCTGGTAAACTTCGTCTTGTTTTGTTGCAGAAATTTTAAACTTCATTTCACCTGACATATAATTTTTATATTGTAAAAAGAATTTTTTAGGTAAAATTATCGTCTTCAAAACATAAAATTTTCTTCGTCACTTTTCAGTGCTCCAGAAAAAATTTGTTTGGATGAATTTAAAATTGTAAATGGGAGTTCTTTTGTTTTAATTTATCCGGTGAAGTCAAGAGAGCAATTTTAGATCGACATGTCAATTTCATTTGACGGATTTACCATTATCTTATTATTTGGTGTTGCCCAGGGACTTTTCCTTGCTTCCCTGCTGCTGGGGAGACACGGGAATAAAAAGGCCAACCGTATTTTAGCTGCCCTCATGGTTTCTTATTCCATATTTATCTTTAACGCCATTCTGTTCAATAATCAAATGCTTTTCCGTCATCCGCAGTTAGTTATTGCGCTGGACGGACTTCCCTTTCTGTTTGGTCCGTTGCATTTCTTGTATGCCAAATATCTTATCGCCTCGAATAAAAAGTTTTCTGCGAAGGAATGGCTCCATTTCATTCCCTTCATTATTTATAAAGCGTATAACATACCGGCCTACTTGGTATCAGAAAGGGAATTGATTGCCTACATTAAAGGCTGGGAGATTACCGGGAGGCCATTCTTTTTGGATTTTTCCGGATGGGTGGTTTCTTTGCAGGGATTGACCTATATGGTTCTTACCATTATTCTGATCAAAAAATATAATATTCGTCTGAAGGAAGTTTATTCCTCCATCGACAAAATTAATTTGAACTGGTTACGTAATATTACCTATATGACTTTTTTTATCTGGATTGTTGTCTTTGTGGAAAACGTGCTCATTCTGGCCGGTCGGGAATTTTTGGGTGGCAAATTGGATATCATTAGTTTGCTCACGGCCATCTTTATTTACATCATGGGGTATCTGGGTCTGAGCAAGTCGGAGATATTTTCCCAGGTGCGGGTTCCGGAAAGAAAATTCTCTCCATCCAGAGATGATCTTCAGCCAGTAACTGCTGAGTCTTCTCGGCAGGGAATCCAACCGGATGACGGAGAGACTGAAGATGATCCAGCCCAAGCCTCCCCGAAATATGAAAAATCGGGTTTAACCCTGAAGAGGGCGAAAACCTATCTCAATCAGCTTCTCGACTTAATGGAACAGGAAAAGCCCTTTCAGAATAGTGAGCTCACCTTGCAGGATCTCTCGGATAAATTGTCGATCACCACCCATAACCTGTCCCAGGTGATCAATACCCAGCTGAGGCAGAATTTTTTTGATTTTGTAAATCAATACCGGGTGGAGGAAGTTAAAAAAGCGCTGGGGAGCCCGGATAAACAGCACCTGAAAATACTCAGTATTGCCCTGGATGCAGGATTTAATTCAAAAACATCCTTCAATACTATTTTCAAGAAATTTACCAACCACACTCCTACCGAATACCGGAGACGGATACTGGAAAAGGGTGGGGTTCCGTCCGGTAAATATTAAACCGGTTGTGTGTACAGGCCTGCCGTCAATCCCCCTATTCTGACCCATGAGATTCGGATGAGTGAGCCGCCATTTTCTTCTCCATCGCCTGAAAATCTTCAAAGGTAAGAGAAGGCAGCTTCTGCATGAAGGCAACGATTTCCCATAGATTTGCATCCTGGGCATTTGGGCCCCAGGCTGGCATTCCGGTCATTTTAACTCCTTCCTTGGTGATCCAGAAAAGTTCTGCCGGTGTCCATTGATCTGCAGTTTCCACCAGTTTAGGCGGATGCGGATAAAGCCCGTTGGCGATTTTCGATTGCGCAATTCCCGGGCCACCGTGACAACCAATACACATGTGCCGGTAATGATCGAAACCAGCCAAAATCATGGTTGAGTCGGTCAGTGCCGGAACTTCTATATTCTTGGCGTGATGTTTTACCGAGTTTTCCATGGTCGTGTTCATTATCCAGCGAACGAAGGCGGTATGATGATCCAAAGCACTCACATTGTATATGCCGGAATAGATAAAGATGAGGAAAAATAAAACCACCACCACGATCAGAATTCCCACAAATATCAATATGCTTTTCATTTGAACTCCTTTCCGAAATACTATTTTAATCAGCCAACAAGGGCTTGCCGAAACCTTTAAGCCAGGGATGGTCTCCTGGAATGATTTATAATATAAGATATTCCGGTATGGTTTGCTTTGTTTTTATTGGGGTATAGTTGGTTTTTTATAATAAATCTTAAATAAAAATATCGGTCAGAGTTTTTGAACAAAGAAATCGAATAGTTCTTTCAGGGTTTCCCGGGGGTCCGTACAAACGCCGCTGTGCACAGGAGATATTTGAATAACCGTGCTGCTGGGTGAGGTAAGCCAGTTAAAACGCTCAGATTGGGTCATGCCTGAAACAGCACCTGTTTCATTGATTCCGGCACAAGCCGCCTGAATAGCTTTTAGCTGGGATCGGATCATTTTCAGATCTGCCTGGGGAGCGAATGCCCTGAGACGACCGAGCTCAAAGTCGATCATGACCTCAAGAAAGTTGAGGGATCGGCAGAAGAGGATGACCCCGGCGTTGATAAATTCCTGCCGTTCCACAAAAGGCACAATCCGAAAGACGGCATACTCATAGGATTTGCGATCGGGCACGGATTGCCTCCTCGACAAAATTCTGTGCAACTTCTATCCGGTGGACTAAATAATCCACATAAGCCTGCCTCAACGCCCGGGGGCTGTCAAATTTATTTTCCGGGGGGAGCCAATCGTCCGGAATCTGGGCTACAACATCTTCAAAAAAAGTACGGTTCAACTTTCCCATTAACTGCCCATTCAAATTTTGAATTTTATCGGCCAGAGGCAGTAGTACATGATTTTTAATGACGGGAAAGGCGGTTTCGCTTTGTTTAAGAGGATCCTGCCAGTTGTGGTGAAAATTGAGCGATGCCCCGTGGTCGATCAGCCAGATATCGTCTCTATGGATCAGCATATTTACATTTCGTGGGGTACGGTCCACATTGGTGATAAAAGCGTCGAACCATACCAGCCGGGATGCAAATTCCGAGGAAGGTCGGGGTAGCGCCAGAAGATTAAAAGTGGAGGAGTGGGAAAGAAATTTCATACCTAGATTTATTCCGATGCTGGCTTTCAACAAATCCCGGATTTCCGCATCGGGCTCGGTTTGACCGATTACCGGGTCCAGTTCCAGCAAGACAATGTCCGGCACGTTAAAACCCAGTTCGCGGCCAATTTCCCCGGAAATCAGTTCGGCGATTAACGCCTTAACGCCCTGCCCTGCTCCGATAAATTTCATGACATAGATTTCATCGTCATCTGCCTTTACGATGGCGGGAAGAGAACCGCCTTCCCGAAGTGGTTCAATATATTCTGTAGCTAGTAATGTTTTTATCGAATTCATTTGTAAATAAAACCAGTTTTATCAGAGGCAAAATATACATTCATTTTAATGATGAAGGTACTTTTTAATCAGGAAGTTAATTGGCGGGTTTGAATGTGGGATTGAATTAATCTCTGATCCGGGGAATTTTGGATTCGCAGGGTACTTTGGTCT
>CAYVKM010000009.1:0-78678 GCA_964452045.1 uncultured Calditrichaceae bacterium
TTTCCGGTGCCTGATGATTAATGGTGATGCGATCGGTAACCTCAAAGCCTGCATCCTTTCTCAAATTTTGTACCCGGTTGATAAATTCACGTGCAATGCCTTCCATTTCAAGTTCTTCAGTCATCCTGGTATCCAGGGCAATTAATATGTTACTTTCTCTTTCAAATTCAAAATTATTATCTTTCTTCTCCTCACTAAATTCCACATCTTCTGTGGTCACATGAATTTGGGTTCCCTCTAAATCGAGCACAATCTCTCCCTGCTTTTCAAGCTTTTCAATAGTATCCTGGTTTAAATTCTCAACAATATCCGCAACCATTTTCATCATTTTACCCGCCTTTGGCCCCAATTTTTTATAAAGTGGCCGAGTGCGAATCTTAACAATATCACTTTCCTTTTCGATGACTTCCACTTGCTTCACATTTATTTCATCCTGAATAATCGAAGCCATTTTCATTGCCGATTCCCGAACTGACTTACTTTCCGAACCAACAATTATTCTGGAAAGGGGTTGCCTTACTTTTAATTTTACAGTATTTCTTATGGATCGGGCTAAACCGACAATTCTCTGTGCAACTTCCATTCGGTTTTCAAGTTCCCGGTTTTGGTGGCTTTTCATTTCCTCGGTTAATTCCGGATAATTTGTCAGATGAACCGACTCGGGCATATCTTCCGTCCGAAGATTAAGATATAAATCCTCCGATACTAATGGAGCGATTGGTGCAATCAATTCGGTAACGGTGAGTAAAACCTCATACAAAGTTTGATATGCTGACTGTTTATCGTTATTCATTTCCCCCTTCCAGAAGCGGCGACGATTACGACGGACATACCAGTTGGAGACATCATCGATAATAAAATCTGAAATGATACGAGCAGCCCGGGTCATATCATAGTTTTCCATTTTCGTAGTCACCTGCTCAACCGTGGAGTATAGCAGGGATAGAATCCATCGGTCGATTTCCGGCCTTTGCTCAAACTTGATCTGGGGAGAATTGACATCAAAGCGATCGATATTGGCATAGAGCGCAAAAAAACTATAGGTATTGAATAAGGTATCAAAAAACTTGCGATAGACTTCAGCGATGCCATTGGTATCGAAACGTTTCGGTACCCAGGGAGCGCTCACAGTGACGAAATACCATCTCAGTGGGTCGGAACCAAATTCGTTGATTACCTCCTCGGGCACCACCGCATTCCCTTTTGATTTACTCATCTTCTGGCCCTCTTTGTCCAGAATGAGCTCGTTGACCACGATATTCTTATAAGCCGGTTTATCAAATAGTATAGTTGAAATTGCCAGAAGTGAATAAAACCATCCCCGTGTTTGATCCACCCCTTCACAAATAAAATCCGCCGGATAATTACCTTGAAAAATTTCCTCATTCTCGAACGGGTAATGCCACTGGGCATATGGCATACTGCCGGAATCGAACCAGACATCAATTACTTCCGGAACCCGCTGCATTTTGCCCTGACATTTATCACAGGTAATTTGTATTTCATCAACATGTGGTTTATGCAGATCGAGATCCTGAGGCACATTTTCCCCTTTTTCCTGCAACTCCTTGATGCTGCCGATGGAAATCTGATGCTCACATGCTTCACAGACCCATATATTCAGGGGAGTACCCCAATAACGATCCCGGGATAGTGCCCAATCCACATTATTGTTCAGCCACTCGCCAAATCTGCCTTCTCCCATTTCCTCCGGAAACCAGTTTATCTGATCATTATTTTTCAGCATTTTTTCTTTGAAGTCTGTGGTCCGGATGTACCAGGATTTCCGGGCATAATAAAGCAAGGGCGAATCGCAGCGCCAGCAATGAGGATAACTGTGCTCCACCATTTCTTTACGGAACAGAAGTTTCCTGTTTTTCAGATCGGTAATGATATCGGCATCCGCATCCTTTACGAATTTACCCTGGAAATCGGTTATCTCTTTTTCGAATTTTCCGCTTTTGTCAACCGGCCGGATTAACGGCAGATCATATTTTTGCCCTACCACGTAATCGTCCTCGCCAAATGCCGGTGCGGTATGGACAATACCGGTTCCATCTTCCGTAGTCACAAAATCGCCCAATACAACGTAGTAAGCATCTTTCTCCGGCTGAATAAATTTAAAAAGCGGTTCATAACGGTGATGTTCCAGCTCTGCCCCTTTAAACTTCTCGAGTATCTTAAATTCACCTGATAATACTTCAGTCGCTCTCGGCTCGGCAATAATCAACTTCTCACCATTAAATTCCACTTTCAGATATTCAACTTCCGGATGGACAGCTAAGGCAACATTGGAAATCAATGTCCAGGGCGTAGTGGTCCAGACCAGAAAATAGGTGTCGGGATCATCCAGGCTGCGGAACCGGACATATATCGATGGATCTTTTACATCCCGATACCCCTGGGAAACTTCATGGCTGGAGAGCGGCGTTTCACATCTCGGACAATAGGGTAAAATCTTGAAACCCTGGTAAATCAATCCCCGGTCATGAAAATTCTTTAATATCCACCAGACCGATTCAATATATTGATTAGTAAAAGTGATATACGGATGATCAAGATCCAGCCAAAAACCGATTCTTTTGGTTAAATCGTCCCATTCTTTTTTATAGTTAAAGACGCTCTCTTTGCACTTCTCATTAAATTTATCAATGCCATATTTTTCAATTTCTTCTTTGCCTTCGATATGCAGTCGTTTCTCAACCTCAATTTCAACCGGTAAACCATGAGTATCCCACCCAGCTTTACGATTTACCAGAAAATTTTTCATGGTTTTATAGCGGCAAACTACGTCCTTAATGGTTCGGCTCATCACATGATGGATTCCGGGCCGGCCATTGGCGGTTGGTGGTCCTTCATAAAAAACAAAATGAGGAGAATCCTTCCGAATCTGCAGACTCTTTGGAAAAATCTGATGTTCTTCCCAATATTTCAGAACTGCTTCTTCAATATCAGTAATACTAACTTTACCAGCTCGCTCTTTAAACATGTATGTATACCTATTTCTTGAATAACCTAAAAATGAGTAATAGTAACAGGTTTATGATGATAAGGGTCGTTAAGGGGAAATAGAATGTGAAATTCTTTTTCTTAACTATGATGTCGCCCGGCAATTTCCCGATAAATGGTATTTTAATTCCGTACATGAATAATATGCCTATAACAATTATGATTATTCCGATGACAATTAGGATTTTCCCAAAAGGCTGTAAGGAAAATGATTCCATACTAATTAAAGCCTCTCAATCACCTTTTTCATCAGCAAGGTCAATTTGGGCTGGGCATCGTTTGCAGTCCTGATAATATCCGCCACATTTGCCGGCTGAAGGGCATCCGGAAAACATTCATCGGTAACTATTGAAATACCAAAAACCTCGATATTCATATGCCGGGCAACGATTACTTCGGGAATGGTAGACATACCCACCACATCGGCTCCAATTCCTCGCAGGAAACGATATTCAGCCCGGGTTTCCAAATTTGGCCCGGAGACGGCTACGTAAACACCCCTTTGGATCTTTATCTTTTCATCCAATGCACATTCCTCGGCAATCCCGATTAAACGCTTACTGTAAGGTTCGGACATATCAGGAAACCGTGGTCCCATTTGGTCATCATTAGGACCGATCAACGGATTATCTCCAAGTAGGTTGATATGATCTTCCATCACCATCATATCCCCTTTCCGATACAGGGGATTCATTCCTCCCGCAGCATTCGATATCACCAACGTTTTCACACCCAGAAATTTCATCACTCGGATAGGAAAGGTGATGTCTTTCATATCATAGCCTTCATAGAAATGAAACCGTCCCTGCATGGCAACCACTGATTTCCCGGAAATTTTGCCAAATATCAATTTTCCGGCATGGGTCTCAACCGTTGAAATTGAGAAATGGGGAATTTCCTTATAGGACAATTCTGCCGAAATATCAATTTCCTTCACCAGATCGCCCAAGCCGGTTCCCAGAACAATTCCCACTGTGGGCTTTACATCCGATTTCGTTCGGATAAATTGTATCGCATCATCTACTTTTTTTCTGATTTCGCTCATAGATTATTCCATTAAGCTGTGGATTATTTTTTCTTCTCCAGCTCATCCTTGAGCTTTTGCTTTTCTTCTTCAATTTTTTGAAGTTGTTGTTTCTCATCTTCAAGTTCATTTTCAAGATTCTTTTCTGCTTTCCGCATATACCGGATTTTCTGTATAGCTACATCCTTGTCTTTGTCCTGTCCCCGGATAGCAAACAATATGCTTCCTACAACTGCTCCGGCCCCTGCGGTAAAATAAGGTGGGACGTTTCCCACATCGGCATACCAGAAAGGCAACCCGACAACCAGACCTGCTGCCCCACCAACCACCGCGCCACCTAAAGCATACCCCCAGGTATTTTTATTATTTTTGTATTTCTCAATCTCTGCCGCGCTGATCGGATTTGCATCTAAATCGTATACAACATCCAGATGTTCCAGCCGGAGAATATCTTCCCGGGTCGCGGTATGAGTTTGATGATCTGCTTCGGAAATGTAGGTAATTTTTTCAGGGCCACTTTCCGTGATTATTCCGTTTGCGACATTTCCATCCCGGAAGATTATTTTAACCGCTTGGTAAGTCTTCGCATTTTTCATCGTCAGATTTTTACTACTGGAACAGGCAGAAAAGAGTAAGGCTAATCCGACAATAAAGCTGATATATAATTTAATTTTCATAGTCACTTCTGTTTTTTATTATCAATATTTTTTATAAAATCATCAATCTGGATCTCTTTCTTAAAAAACTCATTGATTTCGTCATCTATCTTTTTTTGCCGGGAATCCTTTTCCGGTGCTTCCTTCTCCTTTTCCGAATTTTCCTTTTTCTCAGATCCTGATTTATCCTCTTCTGACTTACCGGAGGTTTTCTGCTTGTCTTTGGTAGACGAATCAGAAGATTTTGCCGCTTCCTCCACACCTTCTACTTCCTCAGCAAGTTCAATATCCGATGCTCTCTCTTCCTTGCCTGATTTAGCTTTTGTCCTCTCCCGTGATTCACTTTCACTGAGAGGAAAATTCTTTCGGGACCGGAAGTTCTCCAGAAATTTAAATGCTTCCTCGGGCACCGCCTCATCAATTTCCAGCACTGAGAGAAGTTCAATTTGGGATATCAGAATTTGACGTAATCGGTTAATGAAAGATTCCTTCTGGGTTTTTAGGATACTAACCTCATCCCGCATCTTCCGGGCTTGCTTACGGGCCAGTTCAATGATTTCCAGAGCTTTTAACTCCGCTTCCTTAATCAGTAGATCTGCCTGCCGCCGGCTGCTCTCTTCGGACTGTTTTTTTACTTCCTGGACATTTAACAGCGTTTCCCGGAGATTTTTCTCAGTTTCCTGAAAATCTTTCAATTTGGTTTCCAATTCAATGATCCGATTATTAAGATGTTTATTTTCCTGGAGAACCTGCTCATACTCTTCCCCAACCATTTCCAGGAAAGTCTGCACCTCAATCGGATCAAAACCGCGCAGCGTTTTTCTGAATTCCTGTTTACGAATATCTAATGGCGTCAATTTCATTACGCCCTCCTTTCCGAGAGGGTCTTTATTTATTATTCTGAACTGTTTAGTTTTCGGTCAATTTTCATAGTTTCTGGGTCCAAATATAGCAGTGCCTATCCGAACCATATTCGATCCTTCTTCTATTGCTAATTCGAAATCTGCGGACATTCCCATGGAAATTGTATCTATTTTAACATTAGGAATGTTTTGTGTTTTCAGGTTTTCAAAAATCTCTCTTAACTTTATAAAACATGGTCTTACCAATGCCGGATCTTCACTAAATAATCCGATGGTCATTAATCCCTTAACTTCAACAGATGGCAATTGAGAAACTCGGAAAACCAGATCTTCTGCTTCCTCCGGGTTGCAGCCATATTTGGATTCTTCTCCACTGGTGTTTACTTCAATTAAAACCGGCACTTTTTTTTCATTCTTTCCTGCCCGTTTATTTATTTCCTGGGCCAGATGATAAGTATCGACAGATTGAATTAAATCGAAAAGTTTAATGGCATATTTAACTTTATTGGTTTGTAAATGGCCAATCATATGCCAGGATACCTTTTCCACTTCATTAAACTTTTGTTGGGCTTCCTGAAATTTATTCTCTCCGATGATCCGAATACCTGCGGTAATGGCTTCATTAATTTTTGCCGGGGGAACCATTTTGCTAACCGCCACCAGGGTAATATCCTCCAGCTGGCGGCCGGTTTTTTCCGCGGATATAGCCATTTTTTCCATACATCTTTGAATATTGTCAGAGATCGAATTCATTTCATTAAACTGATCCTACAGCTCAGTTAATTCAAATTCCCGCTTATTTTCCCTCAGGCGGTGGTTGAAATCCAAATTGCCGGTTTCCGGCCTGCAAACCGTGTAGTTTTATTTCACCGTATTGTGCTTCATATTTTTTAACATTTTCATCCAGAGCCTTTAACAAGCTTTTGGCATGTTGCGGGGTCATAATGATCCGGGCATACACTTTGGTTTTAGGGACGCCGGGAAGCAGCCTGGTAAAATC
This sequence comes from uncultured Calditrichaceae bacterium, assembly GCA_964452045.1. Lineage (GTDB taxonomy): Bacteria > Calditrichota > Calditrichia > RBG-13-44-9 > RBG-13-44-9 > CAYVKM01. The sequence continues at coordinate 6,553 of CAYVKM010000009.1, forward strand.
TATAACAAATTCCGCAGGAGAATGGGTAATCAGAGCTAAATTTGAATAAATTCCCTCAGCTTGCTCAGGGGATAATTCAATATTAATTTGCTGATGTGCTTGTTGCTGTTGATTTTTTTGGTCCATTTAGGTTATTCCTCATGTTATCAAATTTCAAAATAATAAGCGTAGAATTTACAACATATCAAAAAATAAGTCAAGAGAACTATATTTAACAAAATTACTTGGTAAATGCAAAAAATACCAGACCATATAATCGACCGAATACGGGATTCAGTGGACATTGTAGAAGTTGTCTCCCGCTATATTTCCCTGAAGAAACAGGGAAAGAATTACAAATCGAGCTGTCCGTTTCATACCGAGAAAACACCCTCTTTTACGGTTAGCCCGGATAAACAGATTTTTTACTGCTTTGGATGTGGTGCAGGTGGTAACGTCTTTAATTTTTTAATGCGCTATGAAAAAGTCACCTTTATTGAAGCCGTGCAAAAATTGGCGGCGGAAACCGGAATTGAACTACCAAAATACAAGGTGGATGAACAGCAGGTAAGCGAATATGAAAAGTTATATCGCGCCCACCAGTTTGCTGCGGACGAGTACTATAATTACCTGAAAGACCATTTTGATGAAATTAAAGAATATTTGGATAAAAGAGGTGTTCAGCAAAAGACAATTGATTTTTTCAAGATAGGTTATGTTCCAAATGAATGGGATTATCTTTACAATAGAATTAACCAGGAAAAAATGTCCATCGAACCATTTATCCAGTCCGGGCTTATCCTGACCAGTGAAAAAGAATCCCGGAAAAAATATGACCGGTTTCGTCAGCGGATTATCTTCCCGATTCACAATCTTTCCGGTCGAATTGTGGCATTTGGTGGCAGAACCCTCTCCGCAGACCCGAATAGTCCGAAATATCTAAACTCTCCCGAATCACCGATCTACAATAAAAGCCAGATGCTATATGGTCTGTATTTTTCCAAAGATTGGATCCGACAGGAAGAATCGGCCATTTTTGTAGAAGGTTACATGGATTTTATTCAACTCTTTCAAAATGGGATCAAAAATATTGTAGCCACCAGCGGAACAGCGCTTACCGAAGAACATGCCAAACTTATAAAAAGATACACCCGGAATGTTTTTCTTTGCTACGATGCAGATGAGGCAGGAATAAATGCCGCCTTAAGAGGTGGTCAGATACTATTTGAGAATGATCTGGAAGTTCGGGTACTTATTTTACCGGAAAATGAGGATCCGGACAGCTATGTGCAAAAAAATGGACCACCGGCTTTCTACGCTCTGTTAAATGAAGCGAATGAATATTTTCATTTTAAAAATGAATATTTGGAAAATTCGCTCAAAGGAACAGATATATCAAAAAGATCCAAAGTTGTTGAAGAGTTAATCACAACCCTGGTTAACCATAAGGATCCGGTGAAACAAAACATGTATGTTAATTTGCTTGCACAACGATACGGACTCCAGGAAAATACACTGATGGAGGAGATAAGGAAGAGACAGAAAATCCTCCGATCCAGGGAACGGCGGACAACAAGCATCGACACAGTGAATACATCACCCCTGGCGGAGGTAAAACCGATGACCGGTGCCTGGAGTGCAGAAAAGGATATTATTATTATTTTATTAAAATACTATAAGGAGCTAAAAAATTTAATTTTCAGTCTGGTAGAGGCTGATGATTTTTTGAATGAAGACTTTCGCAGAGCATACCAGTTTATCCAAGATAATCCAAGTACACAGAGTCAGGAACTGTTGCATCACATCCTTGCCCTTGATATAGATGAACATAGTTTAAGTTTGTTGACTGGCGACATTTTTCAGGATATCGAGAATCCGGATAAATATTTAAATGACTGCATTAAAAAATTAAAGCTGACCCGCTATCAAAGGGATATAGATATGCTTCGGTCGAACCTGAAAACAATGTCACCGCAGGATGCTGATTATCAAAGTACCCTGAAGAAAATGAACGATTCCCTGCGCCAGATACAGGAATTAAGGAAAGTATTTGACACAAAATAGAAACAAAATTTACCCCATAGCTATCCTATCCATCCGATAAAATTTAATAGTTTACCGATTGACTTTCCGGATCAAAACTCCAAAATGACAAGAGTGAAATTTTATTCAATTTCATTGTGACATCTGTCACCCAGACTTGACCTTTACCCGTCTAATTTTATTCAGTCGCAATAAAATGTTTAAAATGATCATAGATATAGAGATTTAAAACAATGATGCCCACTCCATCCTGCGATATTCTGGTCGTTGATGATAATTACGAACAGGCAAATATCCTTAAATTGCTGATTGAACAGTACGGCTTCAACGCCCGGTTCACGACTGATAGTACTACCGCAATGGAGAAAATTGAAGCGTTCAAGCCTCGTCTGGTCATTCTGGATCTCATGATGCCGGAAGTGGATGGGTTGAGACTTTGTAAAGCAATCAAAGAAAATCCTGACATGGCAGATATAAAAATTATCATATACTCGGGGAAACTATACGATTCTGACAAAAGGAAGGCACTTGCTCTGGGAGCTGATTTATTTTTAACAAAGCCTACCCGCTCCTATGTCTTGCTGGATGCAATTAAAAATCTATTGCTTCCCGTCACAAATGAAATCCATTAATATAAAATTCTGGGGTGTCAGGGGTTCAATCCCCACTCCGGGTTACTCAACCCTGCATTATGGGGGAAATACCTCATGTGTAGAAGTGGCTTTTAAAAACGGACCTCATGTTATTCTGGATGCCGGGACCGGGATCAGAGAGTTGGGGAAGTATCTTCAGAAATCAAAAAAACCTTTAAATTCTTATATTTTACTAAGCCATTTCCACTGGGATCATATCCAGGGTCTCCCCTTCTTTCGTCCGGCGTTTAATCCGGACAATAAATTTACCATCATCGGTTCGGATGATCCGGCCATTCATCTGGATCAAATCATCTCATTTCAGATGGATCCCACTTATTTTCCCATCACTATTGATGATATGAGAGCAGACATCAGTTTTCGGTCAATCAAAGAAGAGAGTTTTTCTTTGGAGGGTGTGGATGTTCAGACTTTATATTTAAATCATCCGGGTTATGCGCTGGGTTTTCGTTTAACCTTTCAAAATTCATCATTGATTTATATTAGTGATAACGAGCCCTTTCAACATGACAAAAACACTGAGATAGAAAAAATAAAATCTATCAACAAAGAAAAGATTGAAGAGGTATTCGAATCCTATGTTGAAAACAAAAATCAAAATTTGATAAAATTTTGTGAAAACGCGGATCTTCTCATCCATGATACCCAGTATCTTGCTGAAGAATATAAAGATAAGATTACCTGGGGACACTCGCCGGTAAACTTTACCGTGGAATTAGCGATGAGAAGTAAGGTTAAGCAATTGATTCTGTTCCATCATGATCCGGATCATGACGATGCTGCCATTGATCGGATTGAACAATTGAGCAAAAAAATTCTGAGAAGCTATAAATCCAGGATAGCCTGCCGGGCGGCGCAGGAGGGCATGGTCATCGAGATCTAATGATACATCCTTTGCCTTCAATCTTATTTCTTTGTTAACACAACGGTTTTCTTAATTTCCTTATACAGATTTTGGGAGGGATCGAATATCTGGATAATTAAAATATAAAGCCCAATCCGGGATACTCTGCCATCCTCATTTTTACCATCCCAAATGAACTGGCCTTTTTGTGCAACAGGAGCTCTGTTGGTTAACCTTTTTATTTTCCGACCGGCCATATCATAAATATCGATCGTCAAAAACCCGGTCAAAATAGGGAGAGAAAAGTCTATGATGGCAACATCTTCAAATCCATCACTATCAGGAGAAAATGGGTTGGGTTCAATGGTTACCAGAGATTCCGATGATTTCTTTTCAACATAGACAGAATTTATTTCTCCGGGAGTACCCCCTTTTAGACTCACCGATGCCGCCCAATTATCGGCCAGGGAAGCTGATATTACCGGATTTATTCTCTCCAGGGAAACACCTGCTTCCACTTCGCGACCCATCCAGCTATCGGAATAAGAAACCCGGTCTACAATCCGACCCGATGGACTCAATATTTTCAGATCATCATAATCATTGTTCAAGGTCGGAAAGGATTTTACAATTGTGACTTTGTGATATGGCACCAGGAATGTATCAAAGATAGTAGAATCAGCACAAATTACAAAATAATCCCGACTGTTAATATTGGCTTCCGGGGAGGTAATCCTCGCCGTATCACGCGAATCTGCAACATACCAGTTATTCAAATTTATCTGACTTGAATTACCATTATACAATTCTATCCACTCGCTTTTCCCGGTCAATGGTCGGTACATTATTTCATTGATTACCAAAGTTTCGGAAGAGGTTTCAACAATAATTTCAAGAAATCCGGAATTATTTGCCAGGTTTTCATCTGGGTCGTAATTAAGAATAGCTCCCAAAACATAGGGGTCAGCAGACAAACCCTCCACCTCTGTCTGAAAATTCAAGGTATCCTGACCAGCCAGATTTAACAAAATATCATTTTCGTAGAGCAATTCCCCCGGATCCTCATCATTATTACGATTATAATCATTGAAAACGGTAATATGTGCCAGATTAACAAAATTTAAACCTTCATTTTTTATCACCAGATTAAACTGGAAATTTTCATATTCCAGGGGATACTCCGGGATAATGTGAAGAGAACCGAGACTTAAATCATAATCATACGGTGTAATGGAATTCCTAAATCCCGGAGTCCCGCGAAAATGTGTTGAGTTTCCCCAGTTGGAAGGAGAATTATCAGAAGTTAATTGAATTTTTTCGTCGGAATATCCCGGGGGATTGTCAATCGAATAGGTATAGGATTGCACAGTATCGCCGGCCGGATTTACCAGTCGAACGGACTCGGGATCCGAATTTGACCACCCGAAACTGCCGAAGCTGCCATCATCTATTTTAACAATTAACGCTTCCTGGGGAATCAGACTGTCGTAAATGGTGGAGTTGCCAAAATAACTTCCATCAAGGATAACCGCAAAACCATTAGCTGATAAATCCAAACCCTGACCGGCGTCAACAATATTATCCAGTTCAATACCGTCCCCAATTTTCCAATCAGTTAAATTTATCGTGTTATTGCTGGAATTATAAACCTCCACATATTCATTATGGCTTTCCAACGTATCGGCATCAAACATGACTTCGGTGAGTATGATCTGGGCGTAAATAGAGTTCATTGTGCAGAGAGTCAGGAAAATTATGAAACCCAGAGAAGCAAACTTTTTTGATTTTAAAATGAAAGAACAGAAATATTGCATAACCACCTCCAACCAATCTCTCAATCACTGTTTAATTTATTTTAAATGAGTAATCAATTTTCAGAAAAAATGGTATCCCCTTCCCAATTATTCCACTCTTTTATTTCAATTTTCACATTTCCGATAAATGCTTTCATATAGGCTTTTAACGGAACACTCTGTAGATCGGTGGAAAAATAACCTCTGAATTCATTTTTGACGCCTGCAATTCCAATAAACTTAAGTTTCCCGTCCAGATAGAAACCCGACACCTTGTGACTATTGGCGTCTGTCTCCCGCTCCTCCCCGGTAAAATTGATATGCGTCTTTTCAAATTTATTGTAAGCAAATACGGGCATTTCCATCTGTAATTTGTTTTTGGCCATGGCCCGGGCAAAATAGAGCATTGAAAGACTATCTTCCACTTTTTCGGGAATGGTAACCAGGGAATCTAATGTCCTGACCACCTTATCTTTAAATTGCTTTTCAATAATGATCTTCACCACATTCCGGGTATAATCAAAATCATATCTGGTATACAAGACATAATCATTTTCCTGTTCATAACTTAAAAAAATATGGGAGTAAAAACCATCCGCATCAATATAGCTATCAAAAATACTGTGAAGAGTAATAAAAGGAACAGAGGGATTTGAATCCATGTGAATTCGGCAATGGTAAATCGGACGGGAATTAACAGTATCATGGCTTAATACCTGCAATTTCAGTTCTCCCAAAGTTATGAATGTCCATTTTACCGAATAGGTTAATTCCTCCCCTACCTGCCACTTGAATTCAAAATTATTTTGATCTGCGGGATATAATCCTGATGGATAAAGCAGGATCCAAAAGAGAAAAACCAGGGAAATATATTTCACGTTCCTCATAACCTTATAACTGATAATTATTTATCCATTTGAAGCATAATATCGGGGATGACTAGTTCCTTAAGTGTTTCCACAAAATAACGATCTGTCATTCCCCCAATAAAATCTCTTACTTTCTCTGCATCACTGTATTTTTCCAGATACAGCTTATTTTTTGTATTTAAGAAATGCTTGTAGATTTTTGAACCTTTATTATTTTTCTCTATATCTTTCATAAATATTTCAAAGAGAATCCCGAAACCTCTTTTAATTTTTTCGTCTTCTCTTTTTAACCCGGAGTTCAAATAAATTTTTTGATAATTAAATTTTTTCAACCTTAGCAGTTCTTCCGAGACTTCTTCGCCAAAAGAGATGAACGGTTTGTCCAGACTATTATAAACCACATCTTTTACCAGTGTATCAATAATTTCGCCATTGGTGCTACCCAGGGATTTTCTCAAATCCTCGGGAATATCGGATCTTTTTATCAATCCTATCCTAATAGCATCCTCAATATCCTGTCCGATATAAGCAATGGTATCGGAAATCCTGACCACACAGCCTTCCATGGTCATGGGCATCATCTCGATATCCGCACCGGTTTTTCTCATCCGGACATACATCATCAGATCATCATTACTTTTATCCTGGACCGGTTTCAGGACTTGATCATGAACCTCACCATCATGGGAAAGAATCCCATCTCTCACCTGCAAGGTCAGGTTAAGTCCCTTCCCATCTTTAGCCACGTTATCCACTATATGAAGACTCTGAATATGGTGATGATACTCACCAATCTTATTTGCCATGCACAATTCACTCAAAAATTTTTCCCCGTCATGACCAAATGGGGCATGACCTAAGTCGTGTGCCAGGGCAATAGCTTCAATTAAGTCCTCATTTAGTGCCAGAAAATTCCCAATTGTCCGTGCAACCTGAGCGACACTTAAGGTATGAATGCTGCGTGAAGACAGCATTTCATTTAACTGTGAGGTGAAATAAATTACCTGGGTTTTACCGGAATACCTTCGAAATGCCCCACTGTATAGTATCCTGTCCCGGTCCAGAGAAAATGGACTTCTGGCATCCTTTGCTTCCGGAGTATTTCTCAGTGCGGCAGCACTTTTTGTAGCATACGGGGATAGATTACCTTCTGTGCGTTTTATTAGTTCTTTTTGTAAGGTTTGAAAGAATTGAATTTTCGAAGCCATGATACTCTAGTTTTTCCAGTGATGTTTTTGGTAAAGTTCCGTATCTACAGATATTTTATCCAATTCCAGACTGGCAATGCCTAAACGGCTTAACAGGGCACCTTTAATATAATCCTTATAAAAAATAAAGTCACGATAATAAATGACCGGACGGATTGGCGCATCCTGAATAATTAAATGCTCGGCCCGGGTATACAATTCATTTCTTCGGGAAGAATTCTCTTCAAATTTTGCCAATTCCAGAAGTGAATCGACTTTATTATTGGTATAATTAAACAGATTCATGGGGGATTCTGACTTAAATAACAGATCAAAAAAGAATTCGGGATCAGGCAGATCCAGCTGCCAGTCAAAAATAAATATATTGGCATCATTCAGGATTTTATGACGGGATTGCATGTTCATACCGGACAGAAAAGTTTTATTCAAATTAAAATGTAAAGAATCGGCCAAGTCCTGAAAAGCTTCCGCATAAACTGGATTGTAGTCCAAAGTATCGGTAATTATCGTTAAAGGAACTATATCGTTTCTTTTTCTGGTTGTATCCAGATAGTTTCTGGCCTTTAATATATCAGTGAAAATAAGGGTTTCTGCAAGTGAATCTCGGGGAAGCAATACCGGGGAAAAAAATTCTGTCGGTTTGGCATTATGCTCATATTTTCTTAAAATCTTATCCGGATCAAAACCAAAATAAATTGCCTTCCGTAAAGAATCCGAATCGGTAGGTGATTTTTTACAATTCATTCCTAGAAAAACCATACTAAAAGTTGATGCATTTCTGGATTCCAAATGGACCGGATTGGTAAAAAACTCCTCAGTGGGATGAATGGTCAAATCAAATCTTTGGTTCAGATAATTCTCACTTCTTTTATGGGTTCTATCCCGGATAGCCTTAAATTGAAAATACCTTACTTGGGGATGATATATCTCATTTTTTTGGAATGCCTCTAGGATCATCATCTGTTTATCCTTCTTTACCAAGCGATAAGGACCATTCCCAACCGGTTGAAGTAACAGTTTTCGGGGATTGGACTTTAAGTATTTTGCTGGGAGTATTCTCATTTGGGGTAAGGAAAGAAGTTTGGGAAAAGGGACGTATGGTTTGATCAGGGTAATCTGGACAGAAAGATCCGATAATTTTTTAATGCCTTTAATTTCCCCACTCTGTCCCATTAAAAAATCGTCCACACCTTCAATTATTTTGAAATAAGCAATAGAATAATGGAGTGGATAATGCCTGAAAAAATACTTTACACTCCCGATAAAATCATCTACAGTAATCGGGGTATTGTCATGAAAATAGAGATTCTTACGGAGGTGAAATGTATAAGTTAACCTGTCCCGGGAAATCTCCCAGTATTCGGCCAGATCGGGTACTTCAATCAAATTGGAATTTATTTTAGTAAATCCACGATATAGTTGTTTGATCAGAAAAATATCCTCATCATAAATCACCGAAAATGGATCGAGTCTGGACGGAATTTCCGAGATATAGAACACCAGGGTATCATCAAATCTTTGCGGAGTCTCCACGATCCGGGAAGTCTTTTGGTCACTATTCAGACGGATTAACTGGTAAGAAAGCCAGGCTATGGCAAGAAGCAGGAGGATCAAAATATAAAATAGTAAAGATTGCTTTGGTAATTTCATGGTCACTCCGGAATTATCAGAATATAACAAACTGTTTCCAAAGCGACAACCCTTAAAGGATGATTTATGTGTGTGTTTAAATTACCTGAGCGAAATCGAGGAAGCAAAGCTGATATTTAGATGGGAAGGCTTTTTGGTCGTAAGAATGTTCACTTAAAAGAATATAAATATATTTTCTGTGCCGGTTTTCTCTATTGCTCAAGGAAGGTGCCACGGCAGGCATCTTTCTCAACCGATTTCACCAAATCGTCAAAATCGCAACTATCTTTTTTAGTCAAATAAGAAATTATCATTGGCAAATTCACGCCGGAAATCACATAATAACCTTTATTTTCCCGAATCAGCATCCTGGCTACCGTCCAGCAATTTCCACCTCTTAAATCCACCATAAACAAAACATTTTCCGGATTATCCTTTGATTCCAAAAATTCCTTAATTTCGGCAAAAAGTTGCTCGGTAGTTTTAGTGTGATTTGTAAAACCAAACAATTTCTCATCATGTCCGACTATTGATTTTGCTGTGTTAATAAGTTCCTGGGCCAGATTCTTATGGGTAAGAATAATTGCAACCATGTTACTCAAAATCCTTGTCAAGAAAATCACGCATTTTTAATTCCTGTAGATGCTTCCTTTCCTGTTGCCGCATCTTTTCCATAAGACGCTTATTAAATTCTTTCGGTGTATGATGTCCATAAACCTTTAACAGTTGATTTAATGCGATTGTTTCTGCAATGACGGTTACGTTCTTTCCCGGATTTATCGGCAGTACAACCAGGGGTATACTTACTCCCAGAACAGTAGTATTTTGTTCGTCCAGACCAGTACGATCGTAATCCACCTTTGGATCAAAATCGACCAATTGCACTTCAACCTCTACCCGTTTATGTACCCGCACCGCTCTGATACCAAAGGTGCTCCGGGTATCGATCAATCCCAATCCGCGAATTTCCAGATGATGTTCGGCCAGTTCCCGACCTTCGCCCATCAGAATTTCTTCCGCTTTTTTGGTTATGATCACCACATCATCTGCCACTAACCGATGTCCCCGCTCTACCAAATCGAGGGCAATTTCACTTTTTCCAATCCCACTCCGGCCGGTAAAGAGCACCCCAATTCCATAAACATCCACCAGGGTGCCATGAACAGTGGTTTTTGGGGCAAATTCATTATTCAAATAATCACTCAGCAGATGGAAAAATTGTGAAGTCGGATATTTTGTCCGGAATACGCAAATCTGACTGCGGGTGGCAATGGAAATCAATTCTTTGGGCACCTGATTATTATCAGTAATGATGATACAGGGAATTTCCAAACACAGCACATTTTCTAAGCTTTCTCTTCTCTTTTTTACGGTTAAATTTTCCAAAAAGCGGATCTCTGTGTTTCCCAAAATTTGAATTCGGTCGTAAGTAAACAAATCGAGAAAACCGGCCAGGGCCAGTCCCGGACGATGAAGTTCGGGTGTGATAATTGTGCGTTCAAAACCCGCATCCGAATTTAATAGCTGAAGTTTGAGCTTTTTTTGGTTGTCCGAAAAGAAAGTACCAATAATTAAATGTTTTTTTAACATTTTTTACCTTCTTTTAATTTTTATTTTAATCATCGGTTTGTCTTTGTTAAATAAGAACATCATTATCGCATCGTTCTAAATTAATTCAAATAGATAAAAGAGTATAACATTTTTTTTATAAAAAAACTCCCGCCAAAATTGACGGGAGCTCATGTACATTCTCTTGTAAGCACGGACTATTGACTTAAAACCCGCGCTTTTGGTGTTTGTATTTTTTCTTTATACCGTTTTAACTGTCTCTCTGCCCTGTTCAAAGCCAAATCAAAGGATTTTCTGATCTCGTCCGATACCTCCTTGATTACAATCTGCTTATTATAGACATTTATCCGCAGCTCGGTATAGCGGCTTATTTTTTCCCAACCGAGCACAATGTCCATATCAAGGATGTTTTCGTAATACCTTTCCAGCTTTTGAGCTTTTTCTTCGACATAGCTCTTCAGATCGTCATTTAACTTAAAATGCCGGGCAGTGATAGTGCGGTTCATATAAAACCTCCTTTTAGGTTTTTTATTGTGTATGATGAATATCTCTTTCGGACCGTGGGTGGGTTTTCTTGTAGATAATTTTGAGGCGGTCCATGCTGACATGGGTGTAGATTTGAGTCGTCGACAGACTCGAGTGCCCCAGTAACTCTTTCACCGCAAATAAATCTGCACCACGATCTAAGAGATGGGTAGCAAATGAATGACGAAGAACATGTGGACTCAAATGTTCTTGTTCGGAAACTTTAGCCAGGTAATTTTTTACCATTTTCTGGATGGCAAGCGGGTAGAGTTTTTTTCCTTTCGGATTAACAAAAACTTTTTCCTTGTCCTCAAAGATTTTTATTTTTTCTCTTTCCTGAAGGTAATTTTTTAAAGCCAAAACTGCGTGCTTTCCCAGTGGTAAGATCCGTTCCTTATTTCTTTTTCCTTCCACTCTTATATAATTAGCATTCAGGTGAATTTGTTTCATTTTCAGGGAAATCATTTCTCCAAGCCGTATTCCGCATCCGTAAAAGAGTTCAAGAATTGCCCGATCCCGCAAACCCTGGAAAGTATCATCCGGGGGTAAATCCATAATTTTTCTGATCTGAGATTCGTCAATAACTACTGGTAACGGTTTTTCCAATTTCGGAGTTCTGATATTCGAGATTGCTTTATCATCAAAATTAAAAGTGCGTTTAAGATATTTGAAAAATGATCTGATAGCCGATATTTTGCGAGCGATGCTTCGTTTTGCGAGTCCATTAATGTATAATTCTTCCACGAACCGTCTGATATCATCTTTATCGACAGAATTTGGCTCCACTTGATCTGAGTGCGAAGTGGTTTCCAGATATTCGATAAATTGAGATAAATCGATTTTATAGGATCGAACGGTAAGCACCGAAAAGCGACGTTCGGATTTGAGATAATCCAAAAAGTTATCGAGATAAGTCCACATTAGACGACTTTTTCTTCGACCATTTTAAATTTACATTTTGGACACTGTTTGTAATGACCTTCCGATCGGTTTATTTTCTCCACCATGATCGGATATGAACAATTGGGACACTGTTCATTAATTGGCCTATCCCACAAAGCAAATTTACATTTGGGATAATTGCTACAGGAATAGAATATTTTCCCTTTTTTAGATTGCCTTTGAACAACCGTACCATTGCAGTCAGGTTCGGGGCAATTTACCCCGGTGCTGATCGGTCGGGTATTTTTACACTCCGGATAATTAGAGCATGCCAAGAATTCACCGAATCTTCCCCGTTTGATAACCATTGGAGAACCGCATTTTTCACAGATCTCTTCGGTGGTTTTTTGTTCAGCCTCCTCTAACGGTTTGGTATTCTTACATTCAGGATACCCGGTACAGGCATAAAACTTTCCGTTTCTACCCCAGCGAATAACCATGGGCCGGCCACAAACCTCACACTTAACACCAGTCTCTTCCTGTAGTCCCTTCTTTATTTCTTTCTTTCGGTCCTTAACATGTTCCAATGAAGCTTTAAATGGAGCATAAAATTCATTCAGGGTATCAACATATTTTGACTGCTTTTCCTCAATCTTATCCAGATTGGCTTCCATTTCAGCAGTGAACTTTACATTGAATATATCCGGGAAATAATTGATCAATAAATCGACAACTGTCATACCCAGGTCGGTGGGGATCAGGGCCCGATTATCCCGCTCAATATATTTGCGCATAAATAACGTGGTGATTATCTGAGCATAAGTACTGGGACGACCTATCCCCAATTTATCGAGCAATTTCACCAAAGAACTTTCTGTGTATCTGGGTGGCGGTTGAGTAAACCGCTGTTCAACAATTAAATCGTTCAATTTTAATATCTGTCCCTTGGCTAACCCATCAGGAATCTGACCATGTGATTTATTATTATTTTCATCACCATTGGCTTCCATAAATTCGTCCGAGTAGGCAACCAGATATCCCGGGAAAGTAATGATCTCGCCCTCCACCCTGAATTCATACTTTCCGGCATTAATGGTAATTACGGTTTTCTCGGCGTTCCCTGGCTTCATCTGACAGGCAATAAATCGTTTCCAGATAATTTCATAAATTTTATACTGATCGGCTGAGAGATATTTCTTTAATTTTTTGGGTTCATATTCCTCCGATATATAAGTGGGCCGAATGGCTTCATGCGCATCCTGTGCTCCCTTTTTCTTGCCAAAGTAATTCGGTTTGGGCGGAAGGTAAGTTGGCCCGTAGGAGGAGGTAATATAATTTCGGGTTTTTCCAATGGCCTCCTGACTTATCCGGGTCGAATCTGTTCTCATATATGTTATTAGGCTGGTGTTCCCTTTTTGGCCCAGATCTACTCCTTCATACAACTGCTGGGCAATACTCATAACCCGGGAAGTCGTCATCCGGTAATAGCGGGAGGCCACCTGCTGAAGTGTGCTGGTAATAAAAGGTGCAGGCGGTTTTTTCGTGACTGTTTTTTTATCAATGTCCGAAATAACATATTTCTCAGCCAACAAATTGCGTCGGTGCTCTTCGGCTTCGGATTCATTCTTGATCCTGTATTTATTCGGATCTAATTGGTTGCCCTCTATTTTATACAGCCGAGCCTTAAATTGCCTGGCATTTTTCGCTTCCAGAAGTGCATCAATGGCCCAGTACTCCACCGATTCAAAATTCTTGATATCTTTCTCCCGTTCGGAAAGCAAACGCAGGGCCACGGACTGGACCCGGCCGGCACTCAGCCCCCGGTAAATTGTCTCCCAGAGAAAGGGACTTACCTGATATCCCACAATTCGATCCATCACCCGTCTGGCCTGCTGGGCATCTACCCGCGCTTCATCAATCGCCCGAGGATGTTCGATGGCCCGTAAAACCGCTTCCCGGGTGATCTCATTAAATTCAATCCGGGTAATATCTTTGGCAGATTTCTCAAGTAATTTGGCTATATGATAAGCTATAGCCTCTCCTTCCCGATCCGGGTCTGTGGCTAACAGGATGTGTTCCACCTTCTTCGCTTGTTCCCGCAGGTCTTTGATTACTTTATTTTTACCTTTTATCGTTACATAGGAAGGTTCAAAATTCTTTTCAATATCCACACCAAATTTTGTTTTGGGCAGGTCAATAACATGCCCGATTGATGCAGCCACTTTATAATCTTTACCCAGAATTTTATTGATGGTTTTCGCCTTGGCAGGAGATTCAACTATAACTAACTTTTTCCCTTGTGTCGTCATGAATACCTTAATAATTAGTGCAAATTCATTTTTGTTCCATGCTGATTTCTTCGAGATTTACTTTGATATCTCAAATCAACAATTAATTAACTTTGATTAAAGTAAATTTTTTAAAGAAAGTTTCTGAGTCATTTAAATATGATTTTTCACCCGAGATTCTACTCATAAATATAAAGATTTCCAGATATAAGTCAACTGCTTTTTGCGGATTCTGATAGAATAACTTGAAAATCTTACTGAATCTTCATTTCACAAAGATTATGATTAGCCATTCGATAAAATCTTACTGATTTTAATATAATTTTATTTTTTCATAAGTTTTCATATTTTATATTCAAAAAACTGATGGGTAAAGCTATGATTCGAAGAGATTTTATTAAAACTGCGGTAGCAATGGGGACGGTCTCCCTGGTATTTGGGGATCCTCTGAAAATATTGAGTTCTCCCAGCCCGGTACCGGAAGTTATCCGGGTAAGCGGAGGTGAACCACCCGATCTTCTGGAGAAAGCACTTCAGAGATTTGGCGGATTAAATAAATTTATCTCCAAAGGCGATATTGTGGTAATCAAACCAAATATAGGCTGGGACCGGGCGCCGCAATTTGCCGCAAATACCAATCCGGACTTGATCGCCGCACTTATCAAAAGTTGTTTTGATGTCGGTGCTGCCAAAGTAAAAATATTTGACCGTACCTGCAATAATCCCCAGCGCTGTTACCGCAACAGCGAGATAGAAAAGACGGCCCGGGATCTGGGTGCAGAAGTTGAGCAAATCAGATCACAGAAATTTAAAAATATTTCCCTCCCGGAAGGGGAAATACTGAAGGAGTGGCCAATCTATCAGGATTATCTGGAGGCAGATAAGGTGATAAATGTGCCCATTGCTAAACATCATTCTATGGCCAGAATGACCGGTGGACTTAAGAATTTGATGGGAGTCATGGGTGGTAACCGGGGAGAAATCCATAATAAATTCTCTATCAAAATTAATGATATAAATGCCCGAATATTACCGACTTTGACCATCATAGATGGATATCGCATTCTCCTGCGTAACGGGCCAAGCGGTGGTAATGTCAATGATGTTAAATTGGCCAAAACTTTAATCATGAGCCCATGCACTGTATCTGCCGATTTACAGGCGCTCCAATTATTTAATTTAACGACTAATGAGGTATCCTATCTTCAGGAAGCCCTGCGCCGTGGCCTGAATAAATATGATCCGGCAAATCTTAATGTTTTAAAGATCGAAGCTTGACGAGATGGCGCGTGCTCGAAGAATTATCCAGATTTGTTTTCTGGTTTTTTTTGTATTTTTGTTTATGAGGGCAAGATATCCCTATGAGGTAAATCTCGAGAGTGATTTATTTCTTCGCTTTTCGCCGCTCATCCCACTTTTTTATTTTATCGACAATCTGAAACTGGCTTATTTCTTGTGGCCGGCAATTATCATTCTGTTATTAACTCCATTCATCGGGCGTTTTTTCTGCGGATGGATTTGCCCATTAGGTTCGTCCCTGGACGTCTTTCACCGCATTTTCAGACGTAAAAATGAAAACATTAGACTGAAACGCACAAACTGGCCCTGGCTTAAATTCGGGATCCTGTCTTCGCTTATACTCCTAGCTATTTTTTCTATCAATTTGTGGGGATATTTTGATCCCCTGGCGCTGTTGACCCGAATCTTTACCGTACTTCTCTTTCCTTTCTCAACTCTGATTGTTGAAAATTCTTTACTCTCTGCCGCGAAAATTCCCTACCTCGAATCATTCAGTTATTCCATTTACGATTCTTTTAAATATAATATAATGCCGGAAGACCAGGTTCGTCTGGCGGGACTGGTGTTAATAATAATCCTGGCAATTATCGTTTTTAGCATTGAATACTATTCGCGGCGATTTTGGTGCCGGAATATCTGCCCTGCAGGAGCCCTCCTGGGCCTATTATCCTCATTCCGTTTCTATGAGAGATTGGTGGGTGAAAGTTGTACCCTGTGCAATAAATGCCAGCGGGATTGTAAAATGAATGCTATACCTGAATCGGATGTAAAAGAAACCAACAAGGTTGAGTGTATCGAATGTTTTAATTGCTGGGAGAAATGTCCGCCCAAGTCCAAATCAATTGTTTTTCGATTCCGATTAAGGCCGTATCTCAGCAAACCGGATTTAAGCCGGCGGCAATTCATCGGCTCAACCCTTACCGGTCTTGCCACTATCGGATTGTTCGGTTTAGTCGGGGAAAACAAAACCGCCGAGGCAAAACTGATCCGTCCACCCGGCGCTTTACCCGAACCAGAATTTTTAGACCACTGTATTCGCTGTCTGGAATGTGTCAGAATTTGTGCTTCCAACGGCAGGTGTCTGCAGCCGGCCGGATGGGATCAGAAGCTGGTAAATCTATGGACGCCGGTTGCCAACATGCGAGAGGGCTATTGCGAATATAATTGCAACCTGTGCGGCGCCGTTTGCCCGACTGATGCCATTTTGCCCTTGTCGCTGGAGGTTAAACAGAAAACGCCGATGGGGATCGCCTATTTTGATAAAAATTTGTGTATTCCATTTGTTCGAAATGAGGATTGTATTGTTTGCGAAGAGCATTGCCCAACCCCCGACAAAGCAATTAAGTTTGAACAGAAAGAAGCGATCCTCCCGGATGGCACAACCCGGTTTGTGAAATATCCTTATGTCAGAAGAGATTTATGCATCGGCTGCGGAATCTGTGAAGAAAAATGCCCTATACCTGGCCCGCCGGGGGTATTTGTTATAAAAGAGAATGAAAAAAGGTGGGATTCACTGCCTGAAAATATTTCTTGATAATTCCGGCAAACTGACTCTTAATAAAAATACCATTTAATACATTCAGGAAATTTTTTCAGCCTCATCAATCAGCATAATCGGGATGTCGTCTTCCACCCGGTATAACAGCTTACATTTGTGACACACCAGTTTCCCGTTTTTATCATTGGTTTTATCCGGGGTGTATTCCAGATCACCTTTGCATTTGGGACAGGCAATGATTTCCAGTAATTGTTTATCTAACATAAAGTACTCCAGATAATATTGGCAATTGTCTATTTTGATTTAGAAGATTTTTCCGTCCAGTAACCCATTTTGGAAAATTTTTCAATCCGTTTATCGATCAAATCTTTCTTATCCAATTTTTTTAACCGCGCTATTTCATCCAATAAATGCTTTTTCAGAATTTTTGCTGCCTCATCATGATCCCAATGAGCTCCACCCGGTGGTTCTTTCACAATTTTATCGATAATCCCCAGTTCCAGTAAATCCGGTGCGGTTAATTTCATAACCTCTGCTGCCTGAGGGGCTTTGGCATTATCCCGCCAGAGAATAGCCGCACAGCCTTCGGGAGAGATTACCGAATACCAACAATTTTCCAGCATCAGGATAACATCCCCTACACCGATACCTAAAGCGCCACCGGAAGCACCCTCACCAATAATAGCAATGATGATCGGTACCGGCAGGCGGGCCATCTCAAAGAGATTTTTGGCGATTGCCTCGGCCTGTCCACGTTCCTCCGCCTGAATTCCCGGGTAGGCGCCGGGAGTATCCAGCAGAGAGATCACCGGCATATTAAATTTAGCAGCCAGACTCATAATCCTTCGTGCCTTCCGATAACCCTCCGGATGGGCCATGCCAAAGTTGCGGTATAAATTTTCCTTTACATCCCGGCCCTTCTGATGACCGATAATGGCG
The DNA here is from genome assembly GCA_964452045.1 of uncultured Calditrichaceae bacterium. GTDB lineage: Bacteria > Calditrichota > Calditrichia > RBG-13-44-9 > RBG-13-44-9 > CAYVKM01. The sequence goes on from CAYVKM010000009.1 coordinate 24,571, forward strand.
ATTCTCTGATCGTCCAGGAAACCTATTCCTGAGACAATCGCCGGATCATCCGAATAATACCGGTCCCCATGCAGTTCGAAGAAATCGGTTACCATCCGTTTGATATAATCCAGGGTGTACGGCCGGTCGGGATGCCGGGCTAACTGAACCCTTTGCCAGGGCGTTAGTTTGGAATAAATTTCTTTTTGTAAAGTGTATGCTTTTCGGTTCAATCGCTTGATGTCCTCGGAAAGATCCAAACCGGTTTCCCGTGCGTAGTCTTCCATTTCAATGATCTTTTTTTGCAACTCCACCACCGGTTTTTCAAAATCCAAAACCATGCGAAAACTTTTTTTCAACATAAAAAATTCCTCTGGCTAATACCGCCCGAATAAACTCCACAATTTTAGCTTCCAGACCACAAAGACTGCTTCCATGATGATGCGTTTGGACATTTTTGAAGCACCCTCGGTTCGGTCATGAAAGATAATAGGAATTTCTTTGATTTTAAACCCTCTTTTCCATGCCTTAAAATTCATTTCAATTTGAAATGAATATCCGCTCGAACTGACTTTCTCCAGCGGTATGGATTCCAGGACCTGTCGATCAAAACATTTAAAACCACTGGTACAGTCATGAATGGGTAAACCGGTAATAAAACGGGTGTATTTACTGGCCATCACACTGATAAATAATCGGATCAATGGCCAGTTAATGACATTGACCCCGGTAAGATAACGAGAACCAATCACAAGATCGGTCTCCTTCATGGCATTCAAGAAATTCGGGATTTCTTTAGGATCGTGCGACAGATCTGCATCCATTTCAAAAATATACCGATAATCTCGCTCCAGTGCATACTTGAATCCGGTGACGTATGCTGTTCCCAGTCCCAGTTTACCCGACCGTTGAATCATAAAAAGTGAGTTTTGGTTTTTCATATACCGCTTGATGAATTCTGCCGTACCATCGGGTGAATTGTCATCTATTATTAGAACATCCAAATTTTCAATTCCCAGCCCAAACACCACATTCAGCACTTTCTCTATATTTTTGATCTCATTGTATGTTGGTATAATAACCAGTACGCGATTCAGATTCTTATCCATCCTTTTGCAATTTCCATCTTAAAAATATGAGAGATTCTTCAACCGAGCGAGGCGTATAATACAATTTTTTTTCTGCCAAGTCAATTTTTAAACCGCCTCTGGACGGTCGGTTTGCTGCCTGCCCAAGTTCTTTTGTTTCAATCGGAGCTACCAAGTCTTCCGGTTTATTAAAGACACCGCAAATTTTTAGGGTAAAATCATACCGGCTCAGATAGTCCCGACCAGCCAGATGATACTTGCCCAATGCCGCCTGGTCAATTATTAACTGACTTCCGAGAGCAAGATCTTCCGCTAAAGTCGGATTATTAAACTGATCTGTCACAACCCGAATTTTTTTATTGTTCTGCAGGTTCTCCAGGACCCAGAGAAAGAAATTTTTTTTCACATCTACCCCACTGCCATATAGCACACAGGTTCTGACGATGGTAAACGGAAGGCCAATCTGCTGCAGAACATTTTCCGATGCCAGCTTTGATTTTCCATAATAGCCCAGGGGATTAGGACGGGCAGATTCATCATAAGGCCCATCTTTACCATCAAATACATAATCGGTCGAATAGTGTATCAGGTGAACATCCAGATTTCTGGCAATCTTGGCCAGATTTTCCACGCCCTTCACATTTACCTGCCAACACAACTCCTTGTCCTTTTCGCATCCATCAACGTCAGTAAAGGAGGCAGCATTTAAAATTGCTTCCGGATTAAAATCCTTGATGAGGTCCTTACATTTCTGGATATTGGTAATATCCAACTTCTGGTAACCCCAACCCTCTTCGGTTAAAAACGGGTGTTTTTCCAGACCCGTTCCCAATATTTCATATTTTTCTTTTAAAACCTGGATCAGGGCCTGACCAAGTAAACCATTTGCCCCTGTAATTACAACTTTTTTCATATTCAATAAATTTTACTAATTAAACTCTTCAATTTTTGATGGGAGCAGATCCATTTCATCGGTACCTTTCAGCAGACAATTTGCCGCTCCCGCCTTATTGGCAAAATGTAGTGCCTGATTAATATCTTTGGTCTTCAAGTAGCCCCAGACAAAGGCTGCCCCAAACACATCTCCACAACCCGTAGTATCTTCCAAATGGCTGAGGGTGATACCAGGAGTTTGCTTATGGCGAATCTTTTTTTCCTTCCGGTAGATCATCCGGGCTCCCTCACGGCCAAGAGTAATAATTAAGACCTGATCTTTTTTAAAGTACTGCTCATAGAATGCCAGATAGTGCATGGAATTATCGGTGATGATTTCAAATTCTCTCTGGTTCATCTGAATAAATTTTGATCCCTGTAACCAATTTTTAATACCATCCGGACACCTGGGATAACGGTGGCCCATTTCATCGATTCCCATCACCAGAAAATGGACATCCAGATACATCCGGTCGTATTTTTTCCGGCTCAATTTCTGATATGCTTTATACGACACATCCCAACCGGTGATCAGATTTACCAGATAAAAATCCATGGACAGAAAAGGTTTAATATGCTTCCAGTCCAGCGGCGGAAAATTCAACAGCGCCTGTTCTGCCCGTTCTTCCGGTGATTTATACTCTAAAATCACTTTATGATTTTTCTGATCGAGCAAAATTAATCCGGACTGGTCTATGTTTGCGTTTTTATCAATCACAGATTCAAACGGATTGGTTAAATCATTACCAATGAAAGATACTGGAAAAAGTTCGATTTCATTGCTACCCAATTCCGAAAAGGCCGATGTGGTATAAAATATTCCACCGAGACTTTGGATGGGCGCCCCGCCAAAGGGAAGGATAAGATCCCGGTTAATCGTACCGATAACTGCAATTTTCATCCGGGAATCCGACATTTATTTTGTTTAAACGCTTCCAATTTGGCAGAAACTTTATCATCATATCGGGCAATGATCTGGGCAGCAAAAATTGCCGCATTCCTTACTCCTGCCTTGCCGATTGCCATGGTAGCCACCGGAACTCCGGCGGGCATCTGTACAATTGAATAAAGCGCATCCTGACCCTTAAGCGGACCGGCTTCAAGAGGAACACCAATAACCGGAAGTTTGGTATAGGCTGCCACCACACCCGGCAAATGCGCCGCCATACCTGCACAGGCGATAATTACCTCAAATTTATTTTTCTCTGCCGATGTCGCAAACTCCTGAACTAGCACCGGCGTCCGATGCGCCGAGCGGACAAACAACTCCGGCTGAATCCCAAAATATTCCAAAAACGGCAGCGCTTCCTCTACAACTGGTTTATCCGACTCACTTCCCATAATAATGGCTACTTTTCGCACAGCATAATCCTCTATTGTTTGTTTCCTGGTTCTTTCTGAACGTTAAAGGTATAAATCAAAACATCAAGTTGATCCAGATAGGGAACTTTTCTTTTCCCGATTGCCTGGACATAGTAATCAAGCATATAAATTCTGTTGGTTTCAGAATCAATAAAGGTTATATCACGAAAAGGCCCGCCGACCTGTAGACTGTCATTTTTCCAGGTGCCTTCCAGTTTAATGGCATTCCATCCTTTAAAATTTATAGAAAAAGCCTGGGTCTCCTCTTCCACCACTTTATCCCCATGAAATACTTTTTTGGCTAACCGATTCCGCTCATCAATAACCCGGCGGGAGGTAAGTTGAAAAGTATCCGGCTTGGGTAACCAGTGGACCAGAATGGAACGGTCCGGATCGAAACGCCGAATCCAGACATAATTTTCCTGTAAACTTTCATCGGCAATAAAATAATCGTGCTGCACCCGCATGGTGAATGGGAAATGAGCGGCAATATATTTCTCCAATTTCTTTTGCTCCATGTGATCAAACATTTCATCCCGTAGCCGGGTAAAATAGTATTTTCTGAAATCCTGATAGGCCAGTTCTCCCAGGTCGATTATTTTTTGGATCATGTCATCCACCGAATTGGCCACAAAAAACAAAACATACTGATTTCTGACCCAAACATCTTTCTTTGGGATATAAAAGTATTTTCCGGTTTTTACGCCTTCAATAATGTCCTTATTCAGCAAACTGTTTACGTTTTCGGAAACCGGATCATTGGAATTTAACCTTCCGAGGATAAAAATATTTTTTGACTTTTTATAGGCATTAAATTTATCAAACGGCACCCATCTTAAAAGATATTCCCTTTCCATGATCGGTGTGCGGACATATTTACCAAAAATATTATTTAATGGTTCCTGATAAAGCAGCCAGTCTGACGAATCCGCAAATACATATACAATATCGTCATCTCCCACTGCCGTGCCCATACTACCACAATTGTAGGCAATAAAAACACAGGACAATAAAACAAGAATCAAGGTGATTAGTTTGAATTTTTTCATATCACGTTTCCTTCCTTTAGTTCGGGCGTTTTAAGACCTTTATGTCTATAAAATAGGAAAAAAGCACCACCAATAAAACTAACAATTATGGGAATTACAGTCACCGAAAAGGAAAGTGAAAGTATTTGGGCCGGATGCAATCCTAGTCTGAGAAGCAGTAACATATATCCGCTGTCCCGCACACCCAGACCGTTAATTGAAGGTAATAAACCGATAACAAAAGTAATTGGTACTACCAAACAAAGATAACCGAAAGAGATTTCAGTGAGATCCAGCGCCCGGGCTAAAATATAATTCATAATAATCAACATAAATTGCGCTAACAACGAGAAAATATAAGTGCCCAAAAGGATGCTCTTTTTATCCCGGTAATAATGAAGCGTATCAAAGACTTTGGTAATTTTATCTCCCAGATCATAAAAGGTTAACAGGGAAAGAATTCCATTAAAACGCCGGTACAGCCGGCGACTCATGATCACTGCGATAAACATGGCGATAATCAAGCTAATGAATATTGTAATATAGACTATTTTTCTGGTATGAAAATATTCAGTCAGCCAATAAAGAGAAACGATAGCGAAAGAGAGTGTTGCTAATAATCCAATAAGTCTTTCCAGAAATACGGTTCCGATACTGGCACTCTTGTCTCCACTGGTTTGCGAAAGATAATAGGCCCGGCTCAGGTCGCCACCAATGCTTGTAGGAAGAAAATTATTAAAGAAAAAACCTATAAAGTAAAAAATGGTTAGCTTACCAAATTTGACATGCATACCATAGGATCTGGTTAAAAATTGCCAGCGGGCAGCCATTAAAAATACCGAGAGAACAAAAACAAACATAGCCAGAAAGATTGATGAGGCATCTAATCTTTCCAACGCTTGCAAGATTTTCCGGATATCAGCGATATAGAGTAAATAAATTAGCAATCCGACACTGATTAGAATCCGAATAATGTTAAGAATAACTTTTTTCATCGATTTACAGACTATTCTATGTTTCTACCTGGTATAAAGATTCCGGTTAAACTGTTTACCTACTAAATGAAGATGAGGAGGGTATTCCTCCTCATTCTTAGACGCAGATCTGACCATTTTCCCAGATAATTTTATCAGCAGAATTACTTCTGCTTATTTTCTTTCGCCAATTTCTGGCGATAATCGTTTAAACGGTTCTGCGCACCCTTATCGTTGGGATTATTCTTCAGCCAGTCTTCCAGAATATCGATCGCCTTCTGATAATTTTTGTTTCTGCCATATAAATCTACCAGATATCCTTTGGCCTGAGTATTAGTAGGATCTGCCCTCAGTACCTCTTCAAAAGCTTGCCGGGCAGCATCATACACCTGCAAATTAGTCAGGATCTTTCCCATTTCATCCAAATCGCGCAGGGAATAATTATCCGGATTCAGGCTATCCTTAGGAATAATTCCCGAATAAATCCCATACGACTCCATGTAATATTTAATCGCCCGGTTAGTGTAAGGAATCACCGAAGGTGGCATTACCTCATTTGCTTTGGTAATGAGATTGGCAATCTTTTCCTGATCATTCTGACTGGCATAATAATTGGCCAGCTGAATAAATGCTGACCGGTAATTTTGCAACAAGGCAATAATATTATCATTAAAATAAACATCAGGATTATTCAGGTTACGATACTGGTACTTATTCATCAGATTATCATAAAGTATATCCGCATCGATTGACCAGTTTGATATGGTTGTAATTTTAAAGGCCAATCCGTCCATACGCAGATAACGCTGTAACCCATCCAGCATATTGTCGCGGGAAACAGTGACTGCAAAATAGAGAGGTTTCCTAAAATTGTTGGCATAGAGAGTATTGAGGATCAAATAATCCTGCACCCGCAGGTAACGACCAAATATTTTTGGTCCTAGGTCAAACTCCATAGATGTACTGACCTCCGGTTTACCCAGATGAAAACTCTCTTGATATTCTTCCTTTTCCCGGTCAACAACTGTTTCCGGTAAATCAATTTTGATCGTCCTTTTTTCCGGCCAGGGAACAGGCATTATTTTGTCGATTTCTGCATCGGACAATGAAATGGGTACCTTGGGATCCTTGTGTTTCAGTTGGGAAATGTACCAGTTGGTATTTAGTAAACTTAAATTGGCAACCCGCACATCCCGGCGAACTTCCGGCACTTCCTGCAAATACCAGAGCGGGAAGGTATCATTATCACCATTGGTATAAATGATCCCATCATTTTCGCAGGTTACCAGCATATTATAAGAATAATCCCAGGCGACATAGTTGCCGCTCCGATCATGATGATGGAAGTTTTTTATCAAGACCTGCACCGGGGAGATTAGAAATAATATCGCGGAAAGCGATAGCGGCACAAACGATTTAATGGCCGATTCATGAGTTTGTTTTGAGAACCATTCCAAAATCGCCGCAGCGCCAATGCCTATCCAAACGGAAAAGGCAAAAAAGGACCCCACATAACTATAGTCCCGTTCCCGGGGCTGCGGATCCGGTTGATTCAGATAAATAATAACAGCCAGACCAGTCATGAAAAACAAGGCAAATACCGCTAAACCATATTTCCAATCTCTCTTAAAATGATACCATGCGCCCAGAAGACCAAGGAGGAACGGAATACCTAAAAATTTAGTCCAGCTGAAACTATCGCTGGTATCACTTTCTCCCATAAAATTCCACAAAAAATAGCGGGTATACATTTTTTGCACCTGATAATTCCAGAAGAAATCCCACACACTGGAATATTGTTTCCCGTTTGGTGAATCGGCCAGTACTTTTGAGCGATCGAGGGTATGTTCCCCATATTGCTCACGGTTCATATAGCTGATAAATTTTTCGATAGTTTCGGGATTATTTTCATCGATATCGGGATCCAGGTTCGAGCGAATGTAAATTGTGGCATAGGTGGAGTACCCGATAACCACCAAAAGAATCGATGTAATGAGCAGGGCGGCAATATTTTTCTTGTTGTTGACCGTGTAAGCCAGCAAAATTATTAAGACAAGAATGGAAAGTAAGAGTCCAAAAAAACCTCCCTTTTCTGCTATAACTGGTATCCCCTGAACCACACCCGGATAAATAAGGCCAGTCAACAGCGCACCTACCAAAACCAGAAAAATAAAGGTAGTTCTGTTTAGTGGATATTTCTTGTAGTAAATGATCATAAAAACCATTGGTAAAGCCAGCACATTCAGCAAATGCACACCAACAGCCAACCCGACAAGATACATGATAAAAAGAAGGTATTTTTCATTCCCAATTTCTTCAGATCTTTCGCTCCAGAACATGATCAGCCAAACCACCAGGGAAGTAAAAAGCATGGACGGAGCGTACACTTCTGCTTCTACCGCATTGAACCAGAAACTAGTGGTGAACGCAAAGGTAAGTGCACCAATCATGCTTCCAATAAATGGTACATAACGCATAAAACCATTATTTTCTTTAAGGTACGCCTTAATCATGATCACCGTGGTCAAATACAGAAACATCACAGTAAAGGCACTGGAAAGTGTGGAGATTAAATTTACCCTCTTGGCGATATCCGCAAAAATGGGAATCATACTGAATATCCGGCCTACCAGCAGATAAAGCGGAGCACCCGGAGGATGTGGTACGGCCATGCGGTAAGAGCAGGCAATAAATTCACCACAATCCCAGAATGAAACTGTGGGTGCAATAGTCAGATAGTAAATAATAAAACTAAAAAGAAAGACAAAGGCGGCAAATATTCTATTGAGTTTTCGATCGTCCATCCGAACTTGAACTCCTTCTTTTAATATTTCAGGTTTTGACTGAAAATAAATGATTGATTCTTTTTAATTGTAAGACGTTCTTTCGTCCCCGGATGAAATATTCCCAGGTGATACTCCCCGGATAAACCAGTCTAAATATATCCCGGTCATTAACATTCCTCAATCGTTGGACTTTTTTACGACTTCTTATTAGCAGTGGTATATGAGAAATCAGCCAGGTGTAGGCCCGTAAAATTGACCAGCTCTTTTTAATTTTACCCTTAATGAGCTCAAATAATAAGGCACTAAAATCCATAAACAAACGCTGCAAAATAATTCTGGCTAAATTAACCATACTTAGGTTTTTTGCCAAAAGAAAAATATTGTTTCGGAAATTCCAATAGGTTTTCTGGGGATTATCTACAGATAATGTTCCTCCCCCTTTATGCCAGACTTTCGACTGCGGAATACAATATATTTTTTTTCCGGAAAAATGAATTCGCCAGCATAAATCTATCTCTTCCATATGCATGGTAAAATTTTCATCCAGAATGCCAACTCTTTCGAGGATATTCTTTCGGACGAAAAAACAGGCCCCGGTTGACCAAAATATTTCTATATCCGTATCGTATTGGCTTAAATCCTCTTCCAGATCGAAGAAAAGTCTTCCCCGCATGAACGGATAACCATAACGATCGATATATCCACCAGCAGCGCCGGCATATTCAAATTTTTTGGGATTATTTAAATCGAGCACTTTGGGTTGACAAGCCACCATCTCGGGCCGGCTTTGAAAGGCCTGAATTATCGGTTCAAGAAAATTTGAATCCACCACAACATCATTATTCAACAGGCAGATAATTTTCCCCTTGGCAATTTTGATTCCCTCATTATTACCCCGGGCAAACATATAGTTTTCCGTATTTTGAAGGATTTTGACCTGGGGAAAATTTTTCCGGACAAATTCCACACTTTCATCCACCGAAGCATTATCCACCAGAATCAGTTCAACTGGTGAATAGCTTATTTTCGCCAAAGAATTGTAAAGAAGTTCAAGGTAATCACGTCCGTTATAATTTACAGTAATTATTGAAACAAGTGGATTTTGACTGACTTCTGACATGGTGAGAACTTACCGACTCCGAACTTTCACGTTTTGATAGAACTACTTTTTCTAACATTACAAAAGGCCATAAATATCTATAGGTTTTAATGTTGAATCAAGAATAAAAAATATGATTCCTCTTAATGGTTTCAGATAATGACTGAATAAAACTTCATCGTTTTTAACTTAATATTGGATAAAAAATGCAATTCATCTGAAAATATTTTCGTATCTGATAGTTCAGTTTTTCTATGATTTTTCCTGGGTAGTAGTATCACTTTCTTCAGAATCTTTCCCTGCGCTAACACAACTTAGCTTTAAGTCTGAGATTGTTTGTTTCAAAATTCGATCCTCTTCTTCTCCCAGATTGCCCTTTGTTTTAATTTTCAGCATATCCAGCATGTCAATAATAACCTTCACCAGGTTCAGATTCTTTTCAATTTTGTCTGTCACAGGATTTTTTAATTTTCCCAGACTTACCCAGGCCTGCATCTGGTATTGTTGAATCAAAGTGATAAATAATGCTTCATTTTTTTGCTCTTCAGTCAGTGCATCCATAAATTCACTCCAATTCTTAATTAAACGTGAAAACTTAAAAAGTTCATTGAATAAATATCTTTTAATAACTTTTAATTTAAATTATTTTATGAATCCAAAACGGATTATGACAATATAATTCAGGAATTAGAAATTTACCAGGTGTCAATGGAAGAGTTGCCTCAAAATAAATCTTTAGTCGGTTTGAGTAGAATCGAATTATCCGAGCTGATTTTATCCTGGGATCAATCGGAATACCGGGCAAACCAAATATATAAATGGGTGCATCATCAAAATGTGGATCGATTCGATGAAATGACCAATCTCTCCAAGCCCCTGCGCAATAGACTGATGGAAAATTTTATTTTAAAAACACTTTCGCTTCATCAACGGGAAATTGCCTCCGACGGTACCGAAAAGTATCTCTGGAAATTATACGATGGGCGATTTATCGAGAGTGTTCTTATCCCGGAAGCCAAAAGAAATACGATATGTATTTCCTCTCAGGTCGGCTGTTCGCTGGGATGCAAGTTTTGCGCTACCGGAACCATGGGACTTCTAAGAAACCTAACCACTGGTGAGATCGTGGAACAGGTTCTGCAAATCAAAAAGATATCCAAACACCAGGTAACCAATGTGGTTTTTATGGGGATGGGAGAACCTTTTATGAATTATCACCGATCGGTCCAGGCAGCACAAATCCTGGGCGATCCTGAAGGTTTGGCCATCGCCGGCAAAAGGATTACCATTTCAACCAGCGGTGTTGCCCCAAAAATAATTCAATATGCGGATGAAAAGCTTCCCTTCGGTCTGGCCATTTCCCTGCATGCGCCAACCCAGAATCTGCGGGAAAACATCATGCCCATCGCCAAAAAATTTCCGCTGGATGAATTAATGGGGAGTGCAAGATATTATACCAGCGTCAAAAAACGTAATCGGATAACCTTTGAATATGTTCTTCTTCACGGCATCAATGATTCTCAGAAACAAGCCAAGGAATTGATAAAATTACTGGCTCCATTAAGATGCAAATTAAACATAATTCCCTGTAATCAGAATGATCTCGGCTATGTTCCCCCGTCTGATGAAGAGGTCAATAAGTTTACCCAATCGTTAATGCAGGCCCCCTTTGCTATAACGGTACGCAAAAACAGGGGTGAAGATATTACTGCCGCCTGTGGCCAACTTGTGGTAAAAACTTCTGAAAAAGTAATTTATATGAAGTAAAATGAAAGGTATAGAAAAATAGACAATAAATTACATCATCTTTTTTCTTTTCAACATATACCTGATTAAGGCTCTATCGAATGGTTCATCGGTTATGATATTCTGAAAATCGATCTGAAAATTAAGACACTCCTTTTGTAAATTATTATAAAACTCATCTATGCGCTGGCGATAGCGCTCCCTCAAAAAGAAGGGTTGGGTTTTCACTTTTTCCCCGGTCTCCATATCAATAAATGTGGCATCCTGTTTAAAATCAAAAAATTTGTCCTGCGGATCTAATATGTTAAATACCAATATTTCATGGTCATAGTGCCGAAAATGCTTTAATCCCTGCAGAATTTTTTCCGGATCTTCGTAAAGGAATTCGGTTAATAGGATAATCAATCCCCGGCGTTTGATTTTCTCGGCTAATTCATGGAGCGTTTCACTGACATTTGTGGTTTGTCTTTCTAATTTAATTTCATTTAATTCCTTGAGGATAAATTGTAAATATCCGGAGGTTGATTTAGGTGGTAGAAAGCGGTGTATCTTATTGGAAAAAGTCGCCAGACCTACCGCATCCCTCTGCTTTATTAATAAATAAGACAAAGCGGCAGCCAGATAGGTAGCATATTGAATTTTTGAGATCTTTTTACTGGCATAGCCCATGGATCCTGAGATATCCAGAATAAGATAGGCTTTGAGATTGGTTTCTTCTTCGTACTGCTTTATATAAAAACGGTTTGTCCGACCGTAAACCTTCCAGTCTATATCCCGGATATTATCTCCAGGCATATATTGCCGGTGTTCACTAAATTCCACACTAAATCCATGGTACGGACTCTTGTGCAGGCCAACCAGAAATCCTTCGACAATAAACTTGGCGATTAACTCCAGATTCTTTATAGTCGAAACAACGTCCGGTTGTAAATATTTTTGAAAATTTAAATTTCTTTGTTCCATTATTTACCCAATAGCTATTCTATCCGATCAAAAGTAAGAAATTATTTTAGCCGCTAAAATTATTATTTAACTTAACCTGTAACTTTGAAAATAATCAATACATCCAATGCACGGACTTATGAACAGGAAAAAGGAGTTTTAGTATGACCAAGCAAAAACATTATAAAGTAATTATAATAGGATCCGGTGCTGCCGGACTCACCTCGGCGTTGTATGCTTCGCGGGCTAATCTGGAACCCCTGGTCATAGAAGGAATACAGCCAGGTGGTCAGCTGACGATCACCACCGAAGTCGAAAACTTTCCCGGGTTTCCCGAAGGAATCCAGGGTCCGGATTTAATGGGCCGGATGCATAAACAGGTCGAAAAATTTGGAACAGAATTTCTTTATGGAACTGTCACCAAAGCAAATCTTTCCAAAAAACCATTCGAACTGGATGTGGAAGGAAATATTTTAACCTGCGATGCATTGATAATAGCCTCAGGCGCCAGTGCAAAATTACTGGGTTTGGAATCCGAATCAAGATTAATGGGTCATGGTGTATCCGCCTGTGCTACCTGCGATGGTTTCTTCTTTACCGGTAAAGAGATAGTAGTAATCGGCGGAGGGGATTCTGCTATGGAAGAGGCTACTTTTCTGACTAAATTTGCTTCTAAGGTTACAATTATTCACCGGAGAGATGAATTGCGTGCTTCGGCGATAATGGAGGAACGAGCCAGAAAAAATCCAAAAATTGAATTCCTGTGGAATAAACAGATAACTGAATTTTTAGGATCAGCCGAATCGGGATTAAATGGTGTTCGTCTAAAGGACACCAAAACCGGGGAAGAATCGGATTTTAAATGCCAGGGCGCTTTCTTGGCCATTGGTCATGTCCCAAATACCGAGGTGTTTAAGGGTCAGCTTGAGGTGGATAAAACCGGTTACATTTTGACAAAAGGTAAAAATACTAAAACCAATATAACCGGAGTATTTGCTGCAGGGGATGTTCAAGATTCAGTTTACCGACAAGCAATTTCAGCCGCCGGTACCGGTTGTATGGCTGCCCTGGATGCTCAGCATTATCTGGAAGAACTGGAATTTCAAAACAGTTAATATTGAAAAAAACTAAATAAATAGCCTGATAATTTGTTTTTATCAGGCTATTTTTTCTATCCTAAATTTAATCTCGTCAAAGCAGTTTCTAGGAAACTATAATATCACTTTTTTTCTAAAATACTAATTATTTCCTGATTTTGCGGAAAACGATGTTGTCGTTTTTTGGAAAAAATAAGTTCTCCATCCACAACCACTTCAAATACTCCGCCTCCCGAACGGATAAGTTCAGATTTCTTACCAAATTTTTTCTCAATAACCTCTGCCAGACTGGCAGCCTGAGGGTAGTAGTTTCACTCTGCACAGTATTCAATTGACATCTTATTAAACATATTTTTCACCTTTAATTCTAATTTATTATTTAAAAAGCATTAACGCATTTTTAATTATATGAAAACGAGTGGGCTTTTATGGTAAAATAGTCAATAATTTAGTGGCATTTACTGATTGAATATGGAAAACAATATCATAGATTTCCCTGACATTTACCGGATAAAACAGACTACCCGGATTGCTGACCACATAATTATATCCAATGAATCGCATTAATCTCGTATCATCCAGCCATTCAGATCCGGGTGGATTTCCCGGATATTTGAGATTCAACATAAAGACCGAACTCCCGGCTTCGTGAAAATAAGCTTCATAACTATCGGCTGGTGGCGGTTCTGCCTCATGAATACAGGGATTACCTACCGAAAATATTTCCGGATCTTCCGAAGCCGAATTAAATTTTCCATCATAAAAACTGAAACCGATTATTTTAAACTGATCTCCATACTTGCTTTTTAACTGAGACCCAAGATTGCCGGCAAAATTTCCCAGATAACCACTATGCGAAAAAAGAATAATTTTTGAATCCGGCCCATTACGATTCAATAAATATTCAATGTTTTCTACCATATAGGAAAATCTTAATGTAGGATCTTTGGAACGAGAAACCTCCTCTGTTTGCAAAATAAAATAGGCGTTCTGAAGAGCAAAAGCATATTCTTCAGGTGATGATAAATTTACATATTTCTCCTGATTATTCTTAAGCGTATCATACATAGCAACCACATATTGGCGACAAAATTGGCGGAGGTAATTTTTGATAAATGGATAATGAAAAAAATGTATTCTAAAATAAATATAGGTTGAGGCAGCCAGAACCGCATTTGCTGAATCAACTTCACTTAGGTAATTTATTACATTGCTTATTGCTCCATAAGGATATAATATGTCAAATCCACCAAAATAAATGATTGGTTCATTTGGTTGACCGGCATTCTCAATTTGCATCCACTTTACTATATTAGTCATTTCTTCCGTATCCCACGTCCACAACCAAAGTCCACGTATTAGGAATTTTAGTATACCCTTGCCTGTAAGAATATAGTCATTGATGTAATCACATTCTGTAAAATTTGCCTGAAGCGCAAAAATATTAAAATTCTTTTCCCGTATCAGAAATTCGACAATCCTCTGACTGACCGTGAAAAATTCATGCGTTCCGTAATTTGACATCGTGAGGGCAACAATCCGGGCGTCACCAATCATCTCATTCAATGGTAGCAAATCTGAATAATTTCCAGTAAATTCGGTAGTATCCAAAGCAATTACGTTATTTTGAAGCCAGGTTTTATCCTCCGGTGAAATTGGGTTATTTTGATTAGGTGATGTTGGAGCAGAGTTTTCGGGAGTACAGGAAACCATCAAAATCAACATTGAACACATCATCACAAAAAAAATGCATTTATTCCCGTATTTTCGATTGAATAAAAGAAAAAATTCGGAATACTTCTTCTTATCAGGAGGTGCCATAGTGAACTCTTAAATTAGATTTTATAAATAACAGACCGTTATTCCGCCGAATTGGCCAATCCAGATATGATTTGGTTAATTCAATCGGATCCTGATTAAAATGGGCAAGGAGCGCTTCGGGAACATCTTCCTGTTCAATCCAAATAATTGGAACAATTTCATATAGTCCGATAGGAAAACTGCAATAATCGTGTTGATAGTATGCCACCATCGAATGTATTCCGGGTTGAAAAATCTTTGTCTGTGCTCTAGCACTATTTACTTTCTTAATGGTAAACTCATCCTGTTGATCCTCTTTGCCATGAAAAATTATCCCATTGAGTGTCTCATCCAGATCATAATAACCCATAATACTCACTGGTTTTGACTGGACTGTTAACCTGATATTAACTTTTATTAAACCATTATAGCAGGTCATTATGAGCTCCGGTGAAACCAGCACATTAATATCCACCAATTTTTCAAGAACGATGGGCAATTTGAGTCTGCCTTTTTCATTGATATCAGCACTGGCATAAACAAATTCTCCATTTCTGATCACCACCGAAGCAGAATCCAATTCATAATTTACCATATAAAAAAAGAGATTAAAAAGTCCTGTAACGCTCCCCCCGGCCTGGCTGGCTTTGGGAGGCAGCGTTAATTCAAATTCACCATCATTGTTCGTACGGGTATATATATCGTACTCCTGTAACCAGACAAAAACGTCCTGAGGAGAATTTTGATCGTTTAATTGCACTTTACCTTTAACGGTCCTGCGCGAGGTTTCTATATCACCTGAATCCGAAAATGGATTCTGGGTACATTGAATCATTAGTATAACCACAACCATGAGAACAATTTCTTTGATGGTCAAATATTTACTCATTTTAATTCAACCTTATAATTAATATTGAAAACCCAGGGTTACATAATATCGTCGGTCCCTGAGTGCCAAACCACCGATATCGAATTTAGTATCCAAAATATTCCTGATACTGCCATTCACAAACAGTTTGGCTTTGTAGACTTCTATCATTTTGCTTAGATGAAAGTCAATATTTTGATATTCTGGTAAAGTAATTTCAGAGAGTACACCCGAATTCTGTCTGATCCATCCGGTTTGCTCACTTTCCCTGAAAGCAAAAATCTGCGCCGAATATCCGGCATGATCAAAATATACGGATACCGTTCTTTTAAAATCTGACTTAAATGGGAACGCGGATTTTTCACTGATCGAATATTTTGAAATACCAACCTCAACCGACAATTTCTTATTCAGCAAAAAGACGGTTGGTTTTGCCTCAATTCCCGAAATTCCAGCAGTTTTTACATTATCATAAAAGGATATTGGTAAACCGGGGATATAATAAGTTCTGAATTTGTTTTCGTAGGAATTCTTAAAATAACTGACCTCAATCTGCCAGCCATCCACATTGACCTTATTTTTAATTTCCCGGATTATCTTGAATCCAATGTCGAAACTACGATTAATCTCGGGTTCAAGCTTGGTCTGGTCGGATGGTAAATTGGTGATTAATCGTGGTGAACTGATTTGCTGAAGAAGGGTAGGAAATTTAATGTTAGTCCCATAATTCATAAAGGCATCAAAAGCAAATTTGCCCAATCCGCCGCCTAAATGCGTCGAAAATTTCCAGAGGAGTGCATCCCAGGAATTATTACCAAATATCCCCGTGGAATCCATACTACCGGAAGGATCTCTTAATTCTGCGGCCAACTGATCGTCTTTTACGTTATCGTACCTCACACTAAAATCAAAATCTGAAAAATCGACAAAATCACTACCAGTAGGTCCCTTAAATTTCGAAATAAAGGCAATCCCATGATGATCTCTTTGGATCTTTCCTTGCTCCAATCCCAATTGCGGTTCTGCTAAAGATCCCCGGTCATCAGTAAACTGGAGTTTGCCCCGCTGATACTGATAAGCCAGGCGCCATTCGAAATAATTATACTCTATGGCCTTGTCGAAATTTAGATGAATCGCCCGGTTTTCTATATCCCTCTCCAGTAAATTATAACCAGTCAAAAGAAATTCTGTCTCATCCAGCCACTGATAGGCTACAGAAAGTTTAACCTTGCTCAATTTATATAGAGTCCCATCGAATTTTGCAGAGAGTAATTGATTATAATTTAAGATGCTTTCATTATCCCGGGTATCCTGATAGTCGAGCTTACTCCTTAGATAGAGCAAGCTGACCGATGAAGGATTCTTATTTTCCGGATTTTTTGATAGATCATAAAGAACCGACGCGGTATGAAATTCCGATTTATTTACCAGGGCAAGGCTTGTAAAATCCGAATATCTGCGGGTGGAGCCGCCTTTACGAATACTATAATTCAAATGTAATTTATTAAATCCGTAATTAACACCGGCATTCCAAATTCCGGAATCGTAACTCCCGAATTGTTGTTTGAAACGAATATTATAATCACGAAAAACTTTCGGAACAATATTGATCACCCCGGAAAATGCTTCCGGACCAAATATTGCTGTATTACTGCCTTTTATAATTTCAAAACGATCCACATCATCCAGATCGATCAGGGCCAGATTAAATACATTATCATATAAATTGTTAAGCTTTATGCCGTCATATAGTACAAGGACTTCATCGGGATTGCCCCCACGGATCGCTGCAGTTTTTCTACCGCTGATTTCCTCTTCCACCTGTACACTCTGATCGGTTCGAAGCAGGTCACCAGCATCAATAAATCCTTTAAGCTCAAACTGGCGGGCTTCATAAAGGGTAACCGTCTGGGGCAAATCTTTCTCGATTTCGATCTTTTCCCGAGTGGCTTCAACTTCAATTGCGGGAAGGGGAATGACTCGCTCGGTAAGATAGATGTTTGAATTTATTTGCAGATCGGCCACGCTTCGTTTTAGTGTATCATAGCCGACATGTTGAAAAACAAGTATTGTCTGGTCAGTCGCCCGCGGAATACGCAGAAGGAACTTTCCGGAAATGTTGGTAACCGTTCCAATATCCTGGTCCTCCACATAAACATTTACTCCGCAAATTTCATAACGAGTGTTGATGTCTCTTACTTTGCCCTCCAGAACAACTCCCTGACCCAGCAGGAATCGGAAACAAATTAAAAGAGAAAGGAACAAATAGTGATACTTTACTGTTGACATGGTCGAGTTCCGTTGAACTCTAAATAAAGTTTTAGTAAACCTGCTATTCTATTTATTTTCAGTTAGGTGCTCAAATCACCTGTTTGGTACAAGATTAAAATTCAATTGATAAATTGCAACTAAAACTTATTATTGTATCAAAGAGGTATAATCTTTATATTTTTATATGTGATTAGAATATTTAACTTTCTCAAAATTCCCTACGAGATTTATTCATCGTTGTTACAATAATCAAATGAAAATAGAATAAAAAAATTGGAGGATTCTATGCAAGATAATATGCCATTTGATCTGAACAAATTCCGACCCCCTAACCTGAATTCTAAAATGATTCAGTGGATTGCCATCGGAATTGTTTTGCTCGTTTTAATTTTCACCTCATTCTTTACCATTGGGCCGGAAGAAGTCGGCGTCATATTACGGTTTGGTAAATTTGCCCGAATTGTCGATCCCGGCTTAAATTTTAAACTGCCTTTCGGTATTGAAACGCTGGACAAAGTTCCAGTAGAAAGGCAACTAAAACAGGAATTTGGTTTCAGAACCGCGGAACCGGGTGTAAGAACGCAGTATGCCACTCGGGGTTACGAGGGCGAATCCCTAATGTTAACCGGGGATTTAAATGCGGCGGAAGTCGAATGGATTGTTCAGTTTAGGGTGGCTGATCCATATAAATTTTTATTTAAGGTTCGCAATGCTGTTCAGACCTTCCGGGATATGAATGAAGCTGTAATGAGAGAAATAGTTGGCGACCGCAGCATAAATGAGGTATTGACTGTCGGCCGTGTGGAAATTGCGAATACAGTAACGGAAATGCTGCAGGAGTTATGTGATCAGTATGAAACAGGAATAAAAGTAGACCAGGTTGTTTTGCAGGATGTCAATCCTCCCGATCCGGTAAAGCCTGCCTTTAACGAGGTCAATGAGGCCCAGCAAGAAAGGGAAAAACTTATCAACCAGGCGAAATCCGAATATAACAAGGTAATTCCAAAAGCCCGCGGAGATGCAGACCGAATAATTGAGGAAGCAAAAGGTTATGCGGTTAAAAGAGTAAATGAAGCCAAGGGAGATGCTTCCAGATTCACTTCTGTTTTCAGGGAATATCAGAAAGCTCCGGAGGTAACCAGACAAAGAATTTACCTGGAAACAATGAATGATATATTACCAAAGGTGGGCAGAAAATTAGTGACCGACGAAAAAAGTGCGGGAATATTACCGCTGTTTAATCTAAGCAAGGAGGGCCCACAACAATGAAACAATTAACTTTAATTTTTATAATAGTCGCTGCATTCGTTGCACTCGTGTTAGTTTTATCGTCCGTGTTTATTGTAAATGAGACAGAACAGGTTATTATTACGCGTTTTGGTAAACCGGTGAGAGATCCCATCGTGACTCCCGGTATTCACATAAAGTACCCATTCATTGAACAGGCAAATTTTTTCGATAAAAGATTTCTGGAGTGGGATGGGGATCCCAATCAGATTCCCACCAAAGATAAAAGATTTATCTGGGTCGATACCTATGCACGGTGGCGTATTACCGATCCCCTGCTCTTTTTCCAGCGCTTACGTGACGAAAGGGGTGCACAATCTCGCCTGGATGATATTCTGGACGGTGAAACCAGAAACGCTGTGGCTGGGCATGATCTGGTAGAAATTATCCGCTCTACCAACAGAAAGCTGGAAATTAGTGAAGTAATGGAAGAAATCCTGGAATCCGAACTGGATTTTAAAATCAAGTATGGCCGCGATCAAATCACTAAACTGATTGTTGAAGCTGTTTCACCCAAATTGAACGAACTCGGTATTGAATTGCTGGATCTTCGATTTAAACGGATTAATTATGTGGAGGAAGTGCAGCAGAAAATCTATGAAAGGATGAGCGCCGAACGGAAAAGAATAGCCGATAAATACCGGTCGGAGGGTCAGGGAGAGGCCGCAAAAATTTTGGGAGATAAAGAACGGGATCTAAAACAGATCGAATCAGAAGCGTACCGTACTGCCCAGGAAATTAAGGGTAAAGCCGATGCCGAGGCAACAGCTATTTATGCTAAAGCCTACAATCAAAATCAATCTTCCCGGGATTTTTATAAATTTATCAAAACCATGGAGACCTATCAGACCACTCT
The DNA here is from genome assembly GCA_964452045.1 of uncultured Calditrichaceae bacterium. GTDB lineage: Bacteria > Calditrichota > Calditrichia > RBG-13-44-9 > RBG-13-44-9 > CAYVKM01. The sequence continues at coordinate 44,687 of CAYVKM010000009.1, forward strand.
TTCCGAGAAGGACTGGCTTATTTTATCGACTGAAGGTGATTTCTTTAAATATTTGCAGAAACAATCCGGACGATAGCTTATTCTGCTGAACCATAAACAAAAAGCCGGTAAAAGTTTTTACCGGCTTTTTTTATTACCTCTCACCAATGAATAAATTTATTCTGAAACTGCCTGCGTTTCAGTTACGTTGGTAAAAACATCAAATTCAGGTGGATTTTCAAAATGTTTTTTCACAGCACACTGATCTGCCGCTCTAACTAGGGCAGCGTGATACTTCTCCGGAAAATCTGTGGGTACCTGAATTTCCAGTTCCACTTTACCCACCAAACCAGTAAACGGGTTCGACCTCATTCTCTGAATTATTCGAATTCCTTCGGTAGGAAGTCCCCGTTGTTTGCAAAATCCAAGAATATAAATGCCGGCACATGTCCCAATTGATGCCAGAAAGGTAGCAAAAGGAGTTGGGGAAATCCCTGGTTTACCATTCATATCAGGCTGATCTGTTTGAACCTTGTGAGGCCCAAAATGAGCGTCAACTCTTAATCCTTCCGGAAAATCAATAATCATATCCATTTAAACACTTCTCCTATGTAACAAGGTTATATATTTTCAACTTATTACCAAATTGTTAATATAGATGTTTCCACCATATAAAAGTTACAGAGACTGAAATTTAGGGTTATAGGAGAGTAGGAAGGCAAAATTCTAGTTTAATAATTTTCGTTCTAACTGAAATTCAAGATAAGATTCAATCTGATTTATCATCTTATCTAGTGAAAGATTTTCTAAAATGTACTTCCGGGCATTCTGACCAATTTCCTGGCATAATTGAGGATTTTTCAGCAATTCTACGGCCTTCAAGAACATTTCCTGCTGATTATCTGGTTGGGTAATAAAACCGGTTTTATCTGTTTCGATTAATTCGCCTACTCCACCAACGTTAAAAGCGACCACTGTTTTAGCGGAAAGCATGGCCTCCATCACCACATTTGGAAAACCCTCTTCCTCGGAAGTTAATAATACCACATCGCAAACTGCATAGAGTGGAAACGGATTTGACAGGTGACTGATAAAAATTACCTCATTTTCCAGTCCCAATTCTTTAACCCTGATTTCCAGTTCCTGCTTCAGAGGTCCGTCTCCGATAATCAGAAATTTAACCTGAGGTATTTCATTTTTCATCCTATGGGCAATTTCCAGAAAAATATGATGTTGTTTCTGTTTGACTAACCTGCCAAAAATACCGATAAATTTACATTCTTCCGGAAGATTGTATTCCCGAATTACTTGATCCCGCGGATAATCAACTTTTTGACTGGTATCGATGCCATTATGGATCACTTTGATAAAATCATCAGATAACCAGCCATAAGATAAATACCGGTTCTTAATGGCGTTGGTATTTGTGATGATGCCATCCACCAGCCGGGTGTATGTGAGCCGGTACCGCCAATTATTTTGCAGAATAGGTAAACCGTTTCGGGCCAGTAATATTTGGACCGGAGAGCATTTGGCTGCCAGAACAGATAGCCGGATATCCTTGTTAAAGTTCGCAATAATTATATTTATAGAGTTCTTTCTAAAGTATTTCGTTAACTTAAAAATATTAATTAAACCAAAATCTCCTTTAATGGATAGTCCAAATATGGGAAAATTATTTTCCGAGCATACACTCAGAAACTTGGAACCTTTTCTGCCACCAAAATAAACATGATGTCCACGGGATCTTAAACCGATCGCAGACATCAGCATCCATTTTTCTCCACCTCCCCAGGTGGTCTCACCTATGCTATTGATAAAAAAAATATTCATTATCTATATGGCAAACTGGAGTTCGTAGAGATGCCGGTATCGATCCGAGCGCTGGATCAGTTCGGTATGAGTTCCAATATCCAAAATCTTACCTTCATCCAACAGAATTATTTTATCTGCATTAATAACCGAGGAAAGGCGATGAGCAATAATCAAAACAGTCCGATCCTTCATCAGATTCTCGATGGCTTCCTGGATAAGGTGTTCTGCTTCCGAATCCAGCGAAGAAGTGGCTTCATCAAATATAAGAATTGCTGGATTTTTTAATATCGCCCGTGCAATGGATAAACGCTGTCGTTGGCCACCGGAGAGTCTGGTACCTCTTTCCCCGATAATTGTCTCATAACCTTTGGGCATTTGTTGGATGAATTCAGAGGCATTTGCTAATTTTGCAGCCCATTCAATTTGTTCCAGGGTGTAATCTGCCCTTCCATAGGCAATATTATTGGCAACCGTTTCATTAAAGAGGATAACTTCCTGGGTAACAATCCCCATCAATCCCCGCAGATCCTGTAATTTCAAATCTCGGATATCCAGGTCATCAATTAGAATCGCACCCTTTTCAATATCATAAAAGCGGGGTAATAAATTAACCAGCGTAGTTTTACCGGCACCACTGCTTCCCACCAGGGCAATTTTCTCATTTTTAATTACTTCCAGATTTATGCCATTAAGGACCCATCCTTCGTCCGCATCATATCTGAAATAAACATCCCGATAGGCAATAATCCGGTCAAAGTTTTTCTTCTCCCTGGCATCGGGTTTATCTGTAATGACATTTGGGGTATCCAGGATATCAAAAATTCTTTTACCGGAAGCCAGGGCAGTTTGAACATTGTTGTTGAGTTCACCCAGACTTTTAATTGGCTCCATTATGGAAAACAGGATGACAATGAATCGAATAAAATCCTCCGGATCCAGGAGATCCCCGGAAAGAACCAAGCGACCGCCAAACCATAATACACTCACCATAATACCTATACCAAGCGTCTCGGAAAGGGGTGAGGACAATCTATTTAATCGTACTTGTCTCAATACTGCTTTAAAATGTTTAAGCGTTCGATTCTCAAATTTTTTTCTCTCAAATTCTTCCATGGAAAAGGCTTTGACGACTCTGATACCGGAAATCGTTTCCTGCAGGACCGTGGTGATCTCTGCGATCCTTTCCTGTACCCTCCGGCTTTTTCTTTTCAGACTCTGACCGATTCGCTGAATTAGCACACCACTCACCGGAACAACAATTAACGCTACCAGGGTTAATCGCCAGCTTATACTTACCAAAAGGGATAAAAAGATGATAATGACAATCGGATCCCTGATTATTTTGGTAAAACTTCGGTTAACCGCGACATTGAGGGAGTTGATATCATTGGTAATCCGGGACATCAGATTACCCGTCTCATAACGCTGGAAGAAACTGAACGGTTGCAGGAGAATATGGCCGTAGACCTGGTCCCGTAAATCTTTAATCACTCTCTGTTCAACAAAACTCACCCAGAACGCTTCTAAGAAGCTGAAGGTATTCTTTAAGAAGAAAGTGATAAAAATAATAACACACAACACCTGAAGCGCTTTTAACCGGTTATCCTGGGGGATAAAATGCTCGGTTTTGGATTTCAACCATTTATTGAGGTTTAGTATGCTAGTATTCTGCTCTTCTTCCGGTGGTTGAATTTGCTGTTCGACCGCCGGTTTACCAGACTCAAAAAGCGTACTGATGAAAGGGGCAACCATCCAAATGGATAAGGTATTAAAAATTACATAAAGAAAGTTAAGCGTTAGTATGACCAGCAACAGGAAAGCATAAGGCCGGAGATATCCCAGGATCCTCAGATAGAGTTTAAGACTTTTTTCGTCAGATTTCTTTTTCATCAATTAAATCCGCTAGCAGAACTTCCAATTGATCGGCCATTGACCGGAGGCTGAACCTGCTTTTAACCAACTTAAAAGCATCATCCCTTAATTTGTATCGAAGTTCGGCATTTTTCAAGAGCGATTCCATTGATTTCATAATTACCTGCTCATTCAGCCGATTTACCAATATACCATTTTCCATATGAGTGATTATTTCGCCAGCACCAGCCACATCACTTATGATTACCGGAACGCCGTTGGCCATAGCTTCCAAGGCTACATTTGGGAAACCCTCATTTTCTGATAACAATACCAATGCATCGGCTTGAGATAACAATTCCGGTACATCCCTTCTCTGTCCCCAAAATTTAACCTCATCCTGAAGATTGAGTTTTTGCGTTAGAATTTTCAGAGATTCCTGTTCCGACCCTTCCCCTACAATCCACAATTGTAGATAAATATGTTTTGTTTTCTCCTTTACATTACTAAATATCTCCAGCAGTCTATCCGCATTTTTCCTTTGGATCAGACTGCCGACATATATAAAAGTAAAGGGATCCGGATTTTTGCGAAATTCAGGAAGTTGAGCAGGAATTTTTACCCCGTTATAGATAATATTAATTTTCCGGGTTGGTATAAATTCACTTTTTGCCAATGTTTCCTGAATCGCCTTCGCATTCACCAGTATTCGGTCAGCCCATTTTCCATAAAGATTTCTGTTCTTCCATTTCTTTTTAATGGGACGATCAATTCCCAATCTTATGATGCTTTTCCGATGAGCCAGCCTGGCTGCAATCGTCCCTAACCAGTATTCTTTTACTTTGGTGGGAATAACAACCTGAATACCCTCTTTTTTTATAAATCGAACCAAAGATAATACACTAAGAAAATCGGCATCGTTTTTCAGCGGAAAGTAAACGGTTTTTAGTCCCACTGTTTCAGCATAATCCCGTATAATCCCGTACCGGTAACCCACAAAAACCTGATGACCACATAATTTTAGTTCTTTTGCAGCATTGATCGTCCATCTTTCGGTTCCGCCAAAAATTGCAGAAGAATTAAGGAACAAAATTTGATGTTTTGTCTTCGAATCTTTGGATTTTTTTCTTGGCATATTCAATGACTTAATACCCGAATCCTTATTCTGGCAGGACGTCTTAAGGTAGAGTAAAAAGTTTTAACTGGAAATCCGGATTAGATCCATCAGGATCTCATTAAACTGTTCGGTTTGTTCAATATTGCTTAAATGGGCCGAATCCAATATTGTTAATTGAGAACCGGGAATTAATTCGCTCATTTTTTCAGCATCCTGGACCTTGATGAGCTCATCATGCCTTCCGGTGATTATGGAGACCGGAAATTTAATTGCTTTCAATACGTCGGTCGAATCCGGCCGGTTGGCCATGGCGAGCTGTGCCTGGATAACCCCGGCCACCGTGCTTTCCATCATCAAATCTTTAATTTCCTCTACTCTGTCCGGGAATTTTTTTCGGAAGTCCGGTTTGAAAAACTTATCCAGGTGACTTGAGATCAACGGACCCAAATCCATTTCTCTTTTTAATTCTTCTACCATTTTAGATCGTCTCTGTTTGCCCGCATCATCATCGGCTGTTGCCCGGGTATTGGAAAGCAATAAACCGGCAAAACACTCGGAGTGATATCTGAAAAGGGTTAATGCTACATAACCACCCATACTTAAACCCACAAATATGGCTTTATCAATACCCAGCGAATGCAGGATCTGATGTGTCAAATCTGCATAGTCTTTCATACTGATTTCGGATTTGATCAATTTACTCCCCCCGAATCCCGGATAGTCAAATGTTACAGTATTAAATCCCTTATTCTGTAGAAATTCGGTTTGCGGCTGCCACATTCGGGAATTGACCGGGAAGGCATGTAAAAAAACAATGAGCGGTTTCGCACAACGGATATTGGTTTTAATATCACATTGAAATTGTAACATGATTTATTCCTTGATTTGGTTTATTTTATACTCATCTGCCCACTGAATAATATCCTGATGGAATCTGGCTTCGATAAATTGAGTACCCAAAATTTCATCCTGCATATTTTCTTTCATTTTTTTAAAAAAAGTTATCGTCTTTTTCAGGGCCGGTAAAAATTTCCCATCATTTCTTGAAGCATGATAAAGACGAACGGCCTCACAATTTAATAAATACTGTATTTGAGGTAAATTCCATTTTTGGGCAATTTTCTGGCCGGACCTGAATGACCTTTCTGCATCCTGATATTTTTTTTCAGATATATTTATTTTGGTGAGTAAATAATTTGCTGCGGCCTGGTATCGGGGTAGATTTTCCGACTTCTTTTTGATCAAACTGATTACACTCCGAAGATGATCTGCCCGATTAACGGCGAAAAGCCAGGCACCGAGATAAAAAAGATAATTCAAATGATCTATTAAATTTTGCGACAGGTTCACTGCTTTTTTGGCATCCCGCAAAAATTTACGGGATTTATCATTCCGCATATTCTGCAATTCATAGTATGATAAATACAAATTCGACAAGAGGAGGATTTCCCTTGCTTTCTCCCTGGATGCCCAGGCAAAAGCCTGCTGTAAATACTCATAGGCCCTTAACATCCCATGTGCCAGTAAATATATATGTCCCAAATGAAGTTTTATCTCATATTGCTGCATCTGATAGTCAAATTGAAAACAAATTTCCAATCCCTGCTCCAGTGCCATTTTAGCCTCTCCGTAGCGGGCCTGTTCTTTAAACAACATGCCCAGCTGAATCAGTGTCTGGACACGCAGACTGGGTCTGTGTTGAACATAGAGATTTTTACCTTCCCTTCTCATTAAACTGATCGCCAACTGCCATTTTCCGAATTGGCTGTAGGTCTCTGTAAAATAGAGAGCAAGTTGAAAATGTATTTTCGGTTCATAAACCCGCAACAGATTGCGGCGAAGTTGAATACACAGCTTTAACGACTCCGGATATTTTTTTTCCAGCATATACAGTTTTATCAGGTCTAACAGTATTCCATCCAGATGTTCCGGTTTTTTGTTCAATTGCAACAACAGATCATAAATCTTCAGATTTAATTTGATAAAATTTTCCTGATCATTTTTTAATAACTGTTTTAATTTTTTGTAGACTCTCAGAATATCTTCCGCCTGTTTTGCCTTCTGGTAGTAATTTATGGCTTCTCGATAATTTCTACTGGCGTATTCAAAATGTCCAAGATTCGATTCAATGTCACCGGTGAATTCAACACACCTACCTTTGGAAGAAAAATCGCAATATTTCTTGATTTGGGATTCTCTTATCAGATATCGTGCTTCCAGATATGCATCCATGGCAATAAGGGACTCCGCCATTTTCAGGTTAACTTCCACCCATTTTTGATGGGCTTCCCCTGCCGGTTCATTTTTCGTCTTTTCCAATAACAACGACCTTTGCCGTTTAAGAATCTCAAAAGCATTGTCAAAGGCACCTATGCGTAAATAGATATCACTCAATTTCCCAAGAATCCATTCAATATCCTTTATCTGATCTGAATTGAGATCCCACATCCTCACCAGAAAATACAGCCTATCCGCAGCCTGGGAGAACTTGTTCTGCTCCATCAACCATATTGCTTCCGCCCGGGCTATCTCAATGGCATTTTCTAATTTATCGATATCATACAAAAGGTGGGAAATCTGATAGTTTCCCGATATTTTTCCGGTGTTGATTAAGCGGGAAACGTTTACCAGAATTTTCTCCAATTTTTCAACCGGTATATTTGTCCGTAACCAGTTTTCCCACTCTCGGAAATCAATACTAATAGCTGTCTGACCACCGAATACAGAAATTTTTCTGATAAAACCAGCATCCTCCCAGATTCTTAATATATCTCTGGGAAGCTTTAAATCTTTACAGATCACCTGTAGATCCGATTCGAGAATCGGATTTTCCAGCTGGGCAATGAATCCCAGCAAGGTCAGGGCGCTTTCATTCATCCGACTGGTAGCAATTTGGAAAATTTGATCCCAATCTCCGGAAATTTTAATTTTCTTCAACTTCTGGATATTAAGCACTTCATCATCGGTACTCTCCAGCACGGATTTGTAAATCGTATTTGTTAAAAATCTGATTTTTAGCGGAATGCCAGCTGTTTTTAAATAGAGATGATTGGTAATAAGCCGCGCATTTAAAGGGCTGGTTTGGTAAAATTCCTGAATACATTTTTCGGTGGTTTGAATTGAAAGTTTTTCAAGAATAAAACGTTTACAGGGACCAAATTCGCGAAAGAAGGGACCCGCTTCATCATAGGTAAATATAGTCTGGATAGGCAGGTAATTAAATTTATCAATAAACCTTTCCATCTTATCAATCTGAAAGCTGTCCGCATTCTGGATATTTTCAAAAATAAAGGTCAGGATATTTTTTTCTCCCAGATGATTCAAAAATTGAGAAAAAATTTCCTCGTACCAATCCGATTCATCGACTTGAAATTGGGGCAATTTTGCCAATTTGTTCTTTATATAAACTCGGGAGCCTTTACTAAACTTCTTAAGAAATATTCTGAACTCCGAATTCAGTAAGGTTTTGTTTTGCTGAAGAAATTCAAATATGATATCCTGCGGTTCCTGAACATTTTTCGCCAGATTAACTCTGGTAACGATAAAAACGTTTTTCTGCATCCGGGTTAAAAGAAAATCCACGAAGGCGGACTTTCCGGCTCCCTTGCCACCTTCAATCAACACTTTCCTTCCGGGCGCCTGCACCGGTTGTCGGGCGAATTCAATCGCATTTTCCATCAGACTGTCTTCAAACCAATGCATGTAACCGCTTTTTCTCCGATACTACTATTTTGTGGGTGATTAAAACCTTAAAAATTTATAGAAAATTAACTTTTGTGAAATCTATTTTTTCTGATTAGTAAAAGGCTTAACCAAATTGTTAAAGACACCTTCTGCCAGACAATTAATCGATCTCTTCCATTACAGCCGTAAAATGTCGCAGAAAAGGAGGCTCGTAAATCAGTTTCAATCCTTTTAAAGACTGTTTTTTATCCCGAATTTTAACCATTGCTTCAGCTACATATTCAAGATGTGAACTGGTGTAGACTCGACGCGGAATAGCCAACCTGACCAATTCCAGTTCAGGATATTTCCACTGGCCGGTATTCGGATCCTTTGCAGCAAACATCAGACTACCAATTTCCACCACCCGGATTCCGGCCTCCCGATACATCGCCACTGTGAGTGCCTGGCCGGGAAATTTGGATTGGGGAATATGGGGCAAGAATCGCTTGGCATCAATATAGACTGCGTGTCCTCCGATGGGTTTTACAATCGGGATTCCAGCCTCAGAAATCATATTTGCCAAATAAGCCGTATGTTGAATCCGGTACTGCAGATAGTCCTCGTGTAAAACATCCCGTAAACCGCGGGCTATCGCCTCCAGATCACGACCGGCTAATCCTCCGTAGGTGGGAAAACCTTCCTGAAGTATCAGTAAATTTTGCAGCTTTTGAAATAAATCCCCATCCCTCAGTGCAATAAATCCACCGATATTGACCATTGCATCTTTCTTGGCACTCACCCAACATCCATCTGCGTAAGAAAACATTTCCTTTACAATTGAATGAATCGATTTATCAGCATATCCCTGTTCTCGCAGTTTAATAAAATAAGCATTCTCGGCAAATCGGGCAGCATCGATCAAAAGCTTTAGCTTATGCTTCTTACAAATTAGACTGATTTCTTTGATATTCTGTATGGATACCGGCTGTCCGCCACCACTATTATTCGTTATGGTTAAAGCTACTAAGGGAATATTCTCTCTTCCATGTTCTTCGATGACCTTTTCCAATTTTTGGGGATCCATATTCCCCTTAAAGGGATGTTCCAGTTCGGGATCAAGACCCTCATCTATTACACAATCCAGAGCCACCGCACCTATAAATTCTATATTGGCCCGGGTTGTATCAAAATGAATATTGCTGGGAATAACATCTCCCTTTTTAGCCATTGTATGAAAGAGTATGTTTTCAGCAGCCCTTCCCTGATGCGTCGGGAGAATAAAATCAAAACCAAATATATCATTGACCGTTTCCTTCAAATGGTAAAAATTCCGGCATCCGGCATACGATTCATCTCCGGTCATTATTCCGGCCCACTGATTATCGCTCATGGCTGAAGTTCCGGAATCGGTTAACAAGTCAATAAAAATGGACTCTGCCGGCAGCTTGAATACATTAAATCCGGCCTCGCGGATCATATGGTCCCGTTCGGTCCGATCCAGAAGTTTAACAGGTTCAACAACTTTAATGCGAAACGGCTCAATTGGTGATTTCATCCATAACCTCTTTTCAGACTTGTTCATTAACTTTTGGTAAGCTTAAGGAATTAACCATTCGATTTACAACAGGTTCTTTATCAGATTTTGAAATTTTTCAATTGTAAAAGGCTTGGCCAGAAACATTGCCCCGTCATCAACCAGTACTCTTTTCAGTTCATCAGAGACATTCAGGCCGCTGGTAAAGATCGCTTTTCCCCGAAAATCCGGATTATGTTCAACGATATCCTTATAGAGCTGAAGCCCAGTTTTATCGGGCAGGGTAAGATCAATAATAAAATAGTCAAATTTATTTTGTTGCATTGTTTTGATTGCCTTTTCCGCATTTTCAGCAATCTGACCCTTTGCGCCAAAAACTTCGATCATATTCAAAATGATTGCTGACAGATCGGATTCATCTTCTATTATTAAGAAATTTTTTAATTCCATGGTAATTATACCTCAGTATTCCCGCGAATTTGATTCTCAAAAGACCACTATATCCGTATTAATAAAATAATAAAAAACTTCTGATTTTCCATAGGAATATTCATTTAGGATACACCGTTTCCTGAAAGCAGAAATTAGATATCCGTCAAAGAGTGAGTAAAATGTCAAAAAAATAAAAACCGGACAGCGACCTTTTTAAATTTCAGAATCACTACCCGGTTTTAAAATGGGAAGAATTTCAAAATTTGAACGAAGAAAAAATCCTTTCCGTAATCTATGTTTCGTTAATCTACTAACTGTTCAATCTGAAAAAGTAAAATCGAATTCTCTTTATGAATACCGTTAACCTGCTAAATCGTCCTTTGCAGATGATTTCTCTTCTTTCTTGTTCCCGGTGCCAACTTCGCTCTTCGGCACATTTTTGTCGTCTTTGGTGACATCAAGATCATCTTTTATGTTCTGAGTGGCATTCTTAAACTCATTTATCGAACGACCCAGAGACTTTGCCAATTCCGGTAAGCGTTTGGCGCCAAACAGGATCAGGATAATCAAAAAGATAACAATTAATTCAGGAGGACCAATTCCAAACATATTTACTTCCTTTTTATTAATTACAACTAAAATTAACTGAAAAAAACCAAATTAGCTATATATTTTTATGAAATCTTTACTGCGTCCATCTCAGGAAATAAGCGGCTATTCCAATCCCCAAAACACCGATCACATTTATTTTAACGCTAAAACCAAGGGTAAAGGTCAGAATAATAAGATTGAGTGTTGCCGGACCGACGCTAAATACCGCTGCTCTCAGGAAAAATTCTTTCACCACACCTACCGGTAAAATTAATGCTAATACCTCCCCCAGCGCGCTTCCAACAAAAGCTCCCAGTAAAATGATGACTAGTATCCAGCCTAAACTTTTTTTGCGCATGGAGTATCTCTCCCAAAAAATTAATTTTTTAAAGACTCAAATATGTATCGCCCGTCATCGGATCCAAGTAACAATTCCATTGCCCGTTCCGGATGAGGCATCATTCCCAGAACATTTCCCTGTTTGTTGATAATCCCGGCAATATTATCCAGCGATCCATTGGGATTAGCTTCCGGTTTTGTTTCTCCATATTGATCTACGTATCGAAAAATTATTTGTTGATTATCCTGGAGTTCATTTAGACCTTTCTGGTCAATAAAATAATTGCCTTCCCCATGGGCGATGGGAATTTTTAGAATACGTTTTGATTCCAAAGATCTGGTAAAATGAGTATTTGAATTTTCTGTCCGGATAAAAACATGACGACAGACAAAGCGTAAATCCTGGTTTCTCTTCAAAGCGCCAGGTAAAAGCCCGCATTCAGAAAGAATCTGAAAGCCGTTGCATATGCCCAGTACAGGTTTGCCATTTCCGGCAAAACGGATAACCTCATTCATGATCGGGGAAAATCTGGCCACAGCTCCAGCCCTGAGATAATCTCCATAAGAAAAACCACCGGGCAGGACAACCGCATCATAACCATCCAGAGAGACATCCTGATGCCAGATGAAATCTACCTGAAATCCCATCACTTTTTTCAGGGCATAGAACATATCATGATCACAATTTGATCCGGGAAAAACAACCACGGCGTATTTCAATTTATTCCCCTGTTATTTCATAGGTAAAATCTTCGATTACCGGATTAGCCAGCAACTTCCGACAAGCTTCCTCAATTTTTTGAGCAGCAATCGCTTTATCAGATTCTGCTATCTCCAGTTCAATGAGCTTTCCGATACGAACATTCTGGATATTTTTAAATCCGAGGTGATCCAGAGCGTTATTAACCGTTTTTCCCTGTGGATCGAGAATTCCCTTTTTTAATCTCACATTAATCACTGCTTTCATTCTTTCTTGTCCTTTGAACTTTTTTGATTAGCTGAATCCTGGTTTCTAAAAATAGCCCAGATCAAACCTACCGGCCCGGATAAAACATAAAGCGCGGACAGCGGGAAAAATGATTCCTGGGGGAAAATGGCTATCAGGAGAATCCCAGTTAACACCACTAAAAACTTACGACGATTCGAGGCGCTGCTCTGAAAGGTTAAATTCGGGAAAGTGGCAAATCGAAAGCCGGTGACCATCATAATTGACACAGCAATAATAATAAATAGGAATACTTTTTCCCAGCGCAGATAACCCCAGATATTAAAATTAAAGATCACAAATGTTGAAATAGTGACTGCGGCTGCCGGAATGGGCAAACCTTCAAAAAATTCTTTATCGAATTTCTTTAACCGGACATTAAAACGAGCCAGACGGATGGATCCGAAAACAAGTGGTCCGAAGCTAATTAGGAGTCCGATCATTCCCCAGGATTTGAACGCTACGCTATAAACCAGGAAGGAAGTGGCAAAGCCAAATGATATAACATCCGCTAGCGAATCGTATTCCACGCCAAACTGTGAGGAAGATTTGGTAAACCGGGCAACTTTGCCATCAATGGCATCCAACACTGCCGCTGCTACAATCAGCCATGATGCCTGAACAAATTTGGCATTGGTTGCCAAGATAACCGAAAAGTAACCACAAAACAGATTGGCCATGGTCAAGGCGCTTGGAACCCAGGTTGTTTTTACCTTCACTTAAATTCCCCCAGAATTGTTTCGCCACCTTTTACTTTATCTCCTAAACTCACCTTCAAATCCACTGTGGCCGGATCGAAGTAAACATCCACTCTCGACCCATAGCGGATCATGCCCATGCGGTCGCCTGCCGTTACCTGATGTCCCTCCCGCAAAGTGCAGACAATGCGTCTGGCAATGATACCGGCAATCTGGGTAAACATGACTTTCCTTAGTGAGCTATCCACAATACCAATTGCCGTTTGTTCGTTATCCTCAGACGCCTTTTCATTAAAAGCCGGCAGAAATGACCCTTTATTATAGCGAAAATATTCTACTTTTCCGGAAACCGGGACCCGGTTGACATGCACGTTGAAAACAGACAAAAATATACTGATCCTTTTGGTCTGGGCCTTAAAAAATTCATTTTCTATTACTTCGGCGATTTGGATGACTTTACCATCCGCCGGGGATAATATCGCATTCGGATTCTGCGGTATCTTTCTATCCGGATCGCGGAAAAAGAACAAATTAAAGATGCTAAAAACCCCAATAATTAGTCCCAATACGGATAATACCGGATTTTTTAGGATATAAGCTAAAACCACAAAAATCCCAAAAATTATCCAGCTAGCCAGAACCAAAACTATGCCAAATTTAGTTATAGGCATTTCAAAACCTTACTTTAATAAAATATCATGTAATTTCGGATAAACCTTTTTGGCTGATTCAGGTGTTATCTGATACATTTTTTTATCCAGCTTGCTGTCATCCTGCTGTGCCCAGACAACAAAAGTATCCGGGGAGATTTCATCGCCCAAAATAACCTGATTTCCGGTTTTGCCAAATTCCAAAGTGAAATTGGCCAGGACTAACTGTTTCCTCTGGAAGAAGGATTTTAGAACGGCATTTACTTTGGTTGCAATCCGTTGAATAGTATTCATATCATTCCGGTCACAGAGTTCCAAAGCATAAGCATGATACTCATTAATCAACGGATTTTTTAATTTCGCATTTTTCAAATACATTTCAATTACCGGAGTATTCAGCATTGCTCCTTCCTTCAATCCCAAACGCTTTGCCAGCGATTCACTGGCCAGATTCCAGATGGTTAATTGAATGGGAATCATTTCCAGTTTCTTGACCAGAATGCTTTTCTCATCGAGTTTTTTAATATAATGGGTTGGAACATTATAACTGGCCAGGTATTCGAAAATAAGCGAGGTAATATCTAAATTAATTGTTTTTTTACCCTTCAGAGTCACTTTTTTCGTACCGGTGACCGGTAAGTTATCCAGAAATTCCATCACCAGTTGTTCTTCATGATCAGTCCGGTATAATTTTTTGGTTTGTCCTTCTGCAAGTACATCTTGAATTTTCAAGAGAGTCCTCCGGTTTAAATAAGATTTAGCTTTTTAAATACATAATTTACATTTTTCAGGCGGTTTCCCAAATTACAAATCAGATCAACTTCTTCCGGGGTTAAGAGTTTTTTAATTTCCTTATCCGCCATAAGGTTATCCTTAAATTCAGTTTTATTTTCCCATACCTTCATAGCATTCTGCTGTACCAGCCGGTAAGCCTCCTCTCGGCTCAATCCTTTCTCCACCAATTTTAACAGCAATGGCTGGGAATAGATCAATCCATGGGTCAAATTTAAATTTCTTATCATATTTTCGGGATGAACAACCATTCCTTTAATCACCTGAATTGTCTTATAAAGCATATAATACAGAGTTATCGTCGCATCCGGAATAATAACCCGTTCCACCGAAGAATGAGAAATGTCCCTTTCGTGCCATAATGCTATATTTTCCATGGCGGTGGTTGCCCAGCCCCTGAGTAAACGGGCCATTCCACTGATTCGTTCGGATATAATCGGATTTTTTTTGTGTGGCATGGCGGAAGATCCCTTTTGCCCCTTTCCAAAAGGCTCTTCTGCTTCGAGTACCTCAGTTTTCTGCAAATGCCGGAGCTCCACTGCAATTTTCTCCAGGTTGGCACCAATGACTGCCAGCGTATTCATATAGTAGGCATGCCGGTCCCGTTGAATAATCTGAGTGGATATTGGGGCCGGCTTCAAATTCAATTTTTTACAGACATATTCCTCCACACTCGGATCCAAATGATCGTATGTCCCCACCGCTCCCGATATTTGCCCATAGGAAATTAACTCCAGTGCATTTTCCAGCTGGACAATGCTTCTCAGGGTGTCGCTGTACCACAGGGCTAATTTTAATCCAAAGGTAACGGGTTCCGCATGGATACCATGGGTTCTGCCTACCATGATGGTATTTTTGTAAAGAACTGCTTTTTCGCTTAAAATTATCTTTAAGTCATTCAATTTTTTCAGAATCAATTCCCCGGCCTGTCGCATCTGAACGGCAAGTGTGGTATCCAGAATGTCCGATGAGGTCATGCCAAAATGGATATAGCGGGAATTCGGCCCAACATATTCGGCTACATTGGTCAGGAAGGCAATAACATCATGCTGAACGGTTTCTTCGATTTCCAAAATCCGTTTCACTTCAAAATCAGCCTTTTTTCGAATTTCCCGAACAGCTTTTTTAGGAATAATACCCAATTCAGCCTGGGCTTCACAGGCAAGGATCTCTATCTCCAACCAGATGGCAAATTTATTCTGGTCATCCCAAATTTTTCCAATTTCCGGCAAAGTATACCGTTCAATCATTTTTGCGAGCCGCCTTCTAATAATCTCATATTGATTTTTTTCTCTTCCTTATTCCGTAGGATAATTAAATCCAGCTTATCTCCCACCTGCAAATCCGTATCGGTGAGAATTGAGATCAAACTTTCCGAATCGGTTACCCTATGGTTATTTACCTTGATGATAACATCTTCAGTCGCCAGTCCGGCTATTGCTGCGGAACTTCCGGGATCGACCTGAGTGATAATAACCCCGTCTTTGGTTTTCAGACCCAGTGCTTTGGTTATCACCGGATTCAGATCCTGTACCCTGAATCCCAGCCAGTAATTACGGTTAACTCCGCCCTTCTGCTTAATCTGATCGATTATCCTCAAAATGCGGTTTATCGGAATGGCAAATCCAATTCCAACTGATCCTTCTTCATAGCGGCTTCCGGTGAATATAAACGTATTCATCCCTATCACCTGCCCCATGGCATTCACCAGCGGACCACCACTATTTCCGTGATTGATGGCGGCATCGGTCTGGATCATGTCCATGTAGATTCGGCCTTCCGGGACTCTGCCCCAATCCCGGTTAATCGCACTGATTACCCCAACTGTAACTGTTGGCTGATCATTCAACTGGAAAAGTCCGAAAGGATTTCCCAGGGCAATGGCCCATTCACCGACTATCAGATCATCCGAATTGCCGGTCGGCAGATAGGGAAAATCATTTCCGGTAATTTTAAGCAGGGAAATATCCGATACCTTATCTTTTCCCACCAGTTCTGCGTTATGTTTCTCTCCCCCTGGCAAAGTTACAATAATCTCAGTGCCTTCCCCCACCACATGGTCGTTGGTGACAATATATCCCTCTGGTGAAATGATAAATCCACTTCCCAGACTCTGCAATTTTTGTTCATATACCCGGTCTTTGAACAACTCGGGAAACAACTGTTGCCAGTATGGATCCGCCATATAGAATGGACTGCGCTGAGTGATTTTTACGATCTCAATCACATTAATACCAACCACTGCCGGACTGGCCGCTGCCGCGGCTTTGGTAATGGCATTCTGTCGTGATGTGGAAATGGTTTCGTTTCTTTGTAACAGGGAATCGGAAACGGTTTGCGCATTGGCGGACTTCAGGAAAAGCGAATCATCACCGGAAGCGCGGTTATCATTATTTTGCTGGCATCTCGGTATGAAAGCCATAAATAGTAATAAAGCAAATGGAGTGAAAATTTTTAAAAACACTTTCAATTTTTCTCCAAAATGATTAATTGTAAAAAATTTCTTCCAGAAAAAGGCCGCGAGCCGGAGCAGCTACTCCAGCCTCAGTCCGGTCCTTCGATTTAAAAATCTGTTTGAACTGTTGCATGGTGAATCTACCACGGGAGACATCCATCATTGTGCCAACCAAGCCTCGAACCATACCATGTAAAAACCGGTTGGCCGAAATCCGATAAATCAAAAACTGATTTTCCTGTCGCCAGACAGATTCATGCACAGTACATACTTTGTGTTCCGCTTGGACTTGATATTTAACAAAGGCACCAAAATCGTGTTCACCAATGAGCAGTGCAGCCATTTCCTGCAATAAATCAAAATTGATTTTATGAAAATACTCCCAGCTGTATTTCCGATAGATTGCTGTCCGTTCCAGACTCACAAAATATTGATAAATGCGCTTCCTCGCATCAAACCGGGCATTAAAATCCAATGGGACCTGATCAACTTTTTTCACCACAATATCCAGAGGTAGATACGAATTAATGCCTTTCATGATTTTCGATAAGGCAATTTTTCTAGCCAATACGAAGTTGACCACCTGTCCCCGGGCATGAACCCCGGTATCGGTCCTTCCTGCTGCTGTCGTTGTCACTTTTTCTTGCGTCATCTGTTGAATAGCACTCTCCAAAGTTTCCTGAATACTATTTGCATTTTTCTGTCGTTGCCAACCGTGGTAATTTGTGCCATCGTATTCGATAACCAGCCGGATATTTCGTCTATCCATAAAGCTCTGAGTATGAAAATGAACTTCGATGCAGGAAATACTTTAGAATTTTATCTATACCCGAAATAAAATACTGGACAAGGAAAATTGCTTCAGACATTAAGAATATCCAAAATTATCCACAAATCACTAAAACATAATAAGACCGCAAAATATAATAAAAGTTCAACTTAAAACAAAATATAATAAATACCTTAAGAGATACCAAATCCTGGGGATTTGTATATCGCTTTCATTTTTTGAAATCGAAAAAAAAGAGGTTAAGTTTTAATTATTTGGGTAATGGTGGAGAATCGAACTCAAATCTGTTTTACTTCTGAGGCAAGACAATTCTTACCCAATCCACTTTGCGGCGGGTTGCCCTGGAGACGGTAAATTTGAATCCATCGAAGGTAAATGTTTCGTCCCTTTTAGGAATATGTCCAAGATAACTGAGAATAAAACCGGCTAATGTCTCATAATTTCCTTCCGGTAGTTCAATGCCCAATTCTTCCTTAAGCTGCTCAGGTTCAATCCGGGTATTCACACTATAAAGATTTTCACCTAAAACCTTTATCAAAGCAGAGGCTTCATCATATTCGTCGATAATCTCTCCTACCAGCTCTTCAATTAAATCTTCGGCTGTGACCAACCCGGCAGTACCACCATATTCGTCAACTACAATTGCAATGGTGGTATTCTCCTTGCGGAATTCTCTTAATAATTGTAAAGTGCGCTTGGTTTCGGGCACAAACATAATGTTTCTGATAATCTCTTTAAGGGATTGAGGCTGCAGAAACAGGTCTTTCAGGAAGACCACCCCAATGATATTATCCAGATTTTCCCGAAATACCGGTATTTTGGTAAAACCTGATTTTTGGAAGACGGTTATCAAATCATCAAGTGAAGTATTATCCTCCACCGCTATAATTTCCGTTCTGGGTATCTGGGCTTCCCTAACCCGTAAAGAACGAAAATTAAATAATCTGGCCAGAATTTTACTTTCCTCTGCATCCAGATCTGCATATCTTCTGCTCTCACGGATAAGTATTTCGATGTCTTTCTTGGAGAAAAAATCGGTAAGTTCAGTATCGGGATATTTTAAAAGTTTTAAGACAAACCGGCTGATATGATTGACGATCCAGATAATCGGCTGAAAGAGGTAATAAAACAATTGCAGGAGATAAGCCACTTTTCTTACGATAAAATCCGCCAAGCTTCGAAACAGGGTTTTGGGGATGATTTCTCCGAACAGGATGGTAACACTGGTGATCAACAACCAGGTAATCTTTTCATCGAAATAGTGATGCAGATAAATCGTGGCATAGGAAGCAAATGCGACATTGGCGATATTATTTCCAATTAGCGTGGTATATATAAATCTCTCCGGCTTCAGCAGAAACCGGAAGATAATCTCCCCCGCCCGACTTTTTTGTCTGCGCCAAAGTTCAATACGGACCCGGTTTACCGAAAGAAAAGCGGTTTCCGTTCCTGAAAAATAAAAGGTAAGAACCAGAGAAACAAGAATAATAATTTCTATCAATGAAATAATTCCGTCTTTTAAAAATCTCTTTTCATATTTTGGGTTCAAAAATTACATTAAAAAAACCCATAATACAAAATACATTTATTCACTGCATAGATCAGTAAAATTTTTTAATATTAGAGGAAATTTTTAAATGTGAGGCCAATATATGCGACTAGCAGGTATGCTTATTCTTTCCATTTTCCTAGTCCAATTTTCCTGTGCACCCAATTATTACATCGAATATGCTAAAATTCAGGGATATAATTGGTTTGAGGTCACTTATCAGGGTGCACTTGCTCAGGACGATGTGAATAAGTGGAAAATCGAACCTGAAGTAAAAATTGAAAATGTCGAGATTTCCGAGAGTAAGGCAAAAATTAGAGTTTCCAAAAATTTCAAGTTAGATGAACATTATTATCTCCATACCGGGAAAAATAAATTTTTCCTAATACCGGATGGAATTTTAGATTCGCTTTACTCCGATAAACCGCTGGGATACCATATAGAAGGAAGTAATATTTATTTCAGGGTTTTTGCTCCTCGGGCAAAATGGGTAAAGATTCTACATTTCCGGGATGTCAGGGATAAGGATGGGGAATCATCTTTGATGACCCGGGATAAAGATGGCGTGTGGGAATTTACCACTTCTTCAGATTGGCAGGGCGATTTTTATGGTTATAAAGTCTGGGGACCAACCGGAAATGGCGATATATTTGATTCTACCATCGTCATTGCGGATCCATACAGCCCTGCAGTGGCGACGATCAACCATTATACCCATCCCGGAAAAACATTGATTCAAAAACCTTCAAAGAATAATTGGAAGGGAAATCGATGGCAAAAAATGGATTGGCGGGATCTGATTATTTATGAGATGCATGTTCGCGATCTGACTGCTCATCCTTCATCCGGATTAAAGAAAGAAGACCGAGGGTATTATCGTAGCCTGCTGGAGAAGAATCAAAAAGGAGGCCTGACTTACATTAAATCCTTGGGTGTTAATGCCGTTGAACTCTTGCCGGCGCAGGATTTCGCCAATATCGAAGTGCCATACGAAGATAAAGATGCCCCGGTTTACAATACCTGGAATCCATACGCCCGGAATCACTGGGGCTATATGACCAGTTATTTTTTCGCGCCGGAGTCTTACTATGCAGATCACGGCAATATGGTTGAGGGAGATATAAATGGTGCAGATGGCTTGCAGATCAATGAATTTAAAGAAATGGTACAAGCTTTTCATCAAAATGGGATTGCTGTTTTGATGGACGTGGTTTATAACCATGTATCTCAGTACGATTACAACCCCCTCAAATATATCGATAAATTCTATTATTTCCGTCTGAATGATGATTGCACATTTGAATCGGTCAGTGGATGTGGAAATGATTTCAAGACCGAAAGGCCAATGGCCCGGCGGCTGATTGTGGAAAGCGTTCTGCACTGGATAAATGAATATCACGTGGACGGCTTCCGTTTTGATCTGGCAAAACTAATTGACTGGCAGACATGTGATGATATTTTGCAGGCCGCCCAAAAAGTAAATCCGCAGGTGGTTATTATTGCCGAACCCTGGGGTGGCGGCTACGATCCCTATGGATTTTCCGATCATGGCTGGGCATCCTGGAATGACCAGATTCGTAATGGTGTTAAGGGTCAAAATCCGAATGACGGTCTAGGATTCATTTTTGGTGACTGGCAGGGAGATAACGATCGGAAATCACTGCAGCGGTATGTGATGGGTTCGCTCCGGGAGTTTGGTGGACAGTACCGCCAGACTACTCACTCGGTCAATTATCTGGCCTCGCATGA
Organism: uncultured Calditrichaceae bacterium; assembly: GCA_964452045.1. GTDB lineage: Bacteria > Calditrichota > Calditrichia > RBG-13-44-9 > RBG-13-44-9 > CAYVKM01. The sequence goes on from CAYVKM010000009.1 coordinate 65,679, forward strand.
TGACAATACCCTGGGGGATTTTATCCGCCTGGGGCTGCGAGAGGTCAGTGAGCAGGACAGTATTACCGATCTGGTCAAGAATGCTCAACTCTCTCCGCTAAATCTGAAAACGAATAAGCTGGCAGCAATATTTTTGCTCACTGTTCAGGGACCGGTAATGATTCATGAAGGGCAGGAATTTGCCCGGAGTAAAGTGATCGCCCCAACAGATGTTCCTGACAAAAATGTTGGACGGATAGACCATAACAGCTATGACAAGGATAATCCTACCAACTGGTTAAATTTTGATTTTGCTGAAATGAACAGCGAGTTAGTGAATTACTACCGGGGATTAGTTGAAATGCGCAAGGCCCATTTGGCATTCCGGCATGCAAATCCGGAAAATTTCACCTTCCTAGATACTTCGGATTCTCTTTTTCTGGTTTATGAACTGAATTTTAATCGGAATCATTACCTTGTCCTTTTGAATGGGAATCAATCAGTTTCGCAAAATTTTGAAATGCCGGAGGGCACCTGGGGGGTACTGGCAGACTGGGAGAAAGCCGGATCTACGCCATATCGGGTGATATCTCGATCTGTTTTGGAGATTCCCCCCACTAGTGGTATGGTTTTGGTGAAAGAATGAAAATGGGTGGTACTTCTTATCGGAGATAGTTGCAATATTTATCCCTGGGCCATTCCTCCACGCGGGGATAACTTCTCCCGCAGCTGTGGGATCGAAAAGACAGCCATTATTTGTGTCATACCCGCATGCATAAAGCGGGTATCCATTTGTCTCATCCTTGGATTCTGGATCCCGGCTCTCCGGCCGGGATGACAAAAGAGTAGTCATCGCCCCAAAGGGACCACTTTGTGGCAAGCGAAGCGCGGCGATCTCGCTTGGTTAATTTTAGTAATATTCCTCCCTGAGTAAATCCCACACAAGGGGATTGCCACGGCCTCCTTGCCTCGCAAAAACAAAAAAAGCAGTTCTCACAGTAATTATAATCAATGCCACAAAAATTGATTTCAACTTTGCATTTTTCTCCATCTTCGTATTACTTTATGAAAATTTCAAAACCAGAATTAAAAATCGGAGAGCTTTATGGCAGATGATACCAAAGTAAAACAGGGCTTCACCTCATTTCCTTTCCTTTTCTGGCTGGTAGTTATTTTCGAATTCTTTGAACGCGGTTCCTATTACGGCATGATGAGTATCCTCTCTGTCTATATGACCGAACATCTCCACTTTGCCAAAGAAAGTGTGGGATTAATAAAAGGTACCATTCAACCCCTGCTCTACTTTTTACCCATCATTAGTGGTGCCCTGGCAGACCGATTCGGTTATCGCAAAATGTTGATGATTGCCTTTTCCTTGTTGGGATTAGGCTATTTTCTCACTGCCCAGGCAACAAGTTACGCCCTGGTTTTTGGTGCCTTGGTTGTAATGGGTTTCGGCGCCGGCACTTTTAAACCGATTATCTCCGGTTCTATTGCCAAGGTAACTGACGAAAAAAACAGCGCCCTGGGATTTGGCATTTATTACTGGTCCATTAACCTGGGGGCTTTCCTCTTTCCACTTATTCTGGTACCAATATTAAAACAGATGAATTGGCGCTATGTAATCATCGCCTCGGCCATCGGTACCGCAATTATGTTGCTTCCCACTATTTTCTTTTATAAAGATCCGGTGAAACCGGAGAAGGATCCCGCTAAAAAACAAACGAATATCATTCAAACCCTGGCGAATGCTTTTGAGATTATCTACAGTCCAATCGTGTTGTTGTACTACAGTATGAAACGAAAGATGAGCTCCAGAATCATCATCAGCATTATTCTGACGGCCATATTTATCTACGCCCTTTCGGATTATCTAAAAAATCCTGTGGCCAGTGAAAAATTTTCCCGGATTGGTATCCAAAAAGGCAATACAACCCTCATCTTCAATGTGGATCGCAATATGCTGGCACCGGAAGCCTTTAAAATAAAAACTGACAATGCCATGGCATCCAAGGTCTCGCTCACGATTTACAAACCACGGGAAATCGATCAGATTGCTCCGGCCATTCTGGATTCTCTCCAAAGGTATCCTGATCTGGCCAGCCTCAATGAAAGTGACTTAAAACAGTTTATTCAACTCTCGGATTCAAAAGTTGAACTGTCATTTACCAGGGGCGAACCATCCGGGAAAAATTTTGAGATCATCCGGGAAGGGGCGGAAAAATTCAAAATTATCTTGAATAACGAACAGGCCTATCTGGAATACCAGGGAAATCTCCAAACCGAGATCGGAAAATACCCCATTCTGGCCGGAATCCAGCCGGAAGACCTGCATAAGCTATATGAGCAAAGTAACGGCCGCTCCTTCTTTATCCTGTATGTAGTTGGCCTCATAATAATCGCTCTGTTTATCATTACCTTCAGCATTGGCAGGAAGGGAGAAAGCAGTGAAGAGTCTCCCCAGCGAAGTTATACCACACCTTTTTTTGTTATTGCTGCGATCGGACTTGTGCTCTGGCTGTTACCAGGTCTGACCATACTGGGCAGAATCATTTCCTATGTCATTTATATTACTGTGGCCTCTCTCTTCATCATCGATAAATCCGAACAGCCCAAATTTTTGGATCATGCCAAATTTTTACTGATGATTTTTCTCTATTCCGGATTCTGGATCATGTATTTCCAGATGTTCGATTCTGTGCTCTGGTACGTCCAGGCCTATGTAAATGCGGCCTCACTCAACTCGGTAGTTAATTCATTCCTGGGATTTTTCGGTCTCCACATCAACTGGTTCTTCGATGTGGAACATGTTACGGTGATCAATGCAGGAACCATAATTCTGTTGCAGTTAGTGGTATCCAATATCGTTAAACACACCAAAGCGCTACCGACCATGATCGTAGGCATTGGCATCGCAACCCTGGGAATGGCTATCCTTTCTGTTTCTACTGGTATCTGGATCTTTATGATCGGTATCATCCTGTTCTCCATTGGCGAAATGACTGCCCATCCCAAATTTATCAGCTATATCGGCTTAATTGCCCCATCGGATCGAAAAGCCATGTATATGGGTTATCTTTTTCTGTATGGTGTATTTGGCAGCTCGATCGGGGGTATCATGGGTGCCAAGCTGTATGTGCACTTTGTTGACAATTTAAATCAACCCAAAGTGCTCTGGCTGGTGTTCAGCGGTATCGGAGTCGTGACAATCATTGCCCTGCTGCTGTACAATAAGTTTTTGGCACCGAAAGAACCAGTAAATTCTCAAAATAAAACAGTATAAAAAGTTCTGACTTAAAAAAGAAAATCTTATAAAAACTATTCTAAACAACAAAATAAATTTGTATATACTCATCATAACTTTATAATTAAGGTTTTGATATGGCAAACAAAGAACATGTCAAACTACTTCAGGCGAGTGTTGAGGAATGGAATACATTTAGACAGAATCATCCAGAAATTTCTCCAGATTTTAGTAATGCTGATATGTCTAATCTATCCCTGAGCAAAGCAAATTTAAAAAATTCGAATTTTCAAAAAACTAATTTAACCGGAACAAATTTAATTGGATGCCTTCTTGATGGAGCAAATTTCGCAGGAGCCGATCTGACAAAGGCAGATTTAAGAAATATAGAATTAGGGAAAAAAGTAATTTCAGATAGTGAAGTAAGTAGATTCAGTTTTTACGATGTGAGATTGGTAGAGGCAAATTTAAGTAAATCAGATATGAGTAATATTGATTTTACAAAATCCGATCTTAGACGTACTAATTTTTCAGGTTCAAATTTAAAATATTCCATTTTTTTTGAAGCAAATTTGACAGAAACCAATTTTGAGAATGCAAAAATGAATTGGGCTAAATTAGGAAATTCAAATTTATCTCATTCAATTTTGATAGGAACAAACTTGAGAGGCGCTAACTTTTACAAAGCTATTATTAGTGGGGCAAATATAGATAAATCTACAAAAATATCTGGTTCTCTATTTCTTACAAAGGGTTTGAACGGTATTTACAATAACGGAACTGATACAGCAGCACTATTTACCTTAAAACCAAAAGGAAATTCCATGCAAGGAGAAAATCCTGATGCTATTAGCAAGATGCTTATGGGAGCGAGGAAATTACATGGTTTTTCCCTTATTTTATCATCAATTGCATTCATTATTAAAATTCCAGAATTACAAAATATTATACAGGAATTAAAAACTCCTGTGGGTTCAATAATTATTTCACCAGAAACTTATATTATACTTGCACTTACCCTGTCATGTATTATGATGATTATTGTAAGATTATATTTTTACAAAGCATTAGATGGTACGCAATTTTTGAGCGATAGAAATTCAGCAATGTCAGTTGGAAGTTTCCCCTGGGTTATGTCAATTTATTCAGGTGATAAAATAATAAACAAAGTTCAATCTTTGATAATAAGGTTTATACTTGCCTTCCATCCAATTGTATATGTTTTATTTTTATCAGAGATAAAGTATTTTCCTAATAATTTAAAGATTTATTGTTTTATTGTTTTTAGTGTACTCTTATTTTATTGTACTTGGATTTTTATAATTTCACAATATTTTCAGAGACCAATTTTATTTGAATCAAATAGCGTTAAAACGAATTTAAAAATCTCAAATTCGTAAGAGCATGTCTAATTGGGGAGGCATGCTAAATATATTAATTCAGGTAATCCGAATCAGTGTATCAGAAGTATCGATAGGTAGCAAGATAATATCTACTCCAAGGTATATAAATAGTAAAATATTTGGTCTTATACTATTCTTTTTTAGTAACACCAAAAAAATTAAATGACTTTATAAATTCTTCATCGACTTATCCAGATCGGCAATCAAATCATCCGAATGCTCAATCCCTACCGCCAGACGCACCAGACCCAGAGTGATATAGGCCTCTTTCATGGCCTGCTCACTCATCCCGGCATGGGTCATGGACGCGGGATGCTGAATCAGGGTATCGCAATCTCCTAAGCTTACTGCCAGAGTGCATAAATTTACTGCGTCCATCAGTGCTTTGCCGGCCTTGTAGCCGCCTTTCATCTCAAATGCAATGATTCCCCCACCACTCTTCTGCTGCCGTTTGGCAAGATCAAACTGGGGATGTGATTTCAGAAATGGATAATAAACCTGCTCAATTGCCGGATGTTTCTCCAGCCACTGGGCAATCTTCAGAGCGTTCGAATCACTTCGTTCCACCCGCAAAGCCATGGTCTTTAATCCCCTTAACAACAACCAGGCATTAAACGGCGCCATGGTCCAGCCATAATGGGTAGCGATTTTAAATGCCTTTTTAATAAAATCTTTTGGGCCAACCACAATACCGGCAACTACATCCCCATGTCCGCCGATGTACTTGGTAGCGGAATGGATCACAATATCCGCCCCAAAGTCCCGGGGCTGTTGCAGGTATGGGGTTAAGAAGGTATTATCCACAGCCAGTAGTGCATTGCCCTGGTGGGCAATTTGGGCTATCGCGGCGATGTCGATTAGTTTCAGGGTCGGATTAGCCGGTGTTTCGATCAGAACCATTTTTGTATTGGGTTTCATGGCCTTTTTCACCTGCTCCGATCTGGAAGCATCTACCCGGGTAATTTCAATACCAATATTTCGGATTTCATCTTCGATCAGATAATGGGTGCCGCCATAAACTGTATCGTCCACTACAATGTGGTCGCCAGCCCGGGCAGTGGCAAAAATTACATTGGCCACCGCGGCCATTCCGGATCCGGTGCACATACCCGCTTCGTAACCTTCCAGACGTGCTATTTTCTCCCCCAACACGGTGGTATTGGGATTTCCTAAACGGGAGTAAATATATCCATCTTCCTCACCCTTAAAACGGCGGGCTCCCTGTTCGGAATTTTCAAAAATAAAAGTTGAGGTCTGGTAAATCGGCATGGATAAAGCTCCGGTATGAGGATCGGACTGATGTACACCATGCACCATTTCCGTTTCAATATGATACTTCATTAACTAACTCCTTTCAGACAATAAAGATTAATGCAAAATAAAATTTTAACTTGTAAAATATAAATAGGAGCTTTCAGAGATGTCCAGCAGTTTAAAATGTTATTGGTTGAATATTTTATGAAATGAGCTGCAAATCCCACCCGTGCAGTTTTACATGACAAAACTGTTGTGCGTCATGCAATCCGTCATTCTGAACTTGCCTGCCTGGTGAATAGACAGGTTTCAGAATCTCTTGAATAGATGCTGATCCCTTATGTGCGGGACGCGGTATGACAGAAGTCTTTATTTGCGGCTCTGTGTCTTTCAGAACTTGTTTCAGAATCCCTTCATAAGCATATGTGATATCACAATAAATCCAGTTTGACAAATCAAAATAATTGATGCCTACTTCTTCCCGGCTTGGCCTTTGCGGCGCTGGTACATCTTTCGCAGACCAACCGCAGATTCTTTTCCATCACAAATCCCATCGCCATCCAGATCAATGAAGCGGTCCTTCTGACCTTTCTTACCTTTCCCATAACCAGCACCATTTTTGCCCTGTTCCAGCCGATCGTCAATTCCATTTCCGTTCTGGTCAACAAATCCTTCCAGTTTTTGCTGCTTCTGTTCCTGCTCCTGTTTTTCGCTTTGCTCTTTTTGCTGCTCCTGATCTTTCTGCTGGGCCTCGGTTTTTACCTGTTCTTTTGCCTTCTCTGTTTTGGTGGAATCATTGCTCTGGGCGAATACTGCACTGGCCAGTAAAAAAACGGTTATTAAAACATAAATTAAATTTTTCATAGATGTTCTCCCCCTTCTATCTGATTTTCACCTTTAATTATATTCACAATATCTAAAGGTTTCAAGTTATTTTCTTCAGCAATTGTTTTTAAGATTTGATCCTCACCAAATTTCACCCCGGAATTTTTCAACCGATCGATGGCAATACCTGGCTCTATCTTCAATTCTTTACTCACCTGATTTATGGTCATCCTACCGAAACCGAAATATTGCTGAACAGATTGTTGATATATTGTCTGGTTTGCCAGCTTTAGTGCAACTTCATTGGGAGTTAGCTCATTCAGTTGTGCGATATCCCCGATTGCTGCCAGCGAATCGATGCCCTTCAAACCGGCGAGTTGAAGATTTTGCAGAGCCTTGTATAAACTAATATCAGTCTTTTGAGCATAATCTTTCACAGTTAGCAATTCGGCATGGGGAATAGGCGGTTCGGTGCTTTCATTACTCCAGGATTCACTCAGATAATCTCCCAGTTGCATCACCGAACTAAACGGCGGAATATTCAATATGGTAAGGACAAGAATAATACTGGTAAACGAACCGGAAAGTACGAGTTCCCGTTTCATCTTTATTCCGGCCTGTACTTTGGATTTCAGATAGCTCCAAAAAACCACCCAATTATAGTACAGATGAAATCCGGCAAGAACGACAAAAGTAAAAGAGAAAATGGTATGAACTGATTGCCATCCGGTTTTAGTCAGCCCTAAAAATCGCCATTCCACCCAGTTTGCTACCCGCCCGGGCGGGGAAAAATAAAGGACAATCCCGGTTACAATAAGTATTATGATATAGAAAAGTACTAAAAAGCTGACGAACGATTTTCCATTGAATTTTGCTGGTCGAGCCATTGAATTAAACCCTTTCTTATAAGTCAAGTTGAATCCCGGCAGAAACATACCGGTTCTGATAATTGTACCAGTAACTGTTCGAGTTATTGTCAATCCATTGATAATTTAATTCGATTCCCAGATTACCGCCGTTCAGGAAGCCGGGATTCCAGGTTTTGCTTAAAGTAAGCCAATAGGTGTGATATGTATCATTCCGCAAAATAGTTTCATCAAAATTTTCCGAATCCAGGTAGATACCCTGGGTTAGATAATCTTTTTCCTGATAGTATCCAGCTCCTTTGAGCATGAACTGCCAGGGCAAAATCTGGGTAAGCTCTACTCCCACCATCGGTCCTTGATACCCCATCGGATCGTCGAAAATTTGGGATTCACGATCATATCCATAAATCAGACCGGCCAGGCTGCGGTCCTGTTTAATAACTGCTATACGTTGCTGATATTGCACTGCCAGACCGGTATATCTGATTAAAGATTGAGCAATTCTGGCATTTAACACTAGCTGAGCTACTGAGGGCGACTCAGTTTGGGAGACATAGTAAACGCCGCTTCCACCACCCATTCCTCCGCCGGGGCCTTGTCCTCCACCACCCTGACCGGGCATTTGTGAAATCTGATAAAGAAATGAAGTCGTGGTATCGGAAGTAGAAACAGACTGTGTTTCCAGATATTTTTTATATTGAAATGACAATGTACCGAAAAGGCTGGTCCTGGTTTGAAAGGACCGGTTCATAGACAGATATGTCCCCACAAGAATATTGTTAATATCCGATAAGTTCTGGTATAAGTTAAGATTTGCATTGGCACCTAACCGGAAATAGGTTTTACCGGCAACATAAAGATGATTGAGACTTGTTCGGGCAGCAAAATAGTTATAAATCTCATATTCCTGCCGGTTGATTCTATTATCAACATTAATAAACCAGTTGGTGGTATCTCCACCCTCCAGATGCAGTTGTTGCCAGTAAAAATTCCGAGCTTCATTTTGCTGGAAACGGGTAAAACTGCCATAATATTGTAGGGCAGCAGCCGACCAATCGTGCCGGATACCCATGCCAATATTTGAGATCTGATCTTCTTCACCATCCGGCAGCCGGAAAGGATTTGAATTAAATTCCTGACTCATGGAAAGAGAGTAAGACCACTGTGAGAATGCTTCACTCACCGTGGCCGGTATCAAGAAGATTAGGATGATAAGATATAATTTAGATTTCATTTTATTCTCCAACAGGAAAATGGCATCTCCCGGTATTCCGGAGAGATGCCATTCCTCATTTTTCCTTATTTACCAGATCCAACTCTTCGGTTTCCTTTGGGACCGGTGCCATCACAATTACCGGATTTTGAACCAGGACCATAGCCTGTACCATCCTGAGGGCGTACACCCTGGTTACCGGTACCATCGCCGGGTCCATATCCGCCTTTTCGATTTTGTTTGGCGCCATATCCTTTTCCACCCTGCTTCACCAGATTATCTGCTATACCGTCACCGTCATTATCGACAAATTGTTGCTGACGTTTGCCTTTACCTGCGCCAGTGTAATCGGGATCCTGTCCGTTAGGAATACCATCACCATCATGATCCGGGGCGTTATCATTGTAACCATCATTATTAAGATCGATAAAATTGGGATCATGGATAATTTTTTTCTTCATATCCGCCTGGGGATCAACCTGTTTTCCCACCTGATTCTGATTTTTTACTTCCGCCTTTATTTTACTTTGGACTTTGGCCTGATTCTTCTCCCTTTCCTGTGTCTTAGTCGAATCCTGTGCCCATGCGAAATTTAGCAATAAAATTGCTAATCCGATAAACCCGGTAATATTTTTTAACTGCCTCATAATAAAACTCCTTACATCTGTTAGTGTATCGTTAAAATTAATTATTTGGTTTTACTATTATCAATTGCTGTGCCAGAAATGTGAATAAAGATTATCTAATGAAATTGCATGACATAGTCACTGATTGTCAGGTTCGGGAGGATAGACAATTCGACCATCGGGTCGATGGGGGCGTCATGAAGGGCGAGATTATAATAACAAATTAACAAACAGATGATTCGAAATGTGAATTTCCCGGGCTATTCTGGTATCCAGATAAAAGACCGGGAATAAGTCGGTCAAAAAATTACTTTAACAGTATCATCTTCTTCGTTTCGACATAGTCGCCTGCCTGCAGCATGTACAGATATATGCCACTAGCCAAACCAGAAGAATCCCATTCGTATAAAAATGAGCCGGCGGTTAACCTGTCTGAAACTATTATAGCTACTTCCTCTCCAATTATGTTGAAGATCTTGAGTGTTACCTGACTAGTCTTTGGCAAGTCAAACTCAATAGTCGTACTTGGATTAAAGGGATTGGGATAGTTTTGGGAAAGCCAGATGTATTGGGGTACTTTGGAATCGATTGCAGGATAGGGATCTAAAGAAACGACTCCTGGTAAGAAAAAAAATTTGAAGTCTTTAATAATAAATTCTGCATTTTCTCCATTTAATGGCGAATTACCAAAAATTAGCCAAAAGTTTATTCGTATGTTTTCGTTTTCCGGAACAGGGAGATCCTGGCCGGTATAAAACCAGGATTCAATGAGTGAATCTTGAGGAGGAGGGTAAGATACCAATCCATGAGCACTCTCAAAAATGATACTATCTGGTTTCCAGGTCATATAATGGGTGGAACGAGCGGTTGGTCCCATGTCAAAACGGTGTCGATTGCCGGGTCTGTCCCATGGTTGAATAACAAATTGGGCGTTTAAATTACTGACCGGGTCTCCCCATGTCGAAAATTCAAAATCCATTTCCCGGAAGTAATTATTTGGAACTGTATTAGAATAAGGGGCACAATCGTCCCAGGTAAACATACCAAGCACGATATTCGGATCAAATAAATCTACTCTCCCTGCTATCTGAAATCGGTATATGCCATAACCAAATGAAGTATCGATCACTACTTCACTCGCATACCAGATATTATCTTTCTTAACAATATTCAAGTGTAATCCCATACTATCCACCCACACATCCGAGGTGTCATCTGAAAAATAGTTTGGCCCCGGACCCGATTGGCCGATAAATGAATCGCTTTTTTTAACAACCCAATCATATCCCGAAAATTCAATTTTTCTTGATCCGTTTATACGACTTTCAATAGTATAGGGATACTGAAAGAGGGTATCGGGAATAAGGGGAATGCCTCCCAACAACGGTGGATTGAAAAAGTCAGGAACTAAAAATGCGATTATTCTCGTGGCGTACTCATCAATGCCTCCGGTAGTAATATCAGTTGTCCAGGTACTATCAAATTGATTAATAGCGGTAAGGGGGGATGCAAATGAAGGTTTTGTCCACCATCCCCCGGCATTGTCAATGAAGATATATACTGCCACTCGATACTGATCAGGTGCTATCCCCGATACTTTTCCTGTGAGATCATCATGACTACCCCAGGGAGGAATCTGGGTAAATGTTATAGAAGGACTCTGTACGACCTGTTGGAAAGTTGTTTCGGCATTCCCAGGGCATAGTCCATGATCGAACAGAATTTGAATAATCAGTAGAAGTGTCGCTAATTTATTTTCGATAATTCTCCTCGATTTTTTAAGATTACATTTCTTTATCCAAGAACTCCTATTCCCTACTTTATATGACCCATTTTAGGGAAATTTTAAACTATCCGACAGAAGATGATCCTATTAAATCCACCTTTACTCCTCATTCATATACCTCTGCTCTAACTGGGCAGAGATATGGTTCTATAAAGAACGGTAAAATTTACAAAATTTTCAGGATTTGTCAAAGTATAAGAGGGCCGAAAAGAAAAAAGCCAGCTGATTGACAACTGGCTTTAATTTTCAAGTTTACTGGTAGTCATCCTACTGCATCAATACCATCTTCTTCGTCTCGACATAGTCGCCCGCCTTCAATCCCAGCAGATAAATCCTTCTAGTAATTCAGATGCAGCCTTTGATAAAAGTAACCACAGAGCCATTACAATGTTAAAATGATAGCCCTATTGAATTTTCTACATAATATTGACATTTATAAAACACTGATCCTGTGGATACTACTCTAATACTTTAGCTTCCATTCAAGATTTGATCGGTTTCTTAAACTGGAAATAGGCAAAACCTATCGTTAAAAACAGATAGATTATGACAGCCGACCAGCCAAAAGTATTCATTACTCCGGATATTGTACCAATAACTGAAATTATTAAACCTATGACATCGGAAATTAATAGGGCAAGAATGACGGCTCCTGTTGCATTTCGTTCAGTAACATTTTTAACAAGCCAGGTAATCAATCCAATACCAATAAGTGCTACTCCAAAGTATTGGCCCATAAGTACTTCTCCCGCACCTGCGGTCAGACCATAGATTAATAAGACTCGTGTCGGGATTAAAACAAAACATATTCCATAGACAATAGCTATAACAGTGTTGATCATAAATAGAGTTTTAAGTTTCATAACTGTGCCTCCTACATTTAAGGTGATATTTAGTTAACAAACACCATTTTAAAAAATGATTAGTTGAAGAATGGTAAATTGTCGGTTCCTCCGAATATTTAAATTATTTTACTAAATGAGCTCAAAAATGCTATCTCATCAACACCATCTTCCTGGTCTCAACATAGTCACCCGCTTGCAATCTGCACAGATATATACCACTGGCCAAACCGGAGGCATCCCACTCGTACGAATATGAGCCGGCAGATAATCTTCCTGAGACAAGGGTAGCCACCTCTTCTCCAAGTATGTTAAATATGTTTAAGGTTACCTCACTGTTCTTCGGTAAATCAAACTGAATAGTTGTACTTGGATTAAAGGGATTGGGGTAGTTTTGCAATAATTCAAAGCTTTGCAATTTTTTCTCAGACTCACCTAATCGCTCTTTCACACTCACAGTACCATCCCAATCCCAGGTCGCTATTTTCCCGAAGACATTCCAGTTACCATCGGTAGAATCGCGATTATCTATCCAGGAAAAAATAATCGCTCCCGAAGTTACTGTTACTGCAGGCGCCTTTTCCCCGAAATTGGGTCCATTGGTGACGATACGATAATTGTCGCCCCACGGAGCACCATCAGAATAATAACGCTGGCCGAGAATATCAGGGTTGTCCCAACCAAAGCGATAATCTTCCCAGACGATTACAAATTTTCCGTCACCGTTCATGGCTGTCGCAGGAAGTCTTTGCAATGTGTTTCCTATATCATCATTTGACCTGGTATTGCCCCCCTGGGCGATACCTGCAAAATTATACAATTGAAAATAGATGTCCGGGTTGCCGTTACGCCAATCTTCCCAGACGATAATAAAGTTACTGCTCTCATCCATAGCAATTGATGGATGCATTTGATCTGCTGTTCCACTATCATCATTCACCTTTTTATTGACTCCCTGGGCG
>CAYVKM010000010.1:0-72023 GCA_964452045.1 uncultured Calditrichaceae bacterium
TACAAGCATGACCAGACCAATTTAATGCCTGGTCCGAAAATTACCTAATTACCTATTTTTTTTCTATTGAAATAGTACGATTAATACCAAATATCATGCGGGACTTCGTTCACCCAACGTAAGAATTTATATGATTTATCCTGTCGGGACAAAGAAAATTTTATCCGCCAGTCGGATTCCGTTGAATATGTGCCCGGATTTTCGTAAAATTAACCAGGCTTAAAATATGGGAGTATTTTATGCTGGAAAAAATAGAACTTACCATTTTGAGTGAAAAACGGGTATTGCTTTTTAATGTGGGCGATGCGTTTGAATTGCAATAAATCTGCTTTTATCTCCGGTAAGCTTCCAGCAAAGCCATATTGCCGCTCAGTTTAATGCGCCGGATTTTAATAAACCCTGCCTGTTTCAGCCAGCCTTTCATTTCCTCCAGACTGTAGGCATTTCCCCGGTCGGTATTTACCAGCATATTGATGGCAAACAGGGCACCCGTGAGTGGACCGGTTTTATCCCGGTTCAGGAGAAAATCCCGGATGACTACTTTTCCTCCGGCTACCATTGACTGATGCAACCGTTGCAGTACCTTTAGATTCTCTTCAGGACTGTATATATGCAGTATACTGGACAACAGGGCTGCATCGTATCCTTTTCCGAAATCATCGCTGATAAAATCGCCGGCCCGGAAGTTGAGTCTGGCTTTGGCGGGGGATTTCCGGAAAAATTCCCTGGCAATGGATTCCGTTTCGTTAGTATCAAAGACAGTTGCCTGGAGTTGAGGATATTTCTCAGCAAAGGCAATGGCAAACAGTCCCGGACCTCCGCCCAGATCCAGCAGATGATGATACCCCTCCCAGGAAACATGGTACAACATTGCTTCCATATTTTCCTTTTCCCGGTGCGCCATGGAGAGAATAAAATTGCGGTGATTCCGGTGAATTGCTTTTTTCTCCGGTTCCCGGAAAGGTTCTCCGGTCTCCAGCACTTCCGGTAGATGGGTCCAGCGGTTCAGCAGTCGCCACTCATGCAGTAGCCATTCTTTTATCAGCGGGTAATTTTCCCTCCCGAACACCATTTCAAATTTGCGGGAAATCCGGTATTGATTATTTTTCTTTTCCAGGTAGCCCAGGGCGCACAGGGCATTTAGCAGAATTTCTGCGGCCCGATTGGACCAGTTCAGATTTTGGGTAACATCAGTTATACCGAGCTTCTTGTTTTTCTGGAATAACTCAAACAATCCGGCCCGGGCAGCGGATAACAACACAACCGCCCGGCGATAGCGGAATACATCATCCAGTAGTTTGTCCTTCTTCTGTTTCATATCCGTCTCACTTTTTGTCTTTGTAAAACTACGTATCGCTCGATCCGTTTCAAATTATAATTTTAATTGGGATGGGCATATTGTTATTAAAATTGACAGAAATAAGATCGAACTTCTTTATCTGCAACTGTAATTTATCTTTTCCGTATTTATTTCTTGAATTAAGAATTGAATCACTTTACTATTTCATGAAAAAGGTATGTTCCCTGATTTGAAAATGATTAGATTAATTCACAAGTAATTCAATATTGAATAACATGACAGCCTATGAAAATTAACAAATCCACTTTCACCTACCTGTTAAATGGTTTTATCCTGATTGCTGGCTGGTATTTTCTACAAACCCTCTACCCAAGGATCCATCCCCTTTCCCAAACAGATTTTAAAATAACCCACGAAGAAGCAGTGCTGAAGGCAAAGGAACTGGTAAAAGGGGAGATTCCCGAACCGGAGGAGGAAATCAAAATCTCCTTTATCATCGATGCCAATTTGTATCAGCAGCAGGATAATCTCGAACCCGTCTACCGGGCACTGCAGTTGCAACCGGGCCGTTACTGGGATATTTCCCTGATTTCCAGTAAGAATAAAAAACTGGATATTACCCTGGGGGAAAACCGGGTGGAACGGGTGCGAGACCTCACTGGAAAATGGTTTGAAATAAAACTCGCCCCCGATGGTCGCCTGCTGGAACTGGATTTTCAGAAACCGATGCGGGCCAAATACGGGGACACCACCCGGACGGCCACTCAAACGCTGCCCGGGGAAAGCAGCGAGGAGCTGGCGGCCCGCCATGACGCCTTAACTTTCCTCCAGCATTTTGTGCAGGATACATCCGGACTAACCCTCGTTTCCCGGGAATTCAAGCAGGATAGTCTGGGGCAGATTTTCGATTTTACCTTCAGCGAGACGGTTGCCGGTCAGCCGGTATACCACGAAGTGAAAGTAGCCGCCCGGAATGTCGTTTATTATAAGTTATTGTTTGCTCTCAAGGCTACCGCTACCGAGCAAAATGAAAACGGAAATAAGCTGCGTATTGCCTTTGGCATCGTTTCAGCAATCATATTCGTAGTCTTGTTTATTTTTTTGATAATTTATCTTATCCGGTTATTACGGAGAGAATCGATCAGCTTTAAAATCGCCCTGCCGGTGGTCTATTTCATTATATTTATTACTATCCTGCAAACCATTTTCGATATGTGGCAGTCCACGGGATGGGTCATTTTAATTGGTATTATTCCCACTACCCTGTTCTACGCTGTCGGCATCCTTTTTCTTTTCACCATTACCGATGCCCTGGCCCGCCAGGAGTGGCCGGAAAAACTTGCGGTTACCGACCTCTTCCTGCAGGGCCAATTCCTGACCCAGGCAACCGGAAAATCTCTATTACAGGGCATTTACCTGGGTGTTCTATCCCTCACCGCATTTGCAATTCCACTATATTTCATTAATCACTATTTTGGCGGAACACTTCGCATCAAAGAGGATCTTAATTATTCCCTGGTATTATTATTTCCGGTTTTTACCCTGGGGATCAAATATTTAACCAGTGCTATTTTTAATGAATACTTTTACCGCCTCTTTAGTCTCACATTATTAAAAAGATGGTTCCGTAAAAATATCTGGATCATGGTTATCGGATTGTTACTGACCTTTACATTCTCTACTGAAATCCAGGCTGGGAATCCGTTAATAAATCTTATTTTACATATCATCCCCACTCTTCTATTCATCTATTTTCTGTTAAGATTTGAAATTGTAACCACCATTGTTGGGTTTTTCTCCTTCCAGCTATTATCCCGGATAGTGATTTTTAGCAAAACCAACGAGCCGTTTTTTCAGAACCTGGGTCTTGGTTTTTATTTCCTGATGGGAGCACTCTTACTCTTTGCCCTGCTGTTGGTTCTGGTAAAACGGAAAAGTATGGAACAGGATGCCCAATTTATTCCGGAATACGTCCGAAAACTGGAAGAGAAAGAACGCCTGACCCGGGAACTGGAGATTGCCCGGGATATTCAACTCCAATTTCTGCCCAAAACAATACCGAAATTACCAGGATATCAAATTGCAGCATACTGCCAACCGGCCTGGGAAGTGGGCGGCGATTACTTCGACTATTTTGAGATGGATGACAATAAATTGGGTTTTGCCATCGGGGATGTGTCGAATAAAGGTGTATCAGCCGCCTTCTTTATGACCCTGGTCAAAGGATTTCTGAAGGCTCTGGCAACCGAGCGGCAAAATCCACTGGATATCTTATGCCGGACCAACCAGTTATTTTATAAAAATGTGGAACGTGGTCATTTTATTTCCATGATATTTGGCATTCTTGATGGAAATACCGGGGAATACAAATTTGCCCGGGCCGGACATAACCCCATACTCATGCTGGTTGGGCAATCAACCAAAGGCGAGTGGTTCACTCCGAAAGGGGTAGGCATCGGGCTTCTGCCGGATGAAAAATTCCGGGAAATAATCGTCGAAGAAAATATCCGGCTTTACCCGCAGGATGTGCTGGTTCTCTATACTGACGGATATCCCGAAGCCATGAATAACAGATCCCAGGAATTTGGCGAGGAGAACCTGCAAAAGATAATTGCAGAGGCCAGAGAAAAATCACCGGAAGAAATTATCCGGCACCTCGAGACTCAAATAAAACGCTGGATGGGTCCACGACCGCCGCTGGACGATCGCACTATAATTGTAATAAAACGGGATAAATAATGAGACCGATGCGGATTCTTCCGTAAATCCGCACCAGCCAAAATTTATTTTCAATGATAAAAACAGATTATAGCAGGGTATAGGTTAAACCCAGCGCCAGAGATTGCATCAACTGTCTTTTGGTTGAAATATCCCGATCATAGAACAATTTCACATTTAAATTCACATTGATATAATCATTTACCTTGGCCGCCAGCAAATTATCCCAGTTCACATCGATTTCGTTAAATGCTTTCATGTTGGAAAAAAGTTGCAGGTTTGAAGTAAAGAGAATGTTCTTGGCCAGAGTGACATTAACATCCGTAACAGACTCCATACCAGGTTCTACCTTTGTTTTTTCGATCTCGGGTGTATCCGGATCATCGGCATAGGGAACCGGGTAATCTCGGGTAAAGGTCTCCTTTATCGCAGCACCCAATCTCGTTTTAACTGATTCATTTGGGGTATAACCAATACCGGCACTCTGAATAAAGTATGCCGGATCAAAAAAGTTTGAAACCACAAATTTAGTGGTATCGGTATATTTATAACCTTTCATTAACTGAGTCTGGGCGCTTGCTGAGACATAGGGATTCACATAAGGAGTCATTTTGTAACTATAGACCGATTCCAATTTTATTTCATCAATGGATTTACGACTGTCCTGACTACCAACTTTTGTTCTACCAAACTGTAACTTGCCGGAATTCGACCAGTTGTATTTTTCCTGATTGTTGATAAATTTGGCATTGAAGTTGAACTGCCAGGCCAAACTGTTTTCACCTCCCTGGGACCAGTTGTCAAATGACGTTTGGGTGAGGTTCAGACCAGTTACAACCTCATTTTGCCAGCCGTATTTTGGTTCTTCCTTTTTTTCCTCCTGAGCAAAAATATTCAGTGAAAGCATAAAAACAAAAACAGCAGCTGCTAGAAATAATTTAAAAAAACGCATTTTAACTCCATCTTTCAATTTGTTATCAATTACTTACTTGTAAATACCGTGATAGGTATTCATGAAATTCCTATCACGGTATCTTTGAGTTTACTCTACTTTAAGACCGGGTTTTTAATAAATCGCGGATTTCAGTCAACAAGGTTTCCTGCTTGGTGGGAGCCGGAGGAGCGGCCGGAGCTTCTTCCTCTTTCTTTTTCATTCTATTCATCCCTTTAATTACCATAAAAATGGCAAAAGCAACAATCACGAAATCAATCACGGTATTGATAAATACCCCGTAATTGAGGGTGACCGCCGGAACATCCCCCATGGCCTGCTTCAGGGTGATCATAAAGCTGCTGAAATCTACCCCGCCGAGTAATACCCCAATGGGCGGCATAATCACATCGTTAACCAGTGAGCTAACGATTTTGCCAAATGCGGCTCCAATGATAATACCCACTGCCATATCCACTACATTCCCGCGCATAGCAAATTGTTTAAATTCCTTCATCATAGACATAGTACTGCCTCCTCTTAATTGAGTTATGGGTTTGCACAACTTATGTTAACTGAAACAACCTCTCAAAAAAAACTGGAATGCACAAGATTTGCACAAAATGAGATTATGATGCCACAAATTTTAAAAGGTTACAAATATAACATTTACTTTATCAAGGAGCAATTAGAATGAGCACTCGGTTCATATTTCTTGAGTAAATTGTTATTCCTAAGGAAGCATCCTGAAAAATCATCATTTTCCAGACAGGATAAAATGTAAGATGAGACCCAAGTCACAACTTTAATAGAATTTTATAATAATATTCGGTACATGTGAAGTGTGAACAAAAATAGTCGATTATAGTAAATATTTGTCTGATAAAAATTATTAGTTACCTTTCCTGAGAGGATGCAAATTTTAAGCGTTTATTAATTCATGAATCAGAAAAACAAAAAAAAGGATCAGCTTCTCGCGGAAATTGGGGAATTGAAAAAACAGCTTAACGAATTACGAAATATAAATTCGTCTGACTCACCCGAAAGTACCCTATCCTTAAATTCTGTTGAGGGTGAAGATCGCTACCGTCTGCTATTTGAACTCTCACCCAGTGGCATTATTCTGGAAGACCAGGAGGGAATAATCCTTGATGTCAATGAAGCCTTTTGCAGGTCCATTGGTTATCAGCGAAAAGAATTGATTGGAAAACATGTCAGCATTCTGGCGCATCCGGATGTAAAAGATCAGGTGGACGATAATATATCCAGGTTACTCTCCGGTAAGGTTTTGAAACATAACGAAAAAAGCGTGCGAAAGGACGGATCCATCTGTTATATGGAATTGCATGAAACCAAAGTCATTTTGCCGGATGGCGGAATTGGTATTCTCTGCGTTGCTGATGATCATACCGAACGGGTACAGGCGGAGGAGGAACGCATGCAGCGGCAAAAATTGCAGGGTGCGCTGGAGTTGGCCGGCGCGGTATGCCACGAACTCAATCAACCTCTTACTATTATTTCCATTACCTCAGACCTATTGAAAGATTTCCCCGATGGTAAAAATCTACGCGGAAATATGGACATTATTAAAAAAGAAATCTCACGCATGGGTGAGATAACCAAAAAACTGATGAAAATCACCAAATACGAAACCCGCAACTATCTAAATGGAAATAAGATCCTGGATATCGATAAAGCTTCTCAGGATAAAGCCTAAACAGACTACATATCGCAAATAAGAAAACAATTCCTAAAAAACGGCTATTATCATCTTACCGATTCTAAACCAGCACTAAGTAACATCAAACCGGAAAATCTAAAGTTGACACAGACTCAATTATTCTGGTAAAGGTTTACATCCCTTTGCGGAAACGGAATTGAGATACCCTCCTGATCGAAGGTCAATTTTACTTTTTCCTGCATCTCGAAGAAAATATTCCAGTACTCTGTAGCGTTACACCAGACTCTGACCACAAAGTTTACCGAACTGTCACCCAATTCCGATACAGCAATGGTCGGAGCCGGATCTTTCAAAATACGGCTATCCTCCTCCACCAGACGGTGGAGTACTTTTTTAGCTTTTAAAATATCGTCCCCATAACCAATACCAAAAGTCATATCCACCCGACGGGTTGATTCAGTGGAAAAATTGGTAAGACTGCTGCCTGAAATTGCGCCATTGGGAATAATAACCGTCTTATTATCAAATGTTTTCAGAACTGTATTAAAGATCTGGATGGAATGGACTTTTCCGAGATGACCCTGGGCATCGATCACATCACCAACTTTAAAGGGTTTAAAAAAAAGTATCAAAACACCTCCGGCAAAATTTGCCAGACTCCCCTGTAATGCAAGACCAACCGCCAGACCTGCTGCTCCTAAAATCGCCACAAAAGAAGTAGTAGCTATGCCCACCATGGAAGCGACACTGACCAGAAGAATAATTTTTAACAACGCACTAACCAGGCTATGAAAAAATTTCCGGAGCGATTCATCGGTGTTAGCTTTTACCATGGCCCTTTCCATGCCTTTAAGAACAATTTTGATAACCCATAAACCGAGAATTAACACAATAATCGCTAGGACGAATTTGGGTGCATAAACAATTACCAGTTCCACAGCTTTGTCCATGTAACCTTGAAAATTTTCCATCGGACCTCCTGAATTATATTTTATTAGAAAGAACTTTAATTGTAAACTTGTAGGGGCTTCTGTTAAAAAGACTTCACTTTCAAATTAATTTATGAAGAGTGCTTTTAAGTAAAATTAAAAACAGTCAGCAATACAGACAATCTATAAATCTTTTTTCTCTATGACGGATTTGGGGACCAGTCCAGATTTTTCTTGACAATTTAATTCTTGATTTGTAAAATGAAGGGCATAGACTAAAATGGATGGGAGGACATCCATGGTAAGTTTTCTAACAAGTTCATTTTATCGTAGCAATTATTCAGTTGGGATAAGATAGTATTTAATATATTATTTTGAATAATAAATGGGAGATTGAATAATGAAGACCAAATTAATATTTACCTTTGCAATCTATATTTTCTTTTTATCTTTTATCATTTCAACATCTTGCCATCGTGTTTCAACAACCCCTGAAGAATCCCCTGAAAAAAATGTTGAGAAGTTAGTTCTTACTCTAAATCTGAATAACGCCCCGGCGGAAGTTTATACTATTTCAGGAATTTTGGAGAGAAATGGTTATTCTTCCATTCAGAGAATTTTCACTATTTCAGGAGATTCCGCCTATGCAGATTTTGGACAGGTAGTTATTGGAATCTGGCATCTATCTGTTTCGGCATTTGACTCCAGTAATCAGGAAATTTATCATGGAGAAACTGACGTTACAATACAAGCCGGTCAGATTAACACAATTACGCTTACTCTAAATCCGCTAACCGGCGGACTTGTAGTAATTGTTAATTGGGGAACACCAACGACCGGTGATTATGTTTACACCTATAACTTTCGGGATCCACCTCGGAATGTGTACCGCTTCAATTTGCAAACTTCACTATTAGAACAACTAACAAATCAGGATATGTCAGAATTTCCTGTTTATCTCTCCAATCTCGACAAAATCGGGTATCAACGTCCCTATATCCATCAATTTTGGACAATGGACAAAAATGGCAATAATAAACAATTATTATTCCAAAAAAGTTTTGATATGGAAATGCCTGATTTTGCTCCAGGGAATCAAAAACTTTGTTTCTATCTTATAGAGGGTGGGGGACGAAGATTAGGTGTAATGAATTTTGATGGGACTGAGTTTGAGTATTTAACACCATATTCTTCAATCAATAATGCCATTCCGGATATCAATGATGCCGGTGATAGAATTTTATACGAATCTGATTTAACTGGAAATTATAACATTTTTATGATGAATCTTCAAAATAATACCAGTGAACAATTAACATTTAATTCATATAAAAGTACTTATCCCCAGTGGTCTAATACAAATAATGGGTTCTATTATTTGATGGAAACGACTGATAGCGTTCAAATAATCTACCAGGATTTCATTAGCAACTCGGCTGAAACTATTATCTCACTGGCGGATCCATATATTATAGATTTTACCTTTTCTCCTGATGAGCAGAAAATATGCTTACTATGTTCGCCAAACTTCGGAAATTATGAGCCAAGAAATATTTATATATATGATTTAAATACAAACCAAATTTCACAGAAAACATTCACTAATTTACTGTTCGATCGTCCAAAATGGTATAAATTCTGATAGCAAATTATTGGTTAACTAAAGTGTGGTAATTAATCGGTTTATAGGTACCCCAATATTCTATAAAACTGAAGATTTGGATAATTCGATTTAATAAATAGAAAATTATTAAAAGATAAGGTGAAGTGATGTAATTTTCTGCAACAATGGGAGAATTATTCATACATCTCAAAATTATTTCTCTATCTTTAAATGTATTTTTTCTTTGCCTCCCTTCATTATTTGCCCAAAACATCATCTTCACTCCCGAAACAGACACGCTATTGGTTCAAGATGGCTGCACCGGTGCAGTGATTATCTGCATACTCAGTTCCAGCAATGCCCAGGACAGTATTATTATTTCCCCCGGATTTAATACTTCTTTACTTTACCACAATAATTCAGGACAATGGCAGTATACCGACCAATGTTATTTTCTGCTGCAGGATAGTTCGGATCAATATGATTATGAATTGTGGTACTTGCCACAGGGTGTATTACCATACTTTCAGCAGGTCACTTTCGACAGCTCCTTTGAAACCTGGGATGAGCATTTTTTATTAACCCTAGTTGTAAAATCCCAAGGAATTCCTGTTGATTCCCTCAGTCAACAGTGTCGGGCTGAGTTTGGACTGGCGATTCCCAACGACCCGGACCCGCTGCCGGCAACCGTACAGTTATTTCCAAATTATCCCAATCCATTTAATGCCACGACTACCATCGCTTACTATTTACCCGCCGGTGCCGAGGTCAATCTCTCTATCTATAACATCGCCGGTCAGCTGATGACAAACCTGATCAGGGAAAAAAAGGTTACAGGGGACCATTTTATTAAATGGGACGCCAGCCAGTATAACTCCGGCGTATATTTCATTCATCTGGAAAGTGGAAACTTCAGAAGTGTGCAGAAATGTATTCTGGTGAAATAGACTTTGAAAGTGGTCTGAGGAAGCCACCACTTTTAAATTCGCGGAGTTAGTTATTTCATCAAGTAAAAATTAGAACTATATTATCGTTAGCGCTATTTCAACTCAGGAGATAATTATGAAGAAGATAGTCTACATTGGCCAACTATGTCTTTTATTTGCTGCATTTCTGATCTCATGTTCTCAACCCGAAAATTCATCTCCACTATCTGAGGATGAGTATCAAATTTATGGGATAATTATCGACTCCCTATATGTAACCACAAACCGACCGATAGTTTTGATTGGAGCAAATACCGAAACCTATCCCCCCGATCCGGAAGCATTAACCCTGGATACTCGTTTTACTTTGCCGGCAGAATATAACTGGAATGAGCTTTTGAACAGTTTTCGTCAAAACAACGTGAATCAATTTCCGGTCGATCCGGCAAAAATTGATATACCAATTACCAAAATACCGATCAACCGCCAGAATATGTTTGAACAATTGAACTCACAACTTCAGGAACTCGATCGAAACCAGACCATGAACTACCGGGAAAAACTTGGCATATACTGGTTTTCCAGAGCCGGATTTAATACCGAGGGAACCCAGGCATTTATATTTACTGATTTCCTGTGTGGTGCCCAGTGTGGTTGGCCATCCTACTACCTGCTAACAAAATCAATTAGCACCTGGAAAATTGTTCAGGAATACCAGCTGGGCCGGTATTAGTTAAATCCGGTTTTATAAATCTACATTTTTTATCCCGACAGATACCGAATCCTTCATTCATGTTGAGAGGTTTTTGAGTCCTTCTAATCTTTATCCGATACTCAAGAATTTCGACTTTTACCCCCTTCATTAAATCTTCATTTTGTTCATTTACCATAATTCAAGGCCAATGGCATCGTGATGGAATCAGATGAATTTGGCAATTCCAGAGCATTATTAAGAAATTGAACAGAGGTTCGTTCATGCAGACAAGTTCACCTTTTAATCCGGTTTCACCAGGTGCCCATGATATTTCCACTCTTTTTATCGTAACCTTAATCGTCGCCGCAGTGATATTTAGCCTGGTGACCGGATTGGTTTTATTTGCCTCATACCGTTACCGTCAGAAGGAAGGCGAAGGGGAACCACCTCAGGTCTATGGACACCGCGGTCTGGAGATTACCTGGACGGTCATTCCCGGATTAATCCTTATTTTCCTGTTTATACTAACCTTGATTACCATGCATAAATCCGATCCAACAGCCAGCCCGGGAACTAAAGCGGATCTGGTGATAATCGCCCATCAATGGTGGTGGGAATTACGTTATCCGCAGGCTGGCGTGGTATCTGCTAATGAAATTCACATCCCGGTAGGAAAAAAACTCTATACCCTCATCGAATCTGCTGATGTTATTCACTCTTTCTGGGTGCCTCAGCTTGGCCGAAAAATGGATGCCATTCCCGGCCACCCAAATCACATCTGGCTGGAATCCGATAAACCCGGCTTATTTCTAGGCACCTGTTCCGAATATTGCGGTGCACAGCATGCCTGGATGAGGATTCGGGTAATTGCCCAGCCTGAAGCAGAATATAATGCCTGGCTGGCAGATCATCAAAAGCTTCCGGTATTTCCCACCAAAGGTGAAGCGGCTAAAGGCCTGCAGGTTTTTGAAGAACAAACCTGTATCAACTGCCACAGTATTGCCGGTGTCTCAAGCAATATCAGCATTGGGCCGGATTTAACGCATCTGGCCAGCCGCAAGACACTTGGCACCGGAATCCTGGACAATACACCGGCTGGTTTGACCAGGTGGCTGAAAAATCCACAGGCCGTAAAACCGGGTATAAATATGCCTTATATGAAACTTGATGATAAGCAGATAAAGGAGCTGGTGGCCTTTCTGGAGACTTTAAAATGAGCAATTCGGTACCAACCGTCCGCAATATAGATACAATAAGCATGCCCGGAGAATATAAAGGCTTACTTAGCTGGGTCACTTCAGTGGATCATAAGCAGATTGGCATCATGTATCTGCTTATTACCCTGTTTTTCTTTCTGGTTGGTGGAGTCGAAGCCCTGTTCATCCGGATTCAGCTGGCTCGTCCGGAAAACACTTTTTTGTCTCCCGATGCTTACAACCAAATTTTTACCATGCACGGTACCACCATGATTTTCCTGGTGGTGATGCCCATGCTCATCGGATTTGCCAATTATTTTGTCCCGCTGATGATTGGTGCCCGGGATATGGCTTTCCCGCGGTTAAATGCCCTGGGACTCTGGTTACTCTTCTTCGGAGGTTTAATACTGTATTACAGCTTTATCGCCGGCGGCGCACCCGCAGCTGGTTGGTTCAGCTATGCACCGCTCAGTGAAAAGGTCTATTCAACCACTACTGGTATGGATTACTGGGCGCTTGGCTTGCTTGGTATTGGTGTCGGTACCGTAGCCAGCGCTATCAATCTGGTAGTTACCATTATAAAATATCGAACGAAGGGAATGAGCCTTAAACGCCTTCCTCTTTTTGTCTGGATGGTTCTGGTAAACGGGTTTGTTATCCTGTTTGCCATGCCGCCATTAAATGCTGCACTGGTTATGCTTCTGGTGGACCGTTTACTGAATGCAAGTTTCTTTACTGTGACCACCGGGGGATCGCCAATCTTATGGCAACATTATTTCTGGGCATTCGGGCATCCGGAAGTCTATATAATGATTCTTCCGGCATGGGGGATTATTTCTGAGGTCATTCCGGTTTTTTCCCGTAAGCCAATCTTCGGATACGAATTCGTCGCCGGTTCATCCGTAGCCATCGGTTTACTTAGTTTTGCCGTCTATGCACACCATATGTTTACCGTTGGACTAGGTCACCCGTTTAACACCGCATTTGCATTCGCCAGCATGACCATTGCTGTTCCAACCGGAATTAAGGTTTTTAACTGGATAGCGACCATGTGGGGAGGGAGAATTCGCTTTACCACCTCAATGATGTATGCCGCTTCATTTCTGATTTTATTTACCATTGGTGGGCTCAGCGGTATCTCCTTTGCTGTGGTACCGGTGGACTGGCAGGTAACCGATACATATTACGTTGTTGCTCATTTCCATTACGTCCTTTTCGGTGGAACTTTGTTTGCAATTTTTGCAGGCATTTACTATTGGTTTCCCAAAATGACCGGACGCCTGCTATCGGAGAAATTGGGTAAACTTCATTTCTGGTTAACCTTTATCGGATTCAATATGACTTTTTTCATTCAGCATATTCTCGGTCTTATTGGCATGCCCCGCAGGGTATATACCTACCCCAATCTACCGGGCTGGGGCTCCATGAATATGATCTCAACTATCGGGGCATTTATCCTGGCAATTTCAGTCCTGGTATTTCTCTGGAATCTGATTGTTTCTTTCCGCAGCGGAAAACCAGCCGGCGATAATCCATGGGAGGCTTGGACCCTGGAATGGGCAACTTCCTCACCCCCGCCCCCGCACAATTTCGAAAAAATACCATTGGTAAGAAGCCGGAGACCTTTATGGGATCTGAAACATCCGGAAGATCCGGACTGGAAACACGAGAGCTGATAAAAGAATGAGGAAAAGATGAATAAGAGCAAACTGGCGGTAATTTTGGTGATCGGAACAGAAGCGGTATTTTTCACCCTGCTCATTCTGGCATTCCTGTACTTCCGGAGTGTTGCCAAAGGTAACACTCCGGAAGGGCTTTTGGATGTTGTTAAGACCGGTATCTTTTCCCTGTTTCTGTTTTCCAGCAGTTTTACTGTATGGCGGGCGGAAAAAAATGCAGAGCATCAAAAAATCAAACGATCGGCGTTCTGGTTGTTCATTACCATGTTATTTGGCGTCATCTTTCTGACTGGCCAGGGCATCGAATGGAATTTTCTGATCCGGCATGGGCAAACCATCAGCCGTGACCTTTTTGGCACAACATTTTTCACCCTTACCGGTTTCCATGGATTTCACGTGCTTGCCGGTCTGTTAATCCTGGGAATACTTTTCATCCTGTCCCTAACTGGAAATTTTAATCATAAAAATACCGTCAATTCGGTTGGCGCCGTTGCTTTATACTGGCACTTTGTGGATATCGTATGGGTGGTCATTTTCTCAATTGTTTATCTGGGGGTAAAACTATGACAATGAGTAAATTTCTTTTATCCGCCTGGGAATGGGAACCTTCGATAATTATTGGCTGCATTGGATTGATTGTGGCTTATCTGTTGATTGTTCGTTCCCGCATTACCAAAAAATCGATTTTCTACTTTATAGGCGTAATCATATTATTTCTTGCTCTGGTCTCCCCGCTGGACGAGATTTCAGATACCTATCTTTTTAGTGCACACATGGTCCAGCATTTACTTTTTATCCTGGTAGTCCCACCATTTCTACTGCTGGGAATACCCGAATGGGTTTTTCGCAAGGGGATGAAATGGAGTTTTTTTCGTAAGACTGAACATGTACTCTCAAACCCGATTATCGCCTGGTCTGCCGGAGCCGGGGCCATGTGGATCTGGCACTGGCCACCTTTGTTTAATGCGGCGCTGGCGAATGAAACCTTTCATGCTTTTGAACATCTCAGCATCCTGGTTATGGGAACAATTTTCTGGTGGGTGGTTATCTCCCCTTTAAAGGAAGAACGGATGAACCCACTTTACCTTATTTTTTATCTTTTCTCGGCCTGTATAGCCTGTACTATTTTAGGAATTATAATTACCTTTTCCACTGTAGGTCTGTTTCCGGCATACTTAAATCCACAAGACGCGGCAGGTATCTTACCCATTATCAGAGATGGATGGGGATTCTCTCCGGGCGTAGATCAACAGGTTGGTGGTCTGTTGATGTGGGTTCCTGCCTGTATTGTTTATGTGTCTGCGGTAATCGGTACGCTGGTCCGCTGGTATCGCACACCGGACCGGGATACTCTGACCCTGCGTGCCGTGGTGGGTTCAAGCCAGCCCATTGTTACCCCCGAAACCAAAGAAGAACAAGTTAAAAGGATTGAAAACAGCCATGTATGATACTACTCAGGATAAATCGCACCCATCAGAGGATCAAGCCAATCCCATGACTAGGAATGATAATCCTATTGAAGAATGGGTAAAACCAATGCCCGAAGAAACACCCGAACCCACCTTTTGGCCGATAAGTCTGGCAATGTCCATCATCTTTATTCTCTGGGGATTTATCTCGACCTGGATCATCTCAGCAGTGGGTATCGTGCTTTTTAGTATATCGGTTCGGGGATGGGTAAGGGATCTACTCAATGAACAATCATCAGATCAGAGGAAGGAACATGAAACTGTTTGACCAAAACGATGAAATAAGCCGCAGGCAGTTTTTTAATAAACTTGGTATTTTACTCAGCGGTATCGCCGGATTGGTTCTGGCGCTTCCGGTAATTGGTTTTCTGATTTCGCCATTATTACGAAAGGTTGTCCGGGACTGGCGCGATGTCGGAAATCTGGATCAATTTAAAATTGGTACAACAGTAGAGGTATCGTTTGAAGACGCCTCTCCCTTACCATGGTCCGGGATTACCGCTAAAACGGCAGCCTGGCTAAGAAGAGTGGACGAAACCAATTTTGTTGCGTTTTCCATAAACTGCACCCATCTTGGTTGTCCGGTCCGGTGGCTGCCCAGAGCAGATTTGTTCATGTGCCCATGCCATGGTGGTGTATATTACAAGGACGGCCAGGTAGCGGCCGGACCACCACCGAGACCACTAACTCAATATCCGGTGCGTATACGAAACAATAGAGTAGAAATCCGTACCAGCCAGCTGCCAATAACCTAATGGATCAGAATCCTCATGCTAATCTGAAGGAAATTAGAGAACATCTATGAAAATTCTTATAAAAATATGGCATTGGTTCGACGACCGCACCGGATTATCGGAAATTATAAAACCGCTGGCCGGACATCTGGTGCCTCGTGGGACAACCTGGATGTATGTTTTCGGAAGCGCCACTCTGGTTGCTTTTATCATTCAGGTAGTAACCGGTATCGCACTGGCAACCATGTATATTCCCTCCACTTCCCAGGCCTACCAGAGCCTGCGCTTTATTACCTATCAGGCCTGGTTAGGAAATTTTATCAGGGGATTGCATTACTTTGGAGCTTCTGCCATGATTTTTCTGGTTGGAATCCATATGATCCGGGTTTTCATTACTGCTGCCTATAAATTCCCGCGGGAGATGAACTGGATATCCGGTGTTTTGCTATTAGGTCTCACCGTCCTGATGGGATTTACCGGACAATTGTTACGCTGGGATCAAAATGCCCTGTGGTCTGTGGTGGTGGGAGCAGAACAGGCCGGGAGAATCCCATTTATCGGAGACTGGATATCCCGCTTTCTCTTGGCAGGTAAAGTGATTGGGGGTGCCACGCTCAGTCGTTTCTTTGCCTTCCACGTTTTCTTTATCCCGGCCTTAATTTTTTCGGTACTTGGCTTCCATCTGTACCTGGTTATTCGCAATGGCATTTCCGAACCACCAAAACAGGGTCAGGCGGTCGATCCGAAAACCTATCGCAGTTGGTACGAAAATCTCATTAAAACAGATGGACATCCATTCTGGCCCGATGCCGCCTGGCGGGATGTGGTCTTTGGGGTGGGTGTCATTGCGGTCATTATGTTTCTGGCCTATGTGGTGGGACCACCCGTCATTGGCAAACCACCGGATCCGACCAATATCCAGGCTTCACCACGACCGGACTGGTACTTATTGTGGTACTTTGCCGTGCTTGCGCTTATTCCCTCGGCAATGGAAAATTATATAATTGTTTTGTTTCCTATGTTAGCCGGCCTGGTATTATTTCTCCTGCCACTCCTGTTCAATAAAGGTGAGCGTCATCCCTATCGCCGTCCATGG
Source organism: uncultured Calditrichaceae bacterium (assembly GCA_964452045.1). GTDB lineage: Bacteria > Calditrichota > Calditrichia > RBG-13-44-9 > RBG-13-44-9 > CAYVKM01. Next base: position 16,957 of record CAYVKM010000010.1, read on the forward strand.
TCCATGGGCGCAGTAATCATTATTGTACTGATGATCGGAACGCTCTGGGTTGCCGGCATTAAAGCCCATTGGTCTCCCGATTTTTCAGCAAAGCCTTTATCGGAAAAAGTAATCGGTACCAATAGCGGACCAGTCTATGAAGGGGCACAAATATTTTACCAGAGGGGATGTATCAATTGTCATAATATAGCAGGAGACGGTGGACATCGTGGTCCTGACTTAACTACCGTAGCTGATCGGATGACCGAGGATGAGATGATTATCCGGATTTTAAGAGGCGCCGGAAGAATGCCCGCCTTTGGTGGAATTTTAACCCCAAAGGAACTGGATAACGTAGTGGCATTTCTAAAAACCCGCAAATCTCATTGAGGGACAGGAACACAGACAAACAGAACTTGGAGATAAAGTATGGAAAGCGTAAACCAATCTCAGCAGGAAACTTATAACAGGAGACTACATCTTTTCGCACTGTTCACCGCCGGCTTTGCCGTTTTTTTAATCGTTGCCGGAGCAACCGTCACCAGTACCGGATCGGGCGATACCGTCCCCGACTGGCCGCTTGCTTACCACTCTGTCGTACCTCCTTTAATTGGCGGCATAGTATTCGAGTACAGTCATCGGGTCATTGCCGGAATTACCTCTCTGCTGGTTACCATACTTGCAATCTGGTTATGGAGATCGAAGCCCAGGCAGCATTTTCGCTGGTTGGGCATTGTTGCTTTGTTGGGAGTTTTCCTCCAGGCCAGTCTGGGCGCCCTAAGGGTGCTGGTAGTGTCAAATACCGCTGTTCGCTCTGCCATTGCCAGTCTCACCGGTATGACCGATTTCCAGCTAGACAGGATCGCTTTCGCAACTACCCATGGCATTCTTGCCCAAACGATCCTGTGCGCACTATTTGCGATCGTCCTGTTTACTTCCCGATCCTGGCTACAACCAGCCACAAATTGGAGGGAAATGGAAACAGGAAAAAACATACGCTGGTTCAGTCTGGCACTCTTAATTTTCGTGTTTGGGCAGCTGATTATGGGTACTTTAATTCGTTACACCGGCGCCAGCCTGATCATCCCGGATTTCCCGCTCTCCTTTGGCCGACTGATACCACCTTTCCAGAATTTACCTCAGTATACCAGCCTCGGTTTTCCAATTCCCCATGAAGAATATCTGTTGAAAGTGATACTCCAATTTGCTCATCGACTGAATGCTTTTCTGATTTTCGGGATTATTATTTATCTTTTTATTTCATATCGCAAATCGCCACTCCTGGGCCAAATCGTTTTTGCCCTGCTATTCCTGACAGTTATACAAATAACCCTGGGAGCACTGAACATCTGGACTTCAAGATCGGTCTTTTCAACGGTTCCCCATGTAGCGGTTGGGGCATTAATTCTGGCCACTACCATTATCTTTCTGCTCTGGAGCTGGCGTTTATCCGGAATACATGCCATCCATTCCGAATCCGTTAAAACAAAAATAAATGAAACCGGTACACCGGAAGTTGCCTGAGATGCTCCGTCATAATAAAAATTGAGGATTAATACTATGTCGGTAGCCGATCTGCCTAAAGTAAATGCCATCCTGAACGGATTAAGCTTTGCACTCCTCCTCTGCGGATTTTATTTCATTAGAAAAAGAAGGATAAACATCCACAAAACGTTTATGCTTTCCTCGTTTGCCGTATCTGTACTTTTTCTGATATCCTATCTTTATTACCATTCGCAGGTTGGAAATATTCATTTTAGACATACCGGCTGGATACGTCCGGTTTATTTTACCATCCTGATCTCACATTCCATATTTGCTGCGATTATTGTTCCCCTAGTTCTTTTCACTCTTTGGCGGGCGCTACGAGCAAATTTCATCAAACACAAGAAAATTGCCCACTGGACACTCCCCATCTGGCTTTATGTATCGGTAACCGGTGTGGTAATTTACTGGATGCTGTATCAGTTGTAAAAAAGAGCACCTTTTAGATGTAAATTAAAGGGAAGAGGAAAAGGAAAAATTGGTCAAAAAAATTATCCTCAAAAACAAAAAAACAATAATAAAAGGATCGATAATTCTTCCGGATAATCACATATCTTCGTAAATTTTTGATGCCATTCCTGACAAATCAGAATTTTCCATCCTCTCCTGGATATTTCTCTTGCGGAAAATCATTCAGACTTGGCTCCGGGTGTTTTGTAAAGATCAATTTTTAAGAGATTAGCAATTTGGTTTAAAAAAAGGACTTATGATGAATAGACCAATCCATTTTGAGATTCTGGCGAATGATCCGGAGAAGGTGATCGCCTTTTATCAGAAGGTTTTTAACTGGCAAATTGCCGGCTGGGAAGGACCGCAGAGTTACTGGTTAGCGACCACCGGACCCGAGGACACACCGGGAATTAATGGTGGTTTTATGAATCGACATTTTCAGCAGGCCGTCATTAATACCATCGAAGTCGATTCGATAAATGATTATTTAGCAAAGATCGAGGAAGCCGGAGGTAAAAAGATACTGGGGCCACGCGAAGTTCCCGGTGTTGGGCTGCATGCCTACTGCGAGGACCCAGAAGGGAGTATCTTTGGTATTATGCAAACTGTATCAACCAACAAGACAAAGTGAAATTTTAAATTCGACCGGGACAGTTCTTCTTGTTTCTCAGGTTTTCGATAAATTTGTATATCATAACAGAAAGTTATAAATGATAATTCAAATATCTGAAACCAAAACCTTTGGAGGTAAATAATGAGAACTTACCGTTTTTTGATCAGCAGCACAGCATTAACTATACTCCTGGTTTTTCTCTTCAACTGTAACACAGAAAAAAGTTCAGCCCAATATCAACCCTTAGTCGATGCTTATCTCAGTTTCTGGAATACCGGTAATTTTGACGGCATCGATCAGGTCCTTCTTCCGGACTTTGAGTTGCGGATGACACCCAAATTTGAACCCGAAAAAGGGATTGAAACCTTTAAGCAGGATGTTGTAAAGTGGAGAACCGCCTATCCTGATTTTCATATCACGGTGAATGAATCATTTTTTGACACGGACAAATTTGCTGTCCGGTGGACCATTACCGCAACCAACACCGGACCCGGCACACACCCCCCGACCGGCAAATCGATCGACGTTTCGGGCATGAGTATCATCCATTTCCAGGATGGCAAGATAAAAGATGAATGGATTGCCAGTAACAATTTATATTGGTTGATGCAATTGGGTTTTAAGCTCGAATCACCATTCAAAGAAAATACTCAATAATTTAAGTGAGGTGATAAAAAGGAGATCCTGTTATGAGAACCAAAAAATTATCAGTTGTTCTATTATTTTATGTGCTCTTGAATCTGGCCTGCGCACCTGCAAAAAAGGATATTGTTATCCAATATTTTGATGCCTACAATAAACATCAGCCAGGAGTAGTAAATCTACTTTTATCGGATAACATTACTTTCACTGCTATTGAATCATTTACTTTACGTGGTAAAGAAGAGTTGAAAAATCTTGCCGAATATGATTCGACTCTCCACACTGAACTGGTTTATTCAAATTTAACCGAAGCCGGAGACACGGTTATCTGCCAGGTGTCTGAAAATAATGATTGGCTGGCTGCTCTGGGCATTACCTCCATCCGATATGATTACGCTAAATTCGTGGTGAGGCATAAGGATATCTGGGATATCATCGTAAAAATGAACGACCAGAGCATTAATGAGATATCTACCAAGCTTCAGCCGGTAATAGATTGGGCTTCGAATAACAAACCCGATGTTTTAAATGATGTCATGCCGGATGGTGAATTTATTTATGACAAGATTGCGGCTGAAATGTGGTTGCAGCTCCTGCAGGAATACAATGCCGCCACAGGATCAAAATAGACAAAAATAAAAACGGTCGCAGAAGGAAAAATCCGCGACCGTTCAATTTCAATTTCACAGGGTTGTCTATTTAATCCTATAGAATTCAATTCTGCGATTCTTAGCTCGCCCTTCCCTCGTGGAGTTGGGAGCGATAGGATTATCAGGACCATAACCTCTTGTACGAATGCGCATGGCATCGATGCCATTATTCATCAGATAAATCTTGACCGCATCTGCCCGTTCCTGGGAGAGCCGCATATTGGTCTGGTAACTTCCGGTGATATCGGTATGTCCCCGAATTTCCACTTCAATCTTGGGATTATTCTGTAATGTCCGGACCACTTTATCTAAAATAGATTTGGAATTCGGTGTTAAGTTAGCACTGCCGGTGGCAAAATAAACTCCTTCCAGAACAATAGATTCCCCCTTCTCCACCGCAATTTCCGGCTTCACATCCGGGCAACCATCCTTGTCTTCATAACCGTTGTAGGTTTCTTTGGTGTCGGTACCATCGATCAAAGTTTGATCGGTACCAGGACATTCATCCTGAACATCAGGAATACCATCGCCATCATTATCCGGATCGGGCACACCATCGTCATCCACATAACTGTCCACATCCTCCGGATCGTCAGGAGCACCATCGTTTACATCTAAAATTCCATCCTTATCATTATCCGGATCCGGGACGCCATCCTCATCCTCAAACCCATCCCGGTCCTCCGGATCCATCGGCGCTTTATCCCGGAAATCGGGAACACCATCCTGATCATTATCCAGGTCGGGGGCGCCGTCTTCATCCTGAAATCCGTCAAAATCTTCCGGATGCAGCGGATCCAGATCCCGTTTATCCGGGATGCCATCACCATCGGTGTCTTTTGCCCCGCCAAAGTGAAAGGAAAAACCCAAAGATCCGCTTAAAAAACTATCCAGATTCTTTTCACTTTTGATATCATCCAGATAGTCCGATACCACAAAATGATAAGCCCCTTCAATATCAAAGGAAAAATTTTCACCAAGAAATATGGAGCACCCCAATCCGGCAGGGATGGAAAAAGCGAATTTTTGATAATTACCTGCTTCATTGTTGGGCAAAAGATTTCCATTCCGGTCCTTCGGATCAAAATGAAAACCCTCTGCACCCAGCTGAAAATAGGGACTTACTACATTCTTTGCCGATGGACGGTATTTCATGGATGCGGATAGACTGTATACCGGCGTTTCAAAAAAATAGTTAGAATTTTGCGAAGTTATATGGGCGGCATAACCAAGAATTCCCAGCGCCAGCTGATCAGTAAACCATAGCTCTGTGGTAATACCGGAATACTGGCCAAGTTTCTGGTTTTTAATGTCACCAAAATAAGTATTGCCTCCAATTTTAAAACCCAGCATCACATCCTGGGCCAAAGCAAATTGGCTCATCAAAATTATGAAAATAAACAATAAAGTCGTAAATCGGTAATTCATCATTTCTCCAATTCATTATTCACAGCTTAGATCAAAATTATCGTTTATTAATCTTAATTCTTTAAAATTATAAAGTTATTTTATCATTTTATGATGCGAGGGATATCGGTATTTATTGGTTTTGTAGAAAAGCCAGTTCATAATATTTTACAAATCTTTCAGGTGAATTACCAAAAAGGGAATTTTGAGGATTGTTTCAAGAGTTTATGGATTGAACTATATTTTGGTTTTATATTTCACCCTGTTTTTATGAACTTGAGACAAATCCACAGGAGGAAAAAATGAACCCAAAGATTGTACGGAAGGACCTGGAAACCTGGGCGGATTATCTGCTGGATTATTCCCTGGGAGGCATAACCCGGGATGATATTGTGATGATTAAAGGAGAGCATATCTGCTGGCCACTGATGTCCGTATTGCAGGATAAAATATTTGCCGCAGGAGGAATTGCGGATATGAACATCGTGGCGCCGGATAATGATCGGGGAAAGGTTTGGGGTGCATCAATTACAAAGTATGGGACTATCGAGCAGATTCAGAAAGTGCCCGAATGGCATGAACAGCGATATAAAAATATGACCAAATATATTGAAGTACTCGGAGCCGAATCCCCTGATCTTTTCGATAACCTGCCGGAGGAGACAACAAAAGCTGTGATGAGAGCGGATGAACCATTCAAAACTATCCGTCTGCTCAAACCATGGGTGCTTACACTTTACCCCACCCAGGGTTTTGCCAATCTGGAAGGAATGAGCCTGGAAGATTATACCCGGGTTATTGTTAATGCTTCAACAGTTGATCCAAGATTGCTGGAAGAAGTGGAGGAACCAATCTATCAATTGTTGAGCAAAAGTAAGGAAATCCGGATCCAGACCGAACATCCCAAAACCGGTAAGGCTTTGGAACTCCGCTTAAGTATTGCCGGCCGGAATGTAATTAAATGTACCGGTGAACGAAATTTTCCGGATGGAGAAGTGTTTACCAGTCCCGATGCCAATAGTGTGGAAGGTGAAATATTTGTAGATTTGCCGGTTTTTCAGAGTGGTACTACCATTCAGGGAATTTATCTGAAATTTGAAAACGGGGCCATTAAAGAATACACTGCCGAGAAGGGATTTGAAGCTCTGCAGAAAGTAATTGAAACCGATGAAGGTTCACATCGGCTGGGCGAGGTTGCTCTGGGTATGAATAACGGAATTGAGAAAGTGCTAAAACATCCCCTGTTTGTTGAAAAAGTTGGCGGAACGCTGCATATTGCCATCGGCGCCAGTTACCCGGAGTGCTTTACGGCGGATCCGAATTCCGATGTGGGCAAGAAGGAAACGGAAGAATATAACAAAAAAGGTATACTGAATAAATCGGCGCAGCACGTGGATATCGTTACCGATTTCCGGCCGGGTGGCAGCGGTCGTGCGGTTTATATCAACCAGGTTAAACTGGATATGAAGGACAATATCTGGGTGGTTCCAAACCAATAGATATAAAAATATCCTGATCCAGAAATATTAGTGGATGTTTTAATGCTGCTTGCAGCTAGAACACTGAATTAAAATCAGTTATCACTGCATACTTTCTTATTTTTTTCTTCTGCTTAAATCAATAATATATTGATGGAGAAAAGCTCATGCAGAGAACCATATTTATTACCGGAGCAAGTGCCGGATTCGGAGAGGGTTGTGCCAGGCGTTTCGCCAGGGAGGGTTGGCGATTGGTTCTGGTGGCCCGCCGTTCGGAAAGATTACAGGATCTCCAAACGGAACTTGGTGGTAATGAGAAAATCCACATCATCCCACTGGACATTCAGCAGAAAACGGCCGTTAAGAAAGCGTTAGATAAACTTCCGGAAAAATTCCAAAATATTGATGTGCTGGTCAACAATGCAGGTCTGGCCCTGGGACTCGAACCCTCCCACACTGCCAGTCTGGAGGACTGGGAAACCATGGTGGATACCAATATTAAAGGGCTTTTGTATTGCACCAGGTTACTTTTACCGGAGATTGTGAAGCGTAACAAGGGACATATAATTAATATCGGATCTACCGCCGGAAACTGGCCTTATCCGGGTGGAAATGTGTATGGAGCAACCAAGGCTTTTGTCAAACAATTTTCCCGGAATTTGCGGGCAGATCTGTTCGGCACAAAGGTGAGAGTGACCAACATCGAACCGGGATTAGCAGAAACCGAATTCTCTATGGTGCGCTTTAAGGGTGATTCCGACAGAGCAAATCAGGTTTATAAGGGAACACAACCCTTAACTGCGGAAGATATTGCCGAGGTTGTCTTCTGGGTTACCAGTCTTCCCGATCACGTTAATATTAACCGGATTGAAGTAATGCCCACCGACCAGACCTGGGGTCCACTGGCCCTGGATCGCCGGGAAGAATAGACTGATCTCATATTTTTAAACCCTTTATTCAGCCAAATGCATACATATCGATATCATATCAAGCAAACCGCGAAACTGGCCTATCCGGTAACAATCGGACAGCTGGGACATGTGATGCTGGGCGTCGTAGACAGTATTATGGTGGGAAAAGTAGGCGCCACACCCCTGGCTGCATCCTCCCTGGTAAATGGTCTGGTTTTTCTGGTGCTGGTTTTTGGTCTGGGAATGACTCTGGGCATTACTCCCCTGGTTGCCATTGCCCGGGGAAAGGAAGATCACACCAAATGCGGGATCATTTTGCGTCAGGCCTTACTGGTGAATGGCATTCTCGGGTTGGGAATTTCAATCATCGTTTATCTCATGGCCGATCTGGTCTTTTATCTGAATCAACCGGCAGAGGTTGCCATTCAGGCTGCATCATATACTAAAATAATCAGCTTCTCGCTTCTGCCCTTTATGATATTCCAGAATTACCGGCAATTCATTGAAGGTTTATCCTTTACCAAACCGGCGATGTACATTACCATTCTGGCAAACGGAATTAATATATTCGGCAACTGGGTTTTTATTTACGGCAACCTCGGATTCCCCGCGTATGGATTGGATGGTGCCGGATATTCCACATTTTTTACCCGTCTTTTTATGGCCGTAGCTATGTTAATCTACGTCCTGTCCTCACAGCGGTTTAAACAATACGATCCTTCTTTCAGATTTCGCAGTATTAATCGAAAGGTGATCAAACAATTATTAAACATCGGTGTTCCCAGCGGATTCCTTCATTTTTTTGAATTCGGAGCTTTTTCCTTTTCGGCTGTAATGATCGGATGGCTGGGGAAAGTCCAACTGGCTGCACATCAGATCGCCCTGAGTATGGCCGCGATTTCATTTATGTTCGTCATGGGTATATCAGCAGCCGGAACGATACGGGTAGGAAATGCTCTGGGAAGAAACCATCATACTGAAGTAAGGGATGCCGGTTTTTCCGCTATCCTTTTTGGTGCTTTAACTATGGCCATTTTCGGCGCCTTATTTATCTCCCTGCGGAATTTCTTTCCCACACTTTATATCAACGATATGGCGGTGATCCGGGTAGCAGCTTCTTTGCTCATCGTTGCGGCTTTTTTCCAGATTTCGGACGGTGTGCAGGCGGTTGGGCTGGGTGTGTTGCGGGGAATAACCGATGTGAAAATTCCGATGATCATCAGTTTTATCGCCTATTGGGCCATCGGATTGCCGGTGGGATATTTTTTGGGATTTAAATTAAAATATGAAGCAGTTGGCGTTTGGATCGGCCTGCTCTGCGGATTAACCGTGGCCGCCACATTTTTCTTTTTACGATTTCATCTGAAGACAAAAAAGCTGGGCCAGGTGTAGTTGAACACTTATGGTGTTCTACGATTGCCAATTACACAGTTCTTAGACTTCTGACATATTCCACTTTACACGCAGCCTATTTTACTAATCCCATCGTGATTGAACATTTATAGTAATTAAACAACAAAAAACATCACAATCCCACAGGGGTTGAACCACATTATTTCTTCCATTCCGGTAACCTTCCCGGTGTCCAGGGCGCCCCAGCCTGCTCCATCTCCGTCTCAAGATCTTTCAGATTCATCTCAACCAATCTTTTCAGACGGGCCAGCTGCGGCTCAAACATTTCCCCGGCAATGCGATAATTTTCTTGCTGGGTCTCAGTCGGTGCCGAGGTGGAACGCCACTGATCGCCGACAATTATCTCTATCCGATCGGAAATAGATGGTGGCTGATTTCCATTACGGCTGCTAACGGTTTTATCACCTACCAATTTCCGCTGCAGATCATCTAACTCATTCTGCATGGCATTTACCTGATCCCACCAGGTGAGCGGAGCGGATGGGGTTTGCTGCAATGCTTTCCGAATATAATCTAGTTTCTCATTCACGTTCTGGGTTACTTTTATTGCGCCCAGGACCGAGCGTCCTAATTCACCCAATTTCTTCTGAAATGCCATCAAGGCCTCCCGATCCTGTGCCGGAAGGGTAGCAATCCCCAGCACACTGGCAGAAAATTTTTGCGGCCCGGCCAGTTTGGTGGTCGCCCCGTCGACTCTTTTAAATAGTGTTACCTGGTACTCCCCCGGCATGGCCAGCATCCAGGAGTTGTCATTTTCGGAATCTATCTCGCGCTTCTCTTCCAATTCAACCGGTGCGTTATTGGGAAAACGCAAATCCCAGGAAATCCTCTGTATTCCATTTTTAGGGGCAATATTCATTCGGCGGATAACCTCACCAGTCAAATCGGAAACCTCAAAAATCAGGTAAGGCGGTTGTTCATCATCCTCCGCCCTTAATTCTGCCCAGCTGGGATATGGAACAGGTTTACCTTCCTTTCGGAGCTGCTTTTCTTTCTCCTGCCGGATTTGCTTTTTCGTCCGGATGGTGTCTTTCAAAAAATAAGTAAAGGTTGCGCCAAATGGTGGATTATCCGCCGAGAAGAAGGAATGACCTTCCTCACCGGTTCCGGTTCTGGATTGAATGTACATCCAGCAATCCTTAACCGGAAAAATCGTATTACCCTCTTCCAAGCGATTATCCGCTGTTTCCCGCAATGGCGAATAATCATCCAGGACGTAAAAACTCCGGCCGAAAGTAGCCAGCACCAGATCGTTTTCCCGTTTTTGAATGGCAATATCCCTGATGGCAATGGTGGGTAATCCACCCTTCAACTGAATCCATTTATTTCCGCCATTGATAGTAAAGAAGATCCCAAATTCGGTTCCCACAAAAAGCAGATTGGGATTCACATGATCTTCGGCAATGGTGTAGACCGGACAATTGACCGGTAAATTTCCGGAAATGGATTTCCAGGATTTTCCCCGGTCGGTACTTTTCAGAACATACGGTTTAAAATCAGCGTTTTTATGATTATCGCAGGTTGCATACACTGTATTTTCCTTATTCTGTGAAGCCCTCAGAAAACTGATATAGGTATATTCCGGCACCCCAGGTAATTTTTCAATCTTCCGCCAGGTTTTACTCCCATCTTCACTCACCTGGATCAATCCGTCATCAGTGCCAACATACAACAATCCCTCTTTTAAGGGAGATTCCGCGAGCGCCACAATATTTCCATAGAGCGAAGTGGATGCATTTTTGGAGACCGCATCCACTCCCCACACCTTACCCATTACCGGTAATTTATTGCGGTCAATTTGTCGGGTAAGATCAGGACTTATCACCTGCCAGGAAGTTCCCCGGTCATCACTCCGGAATAATTTGTTTGCCGCAAAATAAAGCCGGTTGGGATCGAAAGGGCTGATAATAAGCGGAGAGTCCCAATTCCAGCGATAGGGTTCCACATCCATACCTTCTATCGGCTTGATTCCCATATCTTCAGTGCTCTGTTTATCGTACCGGACCAACCAACCGTATTGGGATTGCGCATAAACAATATTCAGATTGGTCGGATCCACCCTGGACTGAAACCCATCCCCACCATTGGTTACAAACCAATCTGAGTTTACAATCCCCACCCGGCTGGTGGTACGGGAAGGACCGCCCAGGCTAAAGTTATCCTGCGTTCCGCCATAAACATTATAAAAGGGTTCAGCATCGTCCACTGCTACCCGATAGAATTGAGTCACCGGCAGATTACTTTTAAAATTCCAGGTTTTGGCCCGGTCAAAAGTTTCGTAAACCCCTCCATCCCCACCAATCAGAAAATGATCCGGGTTGGTGGGATGAATCCACATGGCATGATCATCTACATGCCGTAACTTATTCCCCAGACGATTAAAAGTCTTGCCACCATCCTCGGTGAAACTGGTATAGGTATTGAGTGAATACACCAGGTCGACATCAAGAGGGTCCGCGACAATTTCCTGGTAATACTGTGGACTGGTAGTCATATAATTGCTTCTTTTTTCCCAGGATTCACCCCGGTCAGTAGAACGGAAAAATCCGCCCTGATTATCCGCTGCTTCGATAATAGCATAAATTACATCCGGATTGGCCGGGGATATGGCCAGTCCAATTCGACCCAGATCAACCTTTGGTATCCCCGATTCTAACTTCCTCCAGGATTTCCCGGCATCGATGGATTTGTACAGGGCCGATTCCGGGCCGCCGTTGATCAAGGTATAGACATGCCGCCGGCGCTGATAGGAAGCTGTATAAAGCAGATCCGGGTCTCTCAAATCCATCACCAGATCGGTGACACCAGTATTTTCGCTGATGGTTAATATAGCTTGCCAGGTATTTCCCCCATCCACTGATTTGTATAAACCGCGGTCGCCACCCGGACCCCAGAGTGGTCCCTGGGCGGCAACATAGATGGTCTGCGAATCTCGAGGATCAACAATTATTTTTGCGATATGCTCGGAGTGCTTGAGACCCATATTTTTCCAGTTCTTGCCTCCATCCAGGGATTTGTAAACCCCGTCTCCGTAACCAACACTGCGCTGGCTGTTGTTCTCCCCGGTTCCGACCCAGATTACATTATGATTATTGGGGTCTATGGTCACACATCCAATGGAATAGGATCCTTCCTTGTCAAAAACAGGTTCAAATGTGGTACCGGAGTTGGTGGTTTTCCAGACACCTCCACATGCCACGGCAACATAATACTCGTGTATATTTTCTGGGTTTACCGCAAAATCGATAATTCGTCCGGAAGTGACAGCCGGCCCGATTAACCTGAATTTAAGGCCTTCAAAGGTTTTTGCGGACATGAGTCCTTTGTTTGAATTATTATCCGGTCCTGCGAATAGTGTTCCAGAAATGATTAAAATAATTATCAAAACAAGTAAATAGTGCCGTTTCATGAGCCATCCTCCATTTGAAATATTTTTTATCTAATTTAAAATGATGCCCACCGGACAGTGATCGGAACCTTTTACCTCCGGCAGGATAAAGGCATTTTTCAGCCGTGGCCTTAATTCAGGGGAAAGCAGAAAGTAGTCAATCCGCCATCCCACATTTTTCTCGCGTGCCCGGCCAATGTAGCTCCACCAGCTGTAATGGCCGGCTCCTTTTTCAAACTCCCGGAATGTATCAATAAACCCAGCTTCGATCATTCGATCCATACTGGCCCGTTCCTCATCGGTAAATCCGGCATTGCGCCTGTTTTGTCTGGGATTGGCCAAATCAATTTCTTTGTGGGCAACATTGAGATCGCCACAAACCACCACTGGTTTATCTTCTTCTAGATTTTTTATATATTCCAGAAAATCCGGGTCCCACTGTTCTGCCCGGTAATCCAGCCGCAATAATCCACGTTTTGAATTGGGAGTATAGACGTTTACCAGGAAGTAATCTGCAAATTCGGCCGTCAGGACCCGCCCCTCCTTATCATGATGCGACAAGCCCAGTCCGTATGTAACGGCAAGGGGTTTGATTTTTGAAAAAATGGCTGTTCCTGAGTATCCCCTTCTCTCCGCAGCATTCCAATATTGGCAATAGTCATCCAATTGAAGATGAATCTGTTCGGGATGTGCTTTTGTCTCCTGCAGGCACAGAATATCCGGATTCTCCGATTGCACAAAATCGTAAAAGCCATTTTTCATAATGGCTCGAATACCATTCACATTCCAAGATAGAAATTTCATTTGAATTCCGTGAGAGCGTTCTTTTTCCGAAAACAATATATTGTTTTAGTCAACTGTGGGTCAATTCTTTTCAAATTCAGTTTTAAAAACCAGAAAACTCAGGGTGAAATCACCAGATATAATTGAGATAGTAAAAATAGATTATATCCAAATGAAGGAAGGGGAGATTAACAGAAATTTAATTCAGATCGGCCCCATTATTAAAATAATGATGATGGATTCCAATTAAAACGCCTGGCCCACGCTGAAATATAATCGGGTTTTAGGTTCACCATTTTCAGGCTTCAGGTTGAAGGCATAATCCAGACGAAGTATTCCCACCGGTGAATTCACCCGCAGACCGGTGCCAACAGACTGCCTCAGGTTATCTAGTTTAATCTCGGATGGGGTGATATAAATATTACCCAATTCACCAAAAACAGCCATACCGAACATTTTATAAATTGTTTGCCGGATTTCAAAAACATTCCACACCAATTTAAATTTTCCACCCAGCGGTATGCCGTTCTGATCCAGTGGCCCCACTTTCTGGTACCGGAAAGCCCTCATCTCATTTGGACCACCGGTGTAGAATCTCTCATTCAAAGGGATGGCATTAATTCCGCCCGGGGCATTAATCCAGCCAAGACTTAAAGACATGGCAACAACCGTACTCCTGGTTGCGGGATAAAAATATTTTGCATCCAAAATAGTATTGAAAAACCTTACGCCACCGGTAAAAAAAAGACCGGCCAATTCATTAGACCATTCAATATAAGTTCCATTGGAGGTATTGAAGATATTATCCCGGGTATCATAAATGAGGGCAAGCTTAAAACTTCGAACCTTATTTTGTGGTGGTTCTTTTATTTCTGCCACTTTGATATTGCTTAGATCATTATTTTCGTGCCGGTAACTGAGAAGCACATTGGAGCGTTTTAGAAATCTTCTTCCCACAGTAAGCACACCACCGATACTGCGTAAATCAAAACCCGGCTCCTTCGTATAATCTGCCTTAAGGTTCAGGTCCGTGCGGAAACGAGTATGAAAGGTCCAGGGTTCGGTAAAAGATGCCTCCGCCCCCAGATAGAGTGAACTGTATTTCAAGGCAATACCTGCTTTTCTGGCAGAACCGCTGATATTGTCGTTATATACTTCCGTTTTAATCCTGAACTTTTCCACAGAACCATATCCGCCACTTATATTAAATTGGGCAGGTATTTTATCTTTCAGATCAACTAACACTATTTTAAGGGTGGAATCCTGTTCAGATGCCGGTCTCAGAGAAATATAGACACTCTGGAACAGGCCGGTTAAATAGAGCAGTCGCTGGGAGTTCAATAATTTTGAGTAATCGACTACTTCTCCCTTTTTAAAGGTCAGCTCCCGGGTAACTACATGCGGTTTAGTAATTGTGAGACCATTTAGTTGGATATCATCGATTCGGTATTGCGGTCCCTCCCGGATTACAAAATTAACAAAAGCCATCTGACTATCCGCCAGAACTTTTATATCGGTTTGAACCTGGGCATCCAGAAAACCATTGTTGGAATAATAATTCAGGACCCGTGTGGTAGATTCATCTATTTTTTTCTGCAGTAGCGGTTCCCCTTCCCGAAGTGTAATAACCTTGCCCAACGCCTTTCCGGAAAAAAATTCATTGCCGGACAGACTAACCGATTCCACGAATGTGCGGATCCCTTCATCAATGTCGATAGTGATATACACTGCTTTCTTGGCGGTGTCTTTTTCCACTTGATAATCTGCTATTTTGCTTTCCAGATAGCCCTGCTGTTTATAAGACAGGGCAATATTGTCGAGGTCATTATGAAGTACCTCCGCATGATAATAGCGTTTTTTAAAGAGGGAGGATGGTTTGGAAATCATGATTCCCCTTAACTGATCTCCGGAAAATGCACTGTTGCCCTTAAACTGAACAGACTTTATTTCAACCTGTTCTCCCGGTTTGGCAACGATGGTTTGAACCGTTCCTGCCAAGAAGAGTAATGTCAACCAGATATAACTTCGCTTAATCTTTTTCATTTGAATTTGATCTGATATTTGAGATCGATGCCTGTTTCACCCTTCTGATTCGATTCACCCTGAATCGCCCAGTGCTTGGAAAAGTTGTAATCCAGCCGAATGCCCTGATCATTGATATGACCAACAGTAGTGGAATAGGTTACTTCGAAACGGTTTAAAAAGGTTTTTTTGGCCACTAACTGGGGACCGCCACCTTGATTAAAACGAAATATATTCCCTTCGATCATAACCTGATCCAGACCAAGCAGATTACCAACCTGGGTGCTTAAATACCTGGTGATCCGCTGACTGGAAAATGCTTCAACCCGCCGGGTAAGGACGTTAGTAACTGATGATCCCCCCTCCGAACTGCTCAAAAGATTTCCGGTGGTAGTACCCAAAGTGAGTACAGATAATATATCCGATTTGCTTAATGGAGGAGTTGAAGTTAAAGCTACGACAGGTTCATCCAATGGACCGGTAACCATGAGAACGATTTGATAATCCGTGGATTGTTGACGTTCATAGACGGTTACATTCGAGGTGGCTTTTAAATTCACAATCGGATTCAATTTGTTCGGATCAACAAAATCCACTATCGCTGTATCCACCTGGAATTTCCGGTCCAGATACATCACATAGCCTTTTTCGGCCTGCACCCGGCCAGTGACATTTGGATTTGCCAAAGTGCCGATAAATTCCAGGGCCGCATCAAACTGGATATTGGCCAGGTTGTTATCTATCCATAGATCCTTACTCTGTCGAAGCCGGATATTTAACCTGGTGTTTTTCTGCAATTCAGTTGGTTCAGTTATCGGACCCCGGGCAGTGCGGAGAGATTGAATTATTTCCTGCGGCTCGATATTTCGGGTAAATTGACTTTTTCCCAATGCGAGGTCTCCGGAAAGCTGGTAGTAACCATTTTTCTTCTGATAGACCAATTGGGCAGAATCGATGAGCACTTTAAAGAAATCCGGTCTTTCGATTGGCATATTTTCTAGTGAAGTTTTCAAATTTGCTTCGGTTAATTCGAAATGATCCAGGGTAAAATCGCCCGTGGCCTGGGCTGTGCCTCCTGCCAGTTTGAAAAAGAAAGAATCCACCCTCACCGTCTGCCGGTTCAGCGAAATATTCATCCTGCCGTCGCTCACCGTTTCAGTAAAGTTGACAGGCTGGAATCCTAACTGGTCAATTTTTAACTCTCCAAATAGGGAGGGATTCTGAAACATCCCGCGGATGGACAGATTTGCCGACACTTCCCCCTTCAACGCGTTTAATTGGGGAACGAAAGGCTGTAATATTGAAAGATCCATGCTTTTTACTGCCAGTTGTATGTTCAAAGAATCCGGGTAAAGCCGGCCGGATAAATCAAGGGTTTCCCGGTCGGACAACTGCAGCTGAAAATTTGTGCGGAATTTCTTCCAGTCCTGGGTAATGAATTGTCCGTTCAATTGAAAGGGTGTCTTCAAATATTTTCCCTGTAACGGTTTGATAATAAAAAGCGAATCCTGAAAAGCCATGTTCAGGGAGACATTCTCAAAACCCGGAGCCTGGGGATTAAGCAAGAACGAGCCGCCGGTTATTTCTGCTGTTCCCCGAATTTTAGGTTTTTCAAGCTGACCGGAAATATTCAGGGTATAGTTGACAAACCCATTTACCTTGTGCTGCTCTGGTAAAAATGGTTCAAATAATTCAAGACTCAAATGCTTACCAATTGCTCTGAGATTAACTAGGCTTTGTGGAGATAGGTAAATCGAGCCGGTGGCGCGATGCATCACCTCAAGCCGGCCTTTTATTCCAGACTGCTCGCCTCCAATAAAGGCAACCATAGAATCCAATTGCAGGTCTGATCGGGTGAGTAAAATTGCTCCATGGATGGAATCGACAAGTGTCTCTTTATATTGGAAAGGTTTTAGTTCAAAGCGAAATTTCCCGCGGGGACTGGGGGGTTTTCCCCTTAAACTTAAGTCGAATCCGGCGTTTCCGGAAATGGGAATATCCAGAGGAGATATCCTAATTACTTTATCCAAATCCAGATGATAAGATTTTACATCTATCCTCCAGTTCGAAGAATCAGCCAAATCGAAAGTAGACTGAACCAGACCAAAGGGGAATATTTCTTCCTTCCTCTGGGTAGAATCGAAGGGAACCGCAAAGCTCACCGGGATATTTCCGCCAGTTAGGGCAACACCCAGCATACCGCAGGCTTTCTTTAAAGTATATTCACCTTCCGCCAAAAGACTAACCGAATCCTGTTGGAAATAGCTCGGATTAAGCTCCACTCTTCCACTATCCAGCGAGAGATTAATTTCAGCTTTAGCCAGTTGCCATTTCTGATAAGACACGCTGTTAAGTGACACATTCAATTGCCCCTTGGGATCATCAACCGGTCCCTCCACTGAGCCATTATAAGCAATGCCACCTGTCAATCCCATGAGATGAAAAGGAGATTTAAGAGAATCGATCGAAGTGAGTTCGCCGGAAAACATGGTTTTATGGAGGATTAGTTTATTATCCCGATAGTCGAGGCCGCCATTTATGGTATCCAGAGGCATATTCTGATATGAAATGCTATCTCCCCGGAAGGACAGGCTGATATCGGGATTATTTGTCTGACCCGAAATGGTTCCGGAAAATTCTAAATGCCCTTTCAGATCCGAAATCCCGGCAAGGTTTGCAAAAGTTTGAATCTGACGGATGTTTGCCAAGAAATTTCCATTTACAGAATGATTGGAGAGTTCGAATGAACCTTTCAATCGGGATTCTCCCTGACGCATATTTACCGCAAATATTTTATTGTCGAATCGGAGATCGCCGTTCAGGTCTGCCATAGGTTTGGAATTATAAAACATCCGAGTCAGAGAAATTGTGGAGTTCACGGTCAGATCCACCGGGTTCTTTAGCGGGCCCTCAGTTTTGACACCTCCGTTAATCTCACCGGTAAACGCTGCCTGGTTTTGTAGAACCAGATGACGAACCGAACCCAGAGACAAATTAGTCAGCTTCATGGTAAAGCGATGGTTATAAAGGCTGTCCAGCTGAATATTACCATTGCCGGAAATATTCCCCTCAAAAATTTTTAGATCAAAGGATTGTACATCCAGCACTGAGGGAGAGTAGGCCATCTGCATTTTTGCGGTAAACGGAATTTCCGGACCAAGCTCGCCATTGGAAAATTTTAATGTAGTACTAATCTGGGGCTTATTTAATTCTCCCTTTACTTCAATATCTGCAACTAAATCGGATCGTACCGGATAAAATTCTGCCGGAATGGAATTTTTAACAAGGGCGGTATATTTTTCAATATTTGTGTTGAGATAGAACTGACCACGCATTTTTGAAGAATTTTTCAAATCCAGAGTAAGATGGCCATGCATCTCACCATCGGGAAGATTTAGTTGTAAGGAATCCAGTTGCAAGGATTCCGGATTGAGTTGACCACTGGCCATGACTCCAAGCGAGTGAAATTTATTGTTATCCAAATCTACTCCACCAGAATCGATCTCTATCTGGAAATTGTAGATTCCATCATGTAATTCATTTGCGTCCAGGGAAATTCCTCCCAGAGAGACAACCAGATTAGCTATTTTGTCGGAGAAAAAAATGGCAGAATGATCAAAATTCACTTTTTTCAGGATTATTTTGAATCCCTGGGAAAGTGAGTCGGACGAGGATTCTGTTTGACTATTTGTAAACACAGCAGGCAGATTATAAGTCCCAGTAGGTTCTCGAAACAGATTGGCCTGCATTCCTGAAATCGATAGAGAATTAATTTTTATTTCTTTTTTTAATATCGGCCAAAGGGTATATGAGACATTCAGCTGATTTATTTTCAACAACGGAACAGTAGGGCTGTCACCGTCCTTGCCAACTTCGATTTGATTTAATTGAACGTGGGAAAATATATTGGTCTCAAGGGAACCGATTTTTACCGATTCACCCAAAAAGGAGGAAAGTTTATCCTGCACCTGATTTTTAATTATGTTTTCCCCTGGTGGTAAAGCAAGGAATACCATAAACAGCAGGATGAGAATAAACAGGATCAAAATGCCTTTAAGTATCCAGCCTAAAAGTCTTCTTCTCATATATATATCGTTATTCCGTTTGGGCTCCATCAATTTCATCCAATATTATATTCAAACCAGCGACAAATGATCCAAATATAATAATATAAATCATTTAACTAGATTAAATAAAACAAAAATCTCTTTGACACGTAGTTTTCATCAGATGCCTGAATGATGATATCGGCATAATAAAAAATAAATCTGGTTCATCATAAATGATGTTTATATTTTTTCGTAATGTGGAATGAAATCAATGGATACTGATAGACTTTTTTTCAAAATATTAAGCTTAAGATTGGGAAATACTCCAATAATTTTAATCATCACTTTTCTCATATTTATCATTAGTCATGCCTGTGCCTGGGAATTTATCAGTCTCGAGCAAAGCTATACCAAAAGAGAATATCACATTCCCATGAGGGACGGGGTAAGCCTTTTCACCGCGATATATTCACCAAAGGATTCAATAAAACAATATCCCTTCCTCATCCAGCGAACACCGTACAGCGTGGGACCCTATGGAGAAAAAAATTTTCCGACCTACCGGGCAGATGCCTGGGAACATCTGGCCCGGGAAGGTTTTATTTTTGTCTTCCAGGATGTTCGAGGCAGGTTTATGTCCGAAGGAAAATTTATCAACATGTACCCCTATATTCCGAATAAAAAAGGAAAGAAACAGACCGACGAAAGTTCGGATACTTATGATACTATCGAATGGCTGGTAAAGAATATTCCAAACAATAATGGCCGGGCAGGGATTTGGGGCATCTCCTATCCGGGATTTTACGCTGCCATGGGCCTGATGGATGCACACCCGGCGCTGGTGGCCGCTTCGCCCCAGGCACCGCTTGCCGATTGGTTCATCGGGGACGATTTTCACCACAATGGTGCACTGAATATCACTCTGGCTTTGAATTTTTTTCCCTCGTTCGGTTTGCCCAGAAAAGGTTTAACCACCCTATGGCCGGCCAAATTCGACTTTGGCACTTCTAACGGATACAAATTTTTTCTAGAAACCGGTCCTCTTCAGAATATTAACAAACTATATCTGGATGGAGAGATCCCCTTTTGGAACGATTTGATGAAGCATGATACTTACGACGATTTCTGGCAATCCCGCAGCACCCTGAAGGATTATAACCAGGTTAACCCGGCAGTGATGACAGTTGGGGGCTGGTTTGACGCGGAGGATTGTTTTGGAGCATTAAAAACTTATGAGACCATTGAGAGAAAAAATCCGGGTATTTTTAATATTCTGGTGATGGGTCCCTGGTTTCATGGCGGTTGGGTTCGCTCCGATGGGGATCAGTTGGGGGATATTTCCTTTGGAAAGAAGACCGGAGAGTTTTACAAGGATAATATCGAATTACCATTCTTTAAATATTTCCTCAAGAATGAAGGCCAATTGAAACTGCCCGAAGCATTTGTTTTTGCTACCGGGGAAAATCAATGGTTTAAATTTGATCGATGGCCGCCGGAAAATATCAAAAATAATTACCTCTATCTGCAACCAGAGAATAAACTTGCTTTCCAGCCACCTGACTCGAGTGAACACTCCGGTTTTGATGAATACCTGAGCGATCCCAAAAATCCGGTGCCGTTCACTGCCCAAATTACCACAACCATGCCCAAACCTTTTATGGTGGAGGATCAACGATTTGTTTCTCACCGCCCCGATGTAATTTCCTATAAGACCAAATTACTGGACTCATCTGTTACCATAATCGGCCCTGTTAAAGCCCATCTGTTTGTTTCCACATCCGGCACCGATGCCGATTGGATTGTCAAACTAATTGATGTCTTTCCTGAAGATTCCTCCGGCAGTTCTGCTAAACTTCAGAACGACAAAATGAGTGGTTATCAAATGCTGGTGCGGGGCGAAATTATGCGGGGTAAGTTCCGGAATAGCTATGAATATCCGGAACCCTTTATTCCGAATGAGGCTACCAGAGTCGAGTATACCCTGAATGATGTTTTTCATACCTTCAAGGCTGGCCACCGGATCATGGTGCAGATACAAAGCAGCTGGTTTCCGCTGTTTGATATGAATCCGCAAAAATTCACGGATATCAACAAAGCATCTGAAAAGGATTTTCGTGAGGCAGTCCAGCGGGTCTACCACACCGCCCAACTCCCATCAGGTATTGAATGTAATTTCCTGATAAAACAGTAAACGATTCTTTTCTCACCGATGACGGATAAAAGCGACTGTCATGGTAAACATGGAGAAATGCAATTCATTGGCTGGAAAATAAAAAGTTAAATAGACCAGTTTTTATTTTGCACTGGCTTTAATTCAGTTTAAATTTAGGCCAACAGTAATTGACAATTCTAAAAGTTCGAATCAGGATTAAGCAACCATTCTCATAAGTATTTTTAGTTCAATAAACCATTACACGAAAGGGGTTTCAAATGAGTTATAGATTTAATTTAATTCTAATTTTTCTGGGTTTATTCCTGCTTTCCGGATTTGCCCAGGAAATGGAAGAGGAATCCATGCAGAATGAAATGCCGGTTTTCTGTCAGGAATTTCTCGGACAAATTGCTTTTGTGCAGGGGCGTATTATGGAGCTTGAAGCTGCAATGCCCCAGGACAAATACACCTGGCGGCCGATGGAAGGGGTAAGATCGGTCGGTGAAGTGTACCGGCATATTGCCTTCGCTAACTATGGCTTCCCGGGAATGATCGGTTTTGAATCGTCCTCGGACATATCGATGAAGGATGATATGAATAAATGGGAAACCGCCACCGCAGACAAAAAAGAGATTGCTGATGATCTGAAGAAATCTTTTGATGTGTTGAATGAAACAGTCAAGAAAATCTCAGCAGACGATCTGAACAAGGTAGTTCATGTTTTTGGCATGGATATGACTATCAGAAATTTCATGATGTCCACTCTGGGTCATCTGCATGAACACCTGGGCCAATCCATAGCCTATGCCAGGATGAATAAGGTTACACCACCCTGGACAGCACGCCAGCAACAAAGTACAAATTAAAACAGGTGACACAATATTCGATTCCTCACAGTCAATTCTGACTGAAAATCCAGAAAAAGGCTTCCTGATTTCTAAACCAGGAAGCTTTTTTTACCTTTTCATGAATGTTGGATGAAATATTGTAACCTTCGCTTTTCTTTTCGTATATTAATGTACAACTGATTTTTCAGAGATTTATAATTAACACAATTTTCAGCAAATGGTCAAATTGTCCCCATGACCGTGAAAAAAAACAGCCTCGTTCAAAATAAGTTATCTTTGCCAATTTTAATTACACTGGTTTTTATTCTGATCTCCACCCTGCCCTTTTCTTACAACCGATGGATTGAAACCACTTTTACCGATCTGCAATTCCAAATTCGCGGAAACCGGGAATTATCCGACAAAATTCTTTTTGTTTTTATCGGACCGGAGGATGTGCATGATTTGGGCGGCTGGCCCATCTCCCGGGACTATTATGGTTACACCACCTACATTCTGAAAATGGCAAATGCAAGGGTTATCGGTTTCGATATGTTATTTGAGAAACCCGATCCCCTTTACCCGGAATTCGATAAAATGATGTCAGATTTTATGGAATCTGCCGGGAATGTTTGTCTTCCTATGGCTTTCGGTGAAATGAAGACAAATACAGCCAAAAATAACAATTCCGACTATTTTAAAGGATATCAACCTGTCTATCCCATGGATCAAATAAGGAATGTAGTAGCTGGAATTGGATTCAGTAATTTTGGCAACGCTCCCGATCTATTGACTGTCCCTCTGGTCGCACAGCAGGACGATCGATACTACTACTCCTTTGGCAGCGAACTCGCCCGACTTTATCTTGGTCCCGGTTCAAAAATATCCTTAAATAAAAAAGGACTCCTCATTCAGACCAAAGCAGAGAAATTGATACGGGTTCCGCTGGATAGATCCGGACAAATGAAACTGAACCACTTTGGCGGGATAAAAAATCTAAATAGTATCAGTTTGGTGGATTTACTCCAGACTTTTGAAACATCACCGGATTCACTCGACTTTTCCGATAAACTGGTGTTGGTTGGCGTTACTGCGCCATCTATTTCCATCATCAAAGCAACGCCGTTAAGCAGTTCACTGCCGGCTTCTCTGATCCATGCCACCGTTGCCGAAAATATCATCGAGGGCAATTTTTTAAGGGATCCACCGTTCTATGTTCAGTGGTTGATTATTGCAGGTCTGGTATTCCTGTTTTATGCCCTGTGGCAATTAAAATGGATCAATAACCGCAACTGGATTGGTTTTGCATTATTGGCAGTTTTCTGGCTGGTGGCGATTACCATCTTTCGTCAATTTCATGTGAATGTCCCCATTTTTTATCCTTCTCTCGCCCTAATATTTACCGACTTTTCCCTTAAAATTTTGAATCGGCGGGAACTTCGCTCGGAGGGGCTTTCGGTAAAATCGCTTCTGGAGAGCCATCTGAAAGAAAAAGAGAAAGAGCTAAACCGCGCCAGAGAGCAGCTCACCCAATATCAAAATGAATTAAAGGTGAAGGAAAAATATTCCGAGGAACTTCAACAGATCTCCAGTGCCCGGCAGGAAGCCATCCTGCAATTGGAAAATGAACTTCGGGACCTGGAAACATATATCATTCCGGAAAAACCGGCTAATGTTCCGGAATTTGCCGATATGATCCATGGACCCAACAGTAAACTGAAAGAGGTGCTTGAGCTGATCCACCGGATTCGCTCGGATAATATTCCCGTACTCATCATCGGTGAAACCGGTACCGGTAAGGAAATGGTCGCCCGGGCTATTCACCGGACCAGCCCGCGCAAAAACAATCCGTTTGTTGCAGTAAACTGTGGCGCTCTTACCGAAACCCTGCTCGAGAGCGAACTCTTCGGTCACGAAAAAGGCAGTTTTACCGGTGCCCATTCCCTTCGAAGAGGTCGTTTTGAGATGGCCGATGGTGGAACAATTTTTCTGGATGAAATTGCTGAAACCTCTCCTTCCTTCCAGGCAAAACTGCTGCGAATTCTGCAGGAGGGTGTTTTCGAACGGGTTGGTGGTGAGCAGAGCATCATGGTCGATGTTAGGGTCATCGCCGCCAGCAACAAAGATCTAAAATTCTATATCGATTCTGGTAAATTCAGGGACGACCTGTTCTATCGGCTGAATGGGTTTCCGATAGAACTTCCACCTTTACGGGAGCGCTTGGAAGATATTCCACTGTTGGCAAATCATTTTTTAGGCAAATATGCGTATCCACCGGTGAAGAAATTTTCGGATCAGGCAATGTCCGCCCTGATACAATATACCTGGCCGGGAAATGTGAGAGAGCTGGAAAACATCATTCGGCGGGCGGCTCTGCTGGCCCAGAGTGAAAAACGGGAAATGATCCGGCTAACCGATCTACCCACTGAAATACAAACCCGGATTGCCCCGGAAAAGGTTGGGGAAAAATTCAAATCATTCGAGGATCAAATTCTGGAAATGCTTCGGTCCTTCCGCTTTTCCCATTCGGCTATTTCACAGACCGCCAAAGCGCTGGGTAACCGGGACCGTGGGACCATAACCGAGTACTTCAGGGGAATATGTTTTCACGAACTGGCGGAAGCAAATTTTGACGTCCTGAAAGCAGCAGAAAACATATCTGCAGCCGAAGACTTGAAAATCGTAGAAAAAGTAATGAAAAAAATCAGGGAGTATATAAAAAACCTTGAACCACTTCCTGACGCCCAATCACTTGAGGGAGATGAATTTAGTCGGCTTCCTCAGTTTAAAGGATTGCCCAGAAAATATCACCAGGATTTAATCCGGTTGATCTCCCATCTCCGGCAATAATCCAAATCCCATTTACCCTGCATACCTTTCCAGTTTTGTAAGTGCGGGAAAATTCCGCATTCCAGAATAATTCCGCAGTTTCATCCAAAAAAATGAGCTAATTTCTTTTACCACATAACTTATTAATATTATTGAAATAGCCCGTAATATATTCCACCAAAAAATTGTGGCACCGAATTTGAGCATTCAGACCATAGCAGTGCAAATAACAACTGGATTAAAACAAGTGAGGTGTAACATGAAAAAGTTATGGTTTGGTGTTTTAACGGTTATAATTCTGATGTTGATTATGACAAACTATTCCACAGCCAATGGTTGGCCACGAACCGGCCTTGGATTCCGGGCTTCTTATGCGGATATCGTTAATAAGGCGCAATGGATTAGTATCCATGGTGCGGAATCCGACGTCAATATAGGCGCTTATGGCGGTTCCATTTTTTTCTACTCCCAAATTCAACAACAATTATATGTTGAATTCACCCTGGGTGCCATAGGCAGTGTGCACGACCGGGTTGATTCTTGGTACCAGGAAGAAACAAACACCGCAGCCCTGATTCCGGTGCTCTTTGGTGCACGATATGAATTGCTCTCCCCAACCATCAAATCTAACCTTCGTCCCTATATCTCAGCCGCCATCGGACCCTACTGGTTGAATGAAATCAGAGTCTATGGTGACCATTATTATGATCAAGAAGTAACCATCGACACTTTTATAAGACTGGGTGGATATGCCGGAATTGGTATGAATTTTATGCTGAGCAAAGATTTCGCTATTAATTATGATATGCGCTATCACGTGGTTGATTTTCAGGATAAGCGATATCATAACGGATTCGAAATTGGGATTGGCTTCACCATTTTATGGGGTACTGAATAAAGAAAATGCTCAATTAAATAAGGAATCAAAAAATTATATCATCAAAAATATGAAAGGAGTTTAACATGAAAATCACAATCTGTTTATCTATCCTGTTCATCGGAGTAACGCTAATATCGCCAGTAGTAGGTCAGATATCAATGGGCGTTATTGGTGGAGTAAATTTTTCCGACTTCACTTTAGAAAACACCGGGGAAGGATCTGAAGTTGCGATGCGCACTGCCTATACGGTTGGGGTATCCATCAACTATACCATTCATCGGAATTTGCAGCTGTCTTTTGAACCATTGTATCTGCAAAAAAACGCCCGTCTGAATCAGGTTTCTCCCGATCCGGCCATTGATATCAGTATTACTTACCTTGAGGTTCCACTGTTTGTTAAAACTTATTTTGGTGAGGATATTCGACCTTACCTTCTGGCAGGACCCTCGGTAGGGATTCTCCTGAATTCCGAAGCACGATCAGTATTTTTAGGAGAACGATTTTCCGGCAGCATTAATAATGTGCTTCAAAGAACGAACTTCGGTTTAGCTTTTGGTGGTGGTATCAGTATTCCGGTTGGTCGGAGTACTTTCTTCTTTGAAGGATATTACACCCTCGGACTTACAGATATGAGTAAAGAAGGATCCCTTGAATTCAAAACTGATAATATGACACTGAGTACCGGAATCGATGATAAAACCGATGCGAGATCCCGCGGAATTCGGATATTAACCGGTTTGAGTATTCCTCTGGGACGCGAATAGGCAACAAAATTAAATGTTAAAGGAAAAATTAAATATAATTTCACTGAATATGTTATATTTGTAACACAAGGACATTAAAATCGTAAATGAGAAAGCATAGGTAATCGAAGCCATGAAAAAATCATATTTCAATATGCACTTTAGGCTCCGTTTTAATAACCAGATCGAATTTCTATTTCCTGCAATATTAGTAACATTAATGTTTACCAACCTTTTTCAGGTAAATGCCCAGGGAATTAATCGCTCCAATGGATTTGGTGTTCGAGGAACGGTTTGGAAACATAGCTCTATCACAGAACGAACCTCGTTCGGCGAAGTCAGTGTCGAGGGAAGTGGTGAGTTATATTTCTTCCATCGTTTAAAAAATCAGTGGTTCCTGGAAACTAGCATTGGGGGAGTCGATCGGACAAAAATTTCCGGTAGCACGGTCGATACCCGATCTATTGTTCCTTTTCTTTTCGGGGCCCGTTACGATTTGCTCTCACCCGCACAAAACAGTCCTTATCAACCTTATGTTTCCTTCGGTGCAGGAACCTATTGGATTTCCAGAGCAGTGGTTTCCGGTAGTGTCATTGCCGAAAACGATGCCAAGTTAGGTCTCCATATCGGCAGCGGATTGAATATAATCCTGAAAAGCTGGTTTGCTCTGAACACTGATATCAAATATCATTTTGTTAATTTTGGTTCGGATTTGGATGATTTAAGCGGATTTGAGTTAGGCCTGGGATTTAGCTTTATGTGGGGCAAGAAACGGGAGATATTCCGGATCAGGGAGACCAAACTGATTATCCAGGACATCTATCCGGCCTACTATCAGTTTTATAATATCTATCCCCTTGCCCTGGTGACGGTGGAAAACACTGCAGGTTATCCGATTGAAGTAAACCTGCGCTGCAAAGTCACCCCATTTTCCAGCCGAATCAAGGAAAGCGGTTTCATCAAGATTGAAAAGGGGGAATCGAAGGATTTGCCGGCCACCGCTATATTCGGTCCGGAAATTACCGAGATCGCAGTCCGGGAACCAGCAGTACTGGATATCGAAGTTGAAGGCCGGGCCGGGACAACCCTGATCCAGGAGATCAGCAGCCAGGTAACCATACATACCCGAAATTCCTGGGACGGTGAAATGGATAAGCTCAGGTTCTTCGTAACGCCCGATAATCCCAAAATCCTTCTTTATACCCGCAAGTTGATGGAGGGATTGCCTGACTCTCTCAATCCCACGGGAAAAAATTTCCTTGCCGCAAAAACTATTTTTGAGGATTTACGCAGAAGAGGAATCCGCTACCAGAGCGATCCCAATATCCCCTTTTACCAGGATGACCGGGTTCAGTTTGCTGATGAAACGATGGATATTGGCAGCGGGGATTGTGACGATCTGGTTGTATTGTACGGTTCTCTTCTGGAAAGTCTGGGAATTAATACTGCATTTATTCAGGTAAAAGATCCGGAAAAATCTCTAGCGCACCTTTTTTTAATTTTCGATACCGGAATACCTGCGGAAAATTCCAATCTGATAAGCAGTAATGAAAAACGATATATCCTTCGGGAAGAAGAACCCGGGAAAAAGACAGTCTGGTTACCAGTGGAAACCACGCTTATTGCTTCAGGATTTGACCAGGCCTGGGATACCGGTGCACTCAACTATTTACAAGAAGCAAAAATCAGGAACGGGATTTCAGAGGGATGGGTTCAGATCTTCGATATAAGATAAAAGATATAAGGAGAAAGAAATGAAAATTACCAACTATAAAACATATGTAATTGTCTTGTTGCTAAGTACCTTTGCCTTCGTCTATCAAGCCCTGTCCATGGAAGTCAAAATTATCAAGATTTCGGGAGAGGTAAAGATCCGTCATGGGGTGGAAGAATTTTGGCAAGCCGCTTCACTGGGCATCATTCTGAAAGATATTGATTCGATCCTGACCGGGGAGAATGGTGAAGTTACGCTCCAGGTTGATGAAGGCCGGCAATTTCACCTCGGACCAAACAGTATTTTGGATATTGCCGATTTACGGGAAATCTCAGAACAGGAACTATTCCTGTATCTGGTGAAATCCAAACTTGGCAAAGTTGATAAACGGAACGGAAAAACACCCTTACGGATCGGAAATGTGAGTGTTGTGCATGGTGCCTATCAGGATACGGCACAACAGGAAGTGACGCAAACATCTCTGGAGACGGAGGAACAACTCAAAAATGGGATTCGTGCTTTGTATACCCAGCACTATTATCCCAATACGATCCTCAAAATCAATAAATCCATCGAGGATCAAAATGTACCGGATCAATGCGGGGAATTGCACTATTACCTGGGCAGCTCATTCGAAAAATTAGATAAACCCGGCCAGGCTATTGATGCCTTCGAAAAAGCAGTTCAGCAAGGCAAATCCGGCAATTGTACCGGAATCGAATGGGCTGAGAAAGCAGAAAACAGCCTACTCAGATTAAAACAGTAATTTTTTTAACAGATTAATATCAACCATTGCAGAGGAGAATAAAAATGAAAACCTTAATATCATACAAGAAAAGAAACTTTCTTTATCTAACTACCCTGTTTATCGCTTTAATAATTAATGCCTGTTTGATTGATCCACATGACGATAACCATACAAATGTGAGTAACACTCGTTACTCGGCGTACGAAGAGTTCGACTTCAAATTCGAAGTGCTTGAGCGGGAATATCTGGACTTATGCGCTATCAGCGGCTCAATTGAAATAACTGGCGTGGCTGATCTGGATTCTGTCCATATCTGGGGAGAGCGCCGGGTTGAATCGGAAAGTACCAGGGACGCCAGAGCACATCTGGAATTACTGCAGGTTAATATTGAGCAGTATATCGATGGCATAAAAGTAGAAACTGAACAGCCGGATCAAACCAACGGCAGGAATTATCTGGTCTATTACCATATTCTTGTTCCGGAAAGTTGGATGGTAAACGTTTATAGTGTCAACGGCGTATGTGAGGTCAGTTCAATAGCCAACACTGTGAAGATAAGCAGCACCAATGGTGATTTGATTCTTGAGGACATTTCAGGAGATGTAACAGCAGGATTAACGAATGGTAATCTGATCCTGAAGAATTATTATGGTAACATTGTGGGCAGCGTAGTTAATGGCGCTATCACCTGCCATATGACCCTCCCCGATTCGGGATACTGCAAACTCAGTACAGTAAATGGGCCAATCGCACTTAACATCCCGACCGAAACTTCCGCATACCTGTCCGCCTCAGTTGTAAATGGCGGTATTTCCATCACAAATCTGGAAATCCAGAATATGGTAACCACACCAAAATCAGTACAGGGCCGCTTAGGCGATGGCAATGGAAATATAGAATTGGGCACAGTAAACGGGGCGATTGGCGTCACCGGATATTAAAAATCAAAAACCTAAGTGCAGCTAGATTAAGCATATACTATAGAAGGAGTGGTTCTCAATCAAATGCCACTCCTTTTTTATTCTATACAATTTAAGTATATCACAGCGATCAATATTTTTTAGTAAACACATTGGTATTATCCTCTTCCCCCTTAATAAAGGGGGTCAGGTGTCATCATTTTTTGGTTCTGTTTATTTCAAATTAGATGATTCAAATACCAATCATATATACACTGTTTTCATATTTCTCTCCAGATCCGATATTGCAAATATTAAAATTGTAACACAATACTTCGAATCCTCTTTTTCAATTTATATCAATTACAAAAAGAATAACACAACCCCCTTTATCCCCCTTTCGAAGGGGGATTTTTAAAATAAGCTGGTATAAATCTTATTATGAGGAGTGGGTTTAATTCAATATAGGGAAATTTGAAATGAACCTTACGATTGAGATGGGCGGATGTCAGAAATTAAAATATATAATTCCCATCAAATTCAACGGATAATCCTGGTTTGTATCCGGGTAACCCGCAAAATACTGAGGAAAAGTATTGCCACACCTATCCACTGAACACTGTTCAAAATATTACCCCGGATAACATACTCCAGAATAACAGCGGTCAGGGGGAAAGCCAATTCGCAAATAGTGGCAACGGAAGCAGTAATACTTTTCAAGCCATAATAGTAGAGAAATATGGCCGTTCCACCGGTTGAGAAAGCAATGAGGAGAAATATGAAAACCTGGGTTCTGGTTATCTGGGAAACCTGCAGAATGATACCGGAAGAGGAAACGATGATCAACATGATAATAGTCGTCATCAGAAAGCGCAAATAGGTCCCCATCTGATAATCCACATTCTTCAGGCCTCGTTTGCTGAAAACCGTAGAAGCGCCGAAACTGATTGAGGCAATCAGGGCAAACAAAGCTGCAATTGCTGTTTTATTGCCGGTGCTTAATAGTGGCAGATTCAAACCAAAGGTCATCAGATAGGCACCGAACAGAGCGACACCAGCCCAGAGAAAAAAAATCCGGGGTAAACGCTCTTTCAGAAGCAGAGCGGCCAGAATCAAGGCAAAAACAGGTTGCAGCTTTTGGATCAGAATCACAATCGACAAATTTACAAAATTGACATAAAATAAGGCCCGGGTGATGGCCATGGTTCCTATAGCACCGCCAAACAGCGCAATGCCAAGAAAAGCCAGCCAGTCTTTCGGTTTAAGGGATTTTAGTTCAGGAATTTTTTTAAAAAAGTATGGGGACAGCAGGACAGCCACAATCCCGCTTTCAATGAAGACCACAAGTGGCACAGGAAGACTATAAAGAGCCGGACGAAGAATGATGCCATCCACACCCCATAAGCTGGCAGCAACAATCACAAAAAACGGGGCCAAGCGATTCATAAGATATCATCAAAATTTGAACTGGTGATTAAAAAACAGGAATTTTTAAAAATCCTCAATTACCAACCCTTTCAATACATTGGCGGTGGCATCGGTAATCTTTACTCTCACATAATCCCCTTTGTGGTATTCCCCGGCGGGAAAAATAACCAGCTTGTTTCCATCATTACGGCCCTGAAAATCATGAGGAGACCTGCGAGTATTTTCTTCTTCGATGAGAATATCCTGAAGGTCCCCGATATGGGAAGAGTTTTTCTTAAGGGATATCTGGTTTTGTAAAACATTAAGCCGGATGATTCGGGACTTCTTCTTTTCCTCAGGAACATCATCGGTATATTTTCTGGCAGCTATGGTTCCCGGACGTTCTGAATATTTAAAAATAAAGGCAGAATCGAATTCCACGGATTTTAGAACCTGATAGGTATCTTCAAATTCCTGATCCGTTTCAGTGGCGAATCCAACAATGACATCAGTGGTCAGGATAATATCTGGATAATGATTCCGGATGTCATCCACCAGCGCTAAAAATTCTTCCCGGGTGTAGGTGCGATTCATGATATCCAAAATACGGGTATTTCCGGCTTGCATTGGCAGGTGGATGTGTTTACAAACTTTTGGATTTTCAGCGACCACATGCAGGAGTGAATGAGGAAAATCTTTCGGATGAGGAGACATGAACCGGATACGCTCAATGCCATTTACCCGGCTCACTTTTTCCAGTAAGTAGGCAAAATCTTTACCCTGATAATTATATGAATTAACATTTTGCCCAAGTAATGTTACCTGCTTAAATCCCTCATCCACCAACCTCTTAACTTCATCCACGATATTTTCCGGGGAACGACTCCTCTCCCGTCCACGGGTATAGGGCACCACACAAAAAGTACAAAAATTGTTGCAACCCCGCATCACCGCAATCCAGGCATTTACTCCCCCAATCCTTTTGGGATAAACATCTGAGTAATCCTCAAATTCCGATAAAGTTACATCGTAAGCGTTCCTTCCGGTTTTCTCAACTTCCTCTATTAATCCGGGCAACCGTTTATAGCTGTCCGGTCCAACCACGAAATCGAGCTTCAGATGATGATCTTCCAGCAACGATTTCCGGAAGTTGGTAGCCATACACCCCAGAACACCGATCAGAACCGCTTTGCCATTACTATTTTGCCGGATGGTATGAATCCGGTTGTACACCTTGCGATTGGCATTTTCCCGCACTGAACAGGTATTGAGCATAACCACATCGGCGTCCGATTCTTTTTCCACAAAACCGTAATTCGCTTCAGACAACACCGCTCTGACCAACTCGGTATCGTATTCATTCATCTGACAGCCATATGTCTCTATATAAACTCTTTTCATTTTATCTAAATTATCTTTAATTCATCGAAATTAAGTTTTCAACTGCATGGTACATTAAAAGTTTTCAGAGAAGACTTTAATCCATCAGAAATAACCACACATTAAAGCAACTTCCCGATAATAGTGTTCTTTTCATTCGATTCCAATTGAACGGGTAATATCTGGTTTTGCAGGTCGTTTTCTGATTTCACTTTAACCCGAACATAGGTATCGGTTAATCCCGTCCAGTATCCCCTCTTGAGCTGTTCAAAAAGTACTGTCTGAATGGTACCGAGTTGTCTTTGCAGATAGACCCGTCTTTTCCGGTCACTCAATTCCCGTAATCGCCTGCTGCGCTGTTCAATGATCTCCGGAGACACCTTGGCTTCCAATTTTCTGCTTTTTGCCCAGGGTCTTTCCGAATAACTAAAAACATGGAAATAGGCCAGATTAGCATTCAACAGATACTGGAAGGTCTGCTCAAAATGAGCGTCAGACTCGCCAGGAAATCCCACAATCACGTCTGTACCCAGGCAAATACCGGGAACCCGGTGCTGAACCTGGTTGATAAACTCATCAAATTCCCGGACTGTATAACGGCGATTCATCTTTTGTAATATTTCATCGCTGCCACTTTGCAAAGGAATGTGCAAATAGCGGCATAATTTCGAATCCTGGCTCATCAGCTGAAGAAGTTCGGTGGGAATCGTGGTTGGTTCTATGGAAGAGATACGCAAACGATCCAACCCTTCCAGATTCACCAATCCCTGTATCACCTCCATAATCGACTTATCCTGATAACGGTATGTTCCCACATTTATACCGGTAAGGACAATCTCCCGGTGTCCGGCTTCAGTCAGCTGTTTTGCTTCCCGGAAAATATCTCCATATTCCCGGCTTCGGGTACGGCCCCGGGCATAGGGTATAACACAGAACGAACAGAAAAAATCGCAGCCATCCTGGATCTTCAGATTAGCCCGGGTATGCTGCCGGTCAATACCTGCCGCAGGCATGGTAAAACTCCGGCGCGATATAACCGGGGTAATGACTTCCGGATGAGAGACGTTCCTTTTGGCTTTAAGAATACCGGCAAAATCCATTTTTTTAGCATTTCCAACCACCCACTGGACATTGGGTAATTCCAGCAATTTTTCCCGCTGGATCTGCGCCTGACAGCCAACCAGGGCAATTTTTGCTCCGGGAGAATTCCGGTTTATTTTATTGACCACCTTGCGGGTATCGGCATCTCCGTTCTGGGTAACCGTGCAGGTATTCACCACCACCACTTCCGCATCCTTGTTAAACGGGACCACCCGAAAGCCCTGCTGTTCAAAACTTTTCTGCAGGATAGCGGTTTCTGCCTGGTTTAACCTGCATCCCAAAGTATAAAATGATACGCGATCCGACATCAGGTTTTTATTTCCTTTTTAATTGGGCAGGAATATAAAAAAAACTTTATGGCAATTCAAATATCGAATTATATGAACAGATGAAATTTCTTGAGTTACCTTGATAAATTTCAAAATCAGCTGAAATTATTCACGCTTGACATCTTTCGGGAAGGTAGGTTAATTTATTGGAAAACCCGAAAGCACTCCGATGAACCCTCCCCTACTTGAACCGCTTTACAATCAATCCCTGGTTATCGACTTATACGAACTGACCATGTCTGCCGGGTATTTTTCCAATAATTACAATCATTATTCAACCTTTGAACTGTTTATCCGGGAAATGCCCCGAAACCGGTCGTATCTGGTAAATGCCGGTCTGGACCAGGCCATTGAATATCTGATGAATTTGAAATTCAGTTCCAGTGATATTGATTATCTACGAAGCTTAAAAGTATTTCAGCAGGTGAATGTAAAGTTCTGGGAATATCTGGAAAACTTCAAATTTTCCGGAGATGTCTGGGCTATACCGGAGGGGCAGATTATTTTTCCGGGAGAGCCGCTACTGCGGGTTTCTGCACCAATCATCGAAGCCCAAATTGTGGAAACCTTCCTCCTGGCATCCTATAACTTTCAAACACTTATTGCCAGCAAAGCAGCACGGGTGGTGCAGGCGGCACAACTGGATGGTAAAAAGCGTGGGGTCATGGAATTCGGATCGCGCCGGGCGCACGGTCCGCAGGCCAGCGTTCTGGCAGCACGGGCCAGTTATATTGCCGGCTGCATTGGTACTTCGAATGTGCTGGCCGGCCAGCGCTTCAAAATACCAGTTTTTGGAACCGCGGCACACAGCTGGACCATGGCTTTCCCCAGCGAAATTGAAGCGTTCAAATCCTATTACAAGGTTTTTCCGGAAAGTACTATCCTTTTGATCGATACTTACAATATCGAGAATGGTGCCCGGAATGCGGTGAAAACCGGCAGTGGCATTAGAGGCGTGAGAATTGATAGCGGAGATCTGGCGGTAGAAAGCCGGAAGGTGAGGAAAATTCTGGATGATGCCGGCATGAAAGACGTGACGATTGTGGTAAGTGGAGATTTAAATGAAGGCAAAATAAGAAAGCTGGTAGAAGCCGGAGCACCGATCGATAGTTTTGGGGTTGGTACCCAGCTGGCCACCTCGGAAGATGCGCCTTCGCTGGGCGGCATTTACAAATTGGTAGAACAGGAGATCGATGGCAAAATACGTTACCGGGCAAAATTCAGCATAAATAAAGCTACCTATCCGGGAAAGAAACAGGTATACCGGCTGCTGGACGGCTCGGGTAAATTTATCAAAGATATCATCGGTTTGAAAAATGATCAGATCTCTGAAAAACACATCGAACTTCTGGTACCGATATTCCAAAAAGGCAAGCTGATCTATAACTCTCCGTCTATGGAAAAGATCAGAAATTACTTTCAGGATAATTTTAAATCTCTGGACCGGAAATATACTTCCTTCGACCAGCCGCAAATTTATCCAGTTACTTACAGTCCAAATCTTACAGCGTTGTTTAATAACCTGAAAGAAGAATCGAACCATCATCGGTAATATATCCTTCCCGGATCAAAATACCTGAAACCCCTGTAAATTTGCAGCGTTACAGCTTAGAACTTTTACCGGATCGCAGTTAATATCAGTTGCTTTTCAGTTAATATTGATTATCTTTAATCCCGTTTTTTTGGACAAAAGAAAAACTTTTTATTGCATGGAAATGGTCAAAAAAGCTTTCATAAATATTCGCGGTGCCAGGGAGCATAACCTCAGGAATATCGATCTGCAGATTCCCCGGGATAAGTTGGTGGTCGTCACCGGGTTATCCGGTTCGGGAAAATCGAGCTTGGCATTTGACACCATTTATGCGGAGGGCCAGCGGCGCTATGTGGAAAGCCTGAGCGCCTACGCCCGGCAATTTTTAGGTTTAATGGAAAAACCGGATGTAGATTATATCGATGGTTTGTCCCCGGCGATCTCTATTGAACAAAAGACTACCCACAAAAATCCTCGCTCAACCGTCGCCACAGTTACCGAAATCTATGATTATATGCGCCTGTTGTTTGCCCGAATCGGACACCCGCACTGTTACAATTGCGGCCAGCCTATTGAAAGACAAACTCCGCAACAAATTGTCGACGCGATCCTCTCTATGCCCGAAGGAACCCGCATCCAGATTCTTTCGCCGGTGGTGCGGGGGAGAAAGGGTGAATACCGGGACCTGATCCAGGAGTTTAGGCGGGAAGGATTTATCCGGGCACGGGTGGATGGGAAACTGGTAGAATTGGACCAGGACCTTAAACTTCAAAAGACCGTAAAGCACAACATCGAGGTGGTGGTAGACCGGCTGAAAATCCGACCGGATATCCGCCAACGGTTGGCTGAATCGATCGAAGTTTCCCTGAAAATGGGAAGCGGGCTGGTGATCATCGAAAATGTGGATAACGCAACCGAACAGCTTTTCAGCGAACAGTTTGCCTGTATGAATTGTGGCATCAGTTACGAGGAAATCGAACCTCGCATGTTCTCGTTTAATAGTCCCTATGGCGCCTGCCCCACCTGTGACGGATTAGGAACCAAACTGGAAATCGATCCGAGGCTGATCGTTCCAAATCCGAATCTTTCCATCGATGCCGGGGCAATTGTTCCAATTGGTGAGAAGCGGAACAGCTGGTATTTTGAAATGATCGAGGCCCTGAGCCGGCAATACAACTTTAACCTGGCCGAACCCTGGAAAGATCTACCGGAGAAAATCCAGCAACTGATCCTCTTCGGGACCACTGAAAAAGTGAAGTTTATTTTCTCCCGGGAAGAATCCCATTTTGAGTTTACCTCCAAATATGAAGGCGTGATCAACAATTTATACCGGCGCTACAAACAGACTGCTTCCCAATCCATCCGGGACTGGATCGAGGGATTCATGAATCAAATTCCCTGTCCGGATTGTCAGGGAACCCGATTGCGCAAAGAATCGCTGGGGGTGAAAATAAACGACCTTCATATCGCAAAGGTGGCTGCAAAAAACATCAAAGATGCTATCCATTTTTACGATGGGCTAAAACTTAGTGCCAAAGAAGAGATTATTGCTCAGCAGATTTTAAAAGAAATCCAGGCACGGTTGAAATTTTTACAGGATGTAGGTCTGGAATATTTAACCCTGGACAGAACCGCCGGCACATTGTCCGGAGGTGAAGCCCAACGGATTCGCCTCGCCACCCAGATCGGTTCCCAGCTGGTGGGTGTGCTGTACATTCTGGATGAACCATCCATCGGACTACATCAGCGCGATAACCGGCGCCTAATCAATACCCTGCTCCGACTTCGGGATCTTGGAAATACCGTTCTGGTGGTAGAACACGACCGGGAAACTATTGAAAGTGCCGATTATGTGATCGACCTTGGTCCGGGTGCCGGAAAGCATGGCGGCGACGTGGTGGCCACTGGCGCTCCATCTGAAATAAAAGCAGATAGTAAAAGTCTGACCGGTTTATATCTCAGTTATCAGAAGTACATTCCTATTCCGACGAAGCGACGGAACGGAAATGGCGATCACTTGCTGCTGAAGGGAGCCACCGGGAATAATCTGAAACACATCGATGTTAAATTTCCCCTGGGAAAATTCATCTGCGTCACCGGCGTATCCGGTTCGGGTAAAAGTACTCTGGTGAATGAAACGCTCTACCCGGTATTATCCCGCCATTTTTATAACAGCAAGATGATTCCCCTGCCTTATGAGGAAATTGAAGGGCTGGAGAAAATTGATAAAGTCATTGCCATCGATCAAAGTCCCATTGGCCGAACACCACGCTCCAATCCGGCAACCTATACCGGACTGTTTACCCTGATCCGCGATCTGTTCGCCCAATTACCGGAATCCAAAATCCGCGGATACCGGCCGGGGCGTTTCTCCTTTAACGTGAAGGGAGGCCGGTGTGATGCCTGTGAGGGCGACGGGGTGAAAAAGATTGAGATGCACTTCCTGCCGGATGTCTATGTAACCTGCGAAGTCTGTAAAGGGAAACGCTATAATCGGGAGACCCTGGAAATCCATTACCGGGGAAAATCCATTGCCGATGTGCTGGATATGACCGTAAGCGATGCCCTGGAATTTTTTGAAAAGATACCTTCCATCCGAAGAAAGCTGGAGACATTAAATGACGTGGGTTTGGGATATATTCATCTGGGACAACCGGCGACAACCCTCAGCGGAGGTGAGGCGCAACGGGTAAAACTCAGTACCGAATTAAGCCGGGTAAGCACCGGGAAGACTGTTTATATCCTGGATGAACCCACTACCGGATTGCATTTTGCCGACATCAGCATGTTGCTGAATGTGCTGAACAAGCTCACCGAAAAAGGAAATACCGTTATCGTTATTGAACATAACATGGATGTGATAAAAACAGCGGACTGGATTATCGATCTGGGTCCGGAGGGTGGCGACGAGGGAGGACAGATTATCAGCGAAGGAACGCCTGAGCAAATTTCCCGGCAGCCGGAATCACATACCGGGATTTATCTTAACAGGGAGCTGGAGAGTTGGAGAAGCCATATCCTGGATTCAAAGGAACAAGAGAAAGTTCTTCAGCCGTAGTCTCCATAAATATAAAACACCTAAGAGGATTTCATCCGACGGCATAACCAGGGCAATCCCGTCAGTGATGAAAGGTTTATAGCAAATTCGGTATTACCTATCCCCTGGAAAATCCGACAGAGGTGAGATATTTAAAACATTGCAAAATTCCCAGAGCCACAATAAACCCACATCCTGGGGTAACCTAATCACCAATCAAAATAAATTCCTGTTAAAAACAGAGTTTCGTAATTCCATTGCAATGCATCCACCCGGTCTCTAAATTTTATTGGTATTATTGACAAACAACTTTATGAGAACCTGAAAAATATCCACACCGGAATCAATGAAAAATGGAACAGCATTCAAATCCATCCCCCTATGCAAAATTACCGGATATCCTTCTACTTTTCTCCCAGATGCTGATTACCGGAGTATACTGCACATTCTTTCTTACTACTTACCTCACCTTCGAGGATTCCTTCTTTCAACAACGCTTAAATTTTTATTATCATTCCCTGCTGTATATTTTTCTCACCGGTCTTATAATCTTTGCCCTGACGCTATTTTTCCTATTCCGAAATTCAGAAAAAGCGAAAGATGACACCAGCAATGAGCCGCCAAAATGGTTTAGTGGTTCCATGTTATATCTTTATTTTCTCTTAGGACTTTTACTTCAAATCATTCTCTTTTTTCTCATCAATGGTTTTGAGCTGTTAAATTTTTTGATATTCTTGTTAGCTGTCAGTTCAATTTTGGGTATCGCCCGCTCTTATTCGCTGAAAAGTAAGCCTGATTCCTGGAATCATCCCACCACCGCCGGCGGGATCATTGAGGGAACGATCTCCCTGGGGGCAATTACCGGGCTCTATGCCTTTGCCGGTACTGATCTCTCCCGGGTCTTCACCTGGATAATACTTATCATCCTGATTTTCGAAATCCTAACGCTTTGGGCTCGGTTTCGCTATTTAAGCCGCTGGAGTTATCTGACTCAGGAAACCCTGAAGATGCTATTGGGAAGTCATATTGCCCTGTTCGGGGTCCGGTTTATTTTTGGATTAATTATGCCTCTGGTCTATATCGTTTGGGTACTGTTCATTTCCAATCTATCCTTGCTTCCAATTATTTTGATGGTCTTTGTCGGAGAACTAAGTGAGCGAATACTCTTCTTTATCACGGTGGTGGATCAATCCCAAATAACAACCCAATCAAGGGAAAATGTATCAGAAAATATTTAAGGAGAACAAGAATAATGATTGCCAAAGAATCTGATAAAGTGATCCGACAGT
The DNA here is from genome assembly GCA_964452045.1 of uncultured Calditrichaceae bacterium. Classification (GTDB taxonomy): domain Bacteria; phylum Calditrichota; class Calditrichia; order RBG-13-44-9; family RBG-13-44-9; genus CAYVKM01. The sequence goes on from CAYVKM010000010.1 coordinate 57,153, forward strand.
TTTTAAAAAATATCCGGGTTTACTGGCAAGTTGTCTTTTTGGTGGGTATCCTGTGTTACGGATTATCGCTTCTCTACCGCCTGGATACACATACCGCTGTTAGAACCTTGCCCTATTTAAAAATCCTGAATATTATTACTTTCCTGGTGGCGATTACTTTGGCTATCTCTATTTTTCATCAAAAAAGAAAATATTTTCATCTGCGTGCTTTCAGATTGATGATAGAAGATATTTGCAAAAAAGAACCGGAGTTTCAGGAAAAACAGGTTATTCGTCAGCTTACCCGGGAAATCGGTGCCCGGCTTAAGAAGGTATGGCTGATGGGTGGTGCCTTGATTCTGGTGGGAGTCGCCTATTACTGGATCACTTATGATGCCTGGGATATGCACGTTTATTTTATTGTTGGACTCTATTCTCTGGCAATTAATTATCCCCGCAAGGATCTGTTTCTGGATATTCCCTATCTGGTGCATGAAAGTCTGAAACAGGATGACTCTGATGATAAGCCTTAAAGCAGTCTGTTTGCTGACAAAAACAGGTACTTTTTTGAAAGTCGGGCCAAAAAATCGGAGAGACGAAAATTCAAAATCAGTTTCAAAATTGCCTTTTATTTTATAATATTATTTGACTGTGTTACTTAAAAGAACAATACTGGAGAAAATATGATCGGAAGAAATATTGCCGGAGATAATCCGCAAATTGCCAGTTCTTCCTTTATTCACCCAACCGCGGTTGTTCAGGGAAATGTAATTATCGAGGAAAATTGTTTTGTCGGACCATTAGCGATTATCCGGGCAGATGAGCAGGACCAGGATGGTCTGGTGGAACCCATTGTGATAAAGAATAACTGTAATATTCAGGATGGCGTTATCATCCATTCGGCCAAAGGAAAATCGGTTCATATTGGTCCTTACGTTTCCGTTACTCATGGCGCCATTGTCCACGGACCCTGTACCATCGAATCCGGCTGCCTGATTGGTTTTAATGCGGTTGTTTACAATGCTTTCCTGGAAAAAGACGTGGTTGTTTTGCACAACGCAGTTGTGGAGATGGTCACCATCCCCTCCCGAAAAGTGGTACCGGCCAATGGGACGATTATTTATCCGGAAGATTTCTCCCAGTTACAGGAATACACACCCGCCATCGAAAATTTTTGTAAAAAAGTGATTAACACTTACCAGCAGCTTACTTATGGGTATTTGGTTAATTCAAAAATCTAGTTGTTTAAGTTTTCAATGAACCATAAAAATTTGTCTTTGATTCCACTTTGATTTAGGTTTTAGTATTGATCTTTATTCATTAAGAACCCACCCAATTCAATTTTTTTCTTCACTTGCAAATCTAATTTTACCATCTTAAAATTTTAGTGAAGCATAAAATATAGAGGTTGCGCTGTAATCTATGTGTCGATTTTTGGTATACTGGGGAAAAAGGCCCCAGAATTTATCCAGATGGATTCTAGACGAGGAAAACAGTCTTTTTAAACAGAGTCAGAACGATTGCACCAACCGCCCAAATCCGCATGGCTGGGGATTTGCCTATCAGAACGGAGGAGAAATCAAGCTGATAAAAAATGCCAAACCAGCCTTTGAGGACCAGGAATATTTCCCAATTGCCAAAGAAATCCACAGTAATCTCCTTTTTGCCCACGTCCGGCGGAAATCCCAGGGAGTGGTCAGTTACGAAAATACCCATCCTTTTGTACAGGACCGGTGGATGTTTATGCATAACGGAAATGTGCCGGATTTTAACCAGTCGAAAACCGAAATATTGAACAATTTACCAAAAGATTGCAAGATCCAAACTTTGGGCTCCACCGACAGTGAATTTCTTTTTAACTATTTTCTGTGCCGAATGAAGAAAGATCAGATGAGCAGCCTGGAGGACGCCCTAAATATTATTTATACCATCATCTGCCAGCTGGTTGAAATGACCCCCGTGGATGAACAAAACCAGCTTGCACTGAATTTCATGCTCACCAACGGGGATTTTCTTATCGGCTTCCGACGAAACCGGACGCTCTATTACCGGATAACTGAAAATGACACGATTATTTCTTCAGAAAAATTAGATTCAATGAATCACTGGAACGAGGTACCGGAAAACCATTTTATCATTGCCAGCAAACCCGGTCAGGTCGAGCTTGCATCCAAAGATATTGCACTGACCAAACTGGAATATCATCACACCTGTTGAATTTAAAATTTTATTCAAGCAGAGAATGTTTTATTACCTCTAGTACTTTAAGTAAAGAGTGAAACCCGAATCATTTCTATGCCAGAAAAACAAAAAATTGATATATTAGCCTTTGGCCCTCACCCGGATGATGTGGAGCTGGGCTGCGGCGGTACTCTGTATAAATTGAAAAATTTGGGATATTCTACCGGAATCATTGATCTCACCGAAGGGGAATTAGGCAGCCGGGGAACAGTAAAACAGCGTTATAAAGAATCTGCGCAAGCTTCCAAAATCCTGAAAATTGATTACCGGGAAAATGTAAAATTACCCGATGGTGGAATTGATCCCTCCCCGGAAAACCGGGCAAAGATTATTCGGATAATCCGTGAACACAAACCCATAATCATATTTGCTCCATATCTGGATGACCGCCATCCGGATCATGTCCACGCCAGTCGTTTGATAACGGAGAGCTGGTTTTTTGCAGGAGTAAAAAAAGTGATGCCGGAACTAAAACCGCATCGCCCCTACCGGATAATTTATTATATGGCGAAATATGAATTTCAGCCGAGCTTTGTAATTGATATCAGCCAGGAATTTGACAAAAAACTTCAGGCATTAAAAGCTTACCAGTCTCAGTTTTATAACCCGGAATGGCCGGAGCAACAGACCTTTATTTCTTCACGCTGGTTTATCGAATCGGTTGAATTCCGGGCCAGGCACTTCGGTTGGATGGCCGGGGTAAAATATGGCGAACCTTTTTGGATCAAAGAAACATTGGCAATAGATGATCCGGTACCGATTTTCTCGCGGAATATTGTTTGATATCTAATAAATTCATCCTTCCCAACATCCTAATAAAATACTACCGGAATAGCGTTTTCTATTTCGTTTTCATACTATAAACACCATCCCAGTCGCTTGCCGGCGGATTATTCTTAAACTCCTGGCATCTCTGTAAATACAATTTTGAGGGTCCATCATTGGTGTCCATCTGCAGGGCTTTTGCAAAATCGGAAATGGCCTGATCCCAATCCCGCAAAAGATAGTTCTTGAATCCTCGCTTATATTCCAAAATCATTTCATTGGATTGTCCGGAAGTTTTGTCGTCTTTAAATCCGAGAAGTTCATATATCCGTACCGGTTTATTCTTACCCTTAACCCGGATCAGATCCAACGGGCGGGTAATAAACTTCTCCTGGACCCGGTCATAGGTATTTTCCCCAATGATAATTCGAGTTCCATAGACTTTATTTACACTCTCCAGCCGGGAAGCCAGGTTCACGGCATCGCCCAATACCGTATAATTGAACCGGGTTTCGGAGCCCATATTTCCGGCAACCATCTCACCGGAGTTTATACCGATCCGGGTAGGAAGTTCGGGGCGCCCGGTTTTTTGCCAGTAGGTGTGCAGCTGCTGTGACTGAAATTGCATTTGAAGGGCAGCAGTACAGGCCAGTTCTGCGTTATTCTCCATCTCGATCGGGGCACCAAAAACGGCCATCACTGCATCGCCCTCATATTTATCCAGCAGACCTTTATTTTGAATGATAACATTGGTCATGGAAGTAAAATAATCGTTCAGCAGGGTAACAAGCTTTTCAGGTTCCATCTGCTCAGAAAGCGTGGTGAATCCGACAATATCCGAAAATAGTACTGTGCAGGATTTCCGCTCCCCACCTAATTTCACTTTCTCCGGATTCTTCAGCATTACATCCACCACAGACGGTGAAACATAATGGGAGAAAATTTTTCGGATCTGTCGTTTATCCTTTTCTTCAAACAAATACCGATACATATAGGTGATGGCAAAAGTAATGATAATGATAAACACCGGGGCAATAAAGGGAGTCCAGTAATAAAAATTCTGAAGGGTAAGTTGAGCCATTAAAATAGTCAGAAAAATAAGGAAGATGGAGGTAACAATACTGCCCACCGGTCGCGGAAAAATGAGGATCACTCCAATGATGAGACCAAAAATGAGAAGGTATAGAAATACTTGCCAACCGGAGAGTTGATAGATAAAAGTTTGATGGAGAATTTGATAAATTACATTGGCATTGACCTCCACCCCCGGGAAAGCCGGCTGAAGGGGTGTCGTGCGCAAATCATAAAATCCGGGAAGGGATGACCCAACCAAAACAATCTTCCCTATGAAAAATTCTGCCGGTAGAAATCCCATTATGGCATCGTAAAAGGAAACATATCGGAAGGACTTAAATCCGCCGATATAATAAATCAGCATCTGGCCATGTTTATCAATTGGTATTTTATATTCCTTTCCTTCACGATTGACCAGGTGCAGTTTATCGGAGGCATCATCGTAATCCACCTTGGTTATTCCCAAATGATTCAGGGCAATCTGGGCTGAAAAGGCACCATATACATTTTCATTAAAACGCATAAAAACCGGGATCCGGCGTAGCACGCCATCCGGATCCGGGAATAGATTGACATAACCGGCGGTAAAACCGGCATTCAGGAAACTGGCATCTTCCGGTTCAATCCGTTCTTCCGGGATGAGGATGTCGTAGAGACTTTTCGGCACCTGATAAATAAATCGCTGATATTCCAGATCCGATGGTTCCCGGGCCATTAACGGTCGGAAATTATCGGGATCTGCCTGGGACAGATAGAGTGCATTGCAAATCATGCCGGCATCTCGCATGGCCTGCTGAAATTCATTTTCTTCCGCAGGATGGCGAAGATCCGGATCGAAAATAAAATCCAGACCGATCATAGATACCCCTGTTTCGGAGAGAAAGTTAATTAACTTGGTCCATCGTTCCCGTGGCCAGTGGTAATAACTCCCCAGCTTTTGCACACTCCGCTCATCGACATCCACGATAACAATTTCATCAATTGGATTTTCCGGGGGAGTTACAGCCCGGCGCATCCGCCAATCGTAGGTCTGCGCTTCAATTCGAAAAAAGAAAGGTTTAAATACCATTTCGGAGAGCAGCCAAACCAGTATTCCCGTAGAAATACCAATAATAACGCCTGCAAGTAATTTTTTCCAAAAGCTCTGTTTCATAACCATCTCCGGTTTTAAGATTTATCCTAGCTGTGGAGAAGCTTCACTATTTTCAGCCGAGATTTTTATTACACACAGATGTTCTTTATTGTCAGTTAAAATTATCGATGGTTTGAAGAAGAATGTTTAAATCTTCAGTATTATTATAAAAGTGCGGCGATACCCTGATCTTTCCCTCTCGCAGCGAAACAGAGACCTGATTCTTTTTCAGGTATTCAAATAAAGATTCCGCCTGGCTATGATAAAAAGTGACTATGCCGGATAAATGATTTTCGTCGGTATCGGTATAAAGTTTAATATCTCTTAATTTCAACTCATTCATTAAATATTTCGTATTTCTGAGAACCTTTTGTTCAATTTCCTCCGGTCCGATTTCCAACATCATTTCTATGGTGGGAATCGCACCCATGATCCCCATGGTGTTGAAGACGCCCGCCTCAAAACGCTGGGCATTTTGGGCAAAGGGTTGTTGATAATTAAAAAAATCGAAGGGGACTTCCAGGCTCATCCACCCTGCCTGTGCCGGATAGACCTGTTCAAATATTCTGGGAGAGATATAGATAAAACCCAGACCGGCCGGCCACATCAGCCATTTATGACCACCGGTAGATAAAAAATCGATCTTCCATTTTTGTACGTCAATTTTCAACGCACCTGTTCCCTGAATCGCATCCACACAGAAGATAATATCATGTTCCCGGCAGATTTTACCCAGCACTTCCATTTCATTCCGAAAACCATTCATGAATTCAACAAAGCTGATAGAAAGAATACGAGTACTGGTGTTAATTTTTTCCATAATATTGTCCAGATGGATGATACCATCTTGATGGTGGACAAAATCAATCTCCACCCCATGCCTGCGCAGATTAGTAAACGGGATCACATTGGACGGAAATTCAAAATCGTTTAATAAAATCCGATCTCCCTTTTGCCAATCCAGGCCAAGAGCCAGCACATTCAAACCTGCAGAGGTATTTGGTACCAGGGCAATACTATCGCTCTCAGCATTGATCAGTCTGGCAATCAGCTTCAGGAAACGTGATTTCTGATCCAAAGCGTCGGGCCAGAATTCAATATTCTTACCGTGACGGAGATCCAGAAAATCCTGAATCGCCAATTTAGCTCCGAGATTCATTGGGGAAATAGCAGCATGATTCAGATATATATGTTGGGCTATATGGGGAAATAAAGATCTATATTTGTGCCAGTCAATCATTGATAATTTCCTCGGTAAAAGTTTTGTGACATAACATTTTTGGAAGTGAAAAAATGAGCAGCAGGATATTCATAAAATGAACGAATTTATTGTAAGTCCAAAAGACAGTTATACAAAAATAAACCATTTTGATAATTAACGCAAATCAAAAGCATTCTCGCTAGTTTATTAAAAACGTTTCACCATATTAAAATATTTTAAAGGAATTTTTTTAATAAATACTGTCAAAAATGAGATTAGAACTTTTGGATATTTTAGCGTTGTTCTTTAAATTTAGCTTAACCAAAAAAGGATTTACCAGTATGAATAAAAAGAGAATCACCCAGACAGTTCTCCCCGAATTAATAAAATTATATCTCAAGGCACCCCTGGCATTAGAATACAAAAATGGTTTTCAACTGCTGGTTGCAGTTATTCTTTCCGCACAATGCACTGATGAAAGAGTCAATAAAGTGACCAAGGATTTATTTAAAAAATATAAATCTCCGCAAGATTTTATTGATGCAGATGATGAGGAGTTGCAAAATGATATCCGTCCGACCGGTTTTTATCGGAACAAGGCGAAAAGTCTGAAAGCCTGTTGCGAGAAACTTGTCGAAAAATTCAAAGGTGAAGTACCAAAAAATATAGAAGATTTAACCAGTTTGCCCGGTGTGGGTCGTAAAACAGCTGCAATGGTACTGGGAAATGCATTTGAAATAAATGAGGGGATTGCGGTTGATACTCACGTAAAACGGGTCGTTGAAAGATTAGATCTTTCAGAGGAAAAAAATGGGGATAAAATGGAAAAGGACTTAATGAAGTCAGTGCCTCAGAAAGAATGGACCTATTTCAGTAATGCCATGATTCTCTTTGGCCGAAATACTTGCCAGGCAAAAAAACCAAAATGCAGTGAATGTCCTTTTAGAAAATGGTGCCCTTCACCGGATAATACAATTTGAACTGGAAGTTGATAGTCCATAACATGAGAACCGATCAATCAGGAATGCGAATAAGGGTTTCATACTCCCCGAAAAGCTGATTGTTGCTCAGATTCTTTTTAACGAAATTAAAGAAAGCGTGGGAGTTCTTATAATTTTCTTTCGGCAGTTTATCCTCGATAAACCGGAATTTTAATTCGTTTCCCGCCAAGAGATACTCCACAAAAATATAATTCGGTGCGCTGGTTATTTCAGAACTCAACTCATTAACATTTAAAAATGTATGTCCATCCACAGTGGTGGAAAATGCCCTGAAGACATTAATTTCAGCTTTCTCCAGAAAGAGGATCAGATATTCATGTTGATTAAAAGGGTAGACTTTCATCACTTCAAATGTGTCCACATCGGTACCAGTGGATTTCCAGCTTCCGATTAAATTAGAGTCAATAACTGAATTTTCAATTTTACCCAGGGGGACGGAGGCGTCATAGGGACATCCCCAGATGATTAGCAGGAGAAAAAATAAACAAAAAGCGTAAACCAACCTTTTTGCAAACATTTTATTCGCTCCCATATCTTTCTTTAAGATAAAGTTAATATAGTATATTCCACATTGATCATTGAAAAAATAATTTGAACGGAATTCTCTTAATTGGACCCAGCAAAAAGACTAATGAAATTGTGTACTGGAGAAGAGATTATTATTTATAAATATACTGAAGGGCTTCACGAAGTGGATTAAAGATTGGCAATGTTCTAAAAATCTTATCTGCAATTTTGTAATCTACTGCACTCAGAAATTTAAAATTCAATTTACTTTATCCGTAGATTTTGTATTGTTTATTGAGAGGAGCTCATTCTTTGAAAAGGATATTCCGGAAAATTATTCTGAAAATAATGATTCGCTACAAAATTTTTCTGGCGTCTCTTACCATCGCCCAGTACAGAATAAAGAGGATTTTTTAGTTTTAAAGGCGGGACCCTATTCTCGTTGATTCGGACCTTAACTTCAGGGACGAAAAATAGATTCCAATCAACTCCCGCCGCCGATTTAATCTGGATAGTAAGGAAAATTTTAATTGCCACCCATCCCAACTCCCCAATTTTCCTTGCTATCCTTTTTTATATATAGCAAAAATCTAGTTTCGGAATGAACTTATTCCCGAATTAAAAGCATCTTTCAGGTTAACTGCCCGATGTTTTAGCTCATCAATAACTGATTCCGTGTCTTTCTGGACTTTCTTAAATCTCTTTTCCGTGTCCTCGAGTAATTTTTCGGCATTGCTTTCAATAGTATCAAATTTTACTTCCGCATCATGGAGTAATCTGGTAGACTTCTTTTGTATATCCCTTCTAAGCTTTTTTCCGCTCTTGGGAGCAAAAAGTAAACTTGCGGTCGAGGCGGCAACACCACCGATTAAAAGCCCCTTCACAAATCCAGAATAACTATTTTTATAGCGTGTCATATTATCCTCCTTTTGATATGTATAACTGCCAATTTCTAAAATCCCTTTAAAACCTATATTATGATAAAAACTAAAAATGAAGAAATTGTGAAATGCAGATGAATTTTTTTAAATATTTACTATAAAGGGAAAATTAAATAAAAAATACCGATGATTATGAGGGATTCACTTCCAGATGGCAACTTTTTCTGCATTTCAAATGGAGGTTAATAATCCCAATAGTTTCACTGACTATATGAAATCAATTTTTCAGTTTTGCTTCCAATTTTATTTCAACAGCTTTTAAGGCCCTTGAAACAGGACAGTTATTTTTTGCGTTATCCGCATGTTTCATAAATTCATCTTTACTGATACCAGAAACTTCGGCTTCGCACTTTAAATTGATTTGGGTAATTTGAAAACCCTCACCGACTTTTGACAGAACAACCTCAGCTACGGTGTTTATTTTTTTTGGAGTAAAACCGGCTTTTGCGAGGATATTTGCGAATGCCATAGAAAAACAACCGGCATGGGCTGCTCCTATTACTTCCTCAGGATTAGTCCCTTTACCTTCCTCAAAACGGGATGAAAATGTATAGGAACCTTCATAAGCTCCACTGCCCAGTTTCATTTTCCCTTTTCCTTTAGGCAGGTCACCTTCCCAAATTGCAGATGATTTACGTACTGGCATATTCTATCCTTTCGGTTAAGAGTTCATCGTTTTCTCAAATTAAATCATTTATACTATATTATAAATCAAAATGAAGATTCTATGAAATGCTGAGTACTGGTCTAGGAGAGTAATAAAAATTTACTGATAGAAATTAATACTACTGTCGATTGGATGATCTTATAATCCATTCAAATTAGAGTTTTCTGATAAAAATATTTTCTCTCATCACCTATTGATGATCAAAGCAAATCTAACAATCGAACCTTTTTCTTCCTCAGGTCTTCAACTGATGGCATCGAATTACGCCGCATCAGTTCTTCGATCGCCGCCATTTCTTTATCCCGGTTGATACCGGCCACAGCATGAACCATATTGTTCTTAATATAATAGGCAATAAATTTTCTAGACTGAATTTCTCCGTCTATAATAAGATTATCCCAATTTCTAATATAACCCAGATAACGGAAGTTAAAACCTGACTGGGCAGTCCAGAAAAATGGCACACCCTTATATTCCTGTTTCTTCCCGGTCATATTAGCTCCGGCGATTCGGCCCATTTGTTCCGCCACCCGCCAATGCTCAATGCGGATATCTTCCCCGGTTCGCCAAAATTTAAATCGGGCAATATCCCCGGCAGCATAGACGTCTTCATTCACCTGGAAATATTTATCAACTGTAACAGAACCATCTTCGTTTAAATTCAAACCCTTAATCACCTCAGTTGCCGGGCGAACCCCGATACCGACAATTACCATATCCGCCTCAAGTCTCTCTCCATTTTCCAGGATCACAGCTTCTACGCTATTATTACCCTCAAATTTTTTCACGGTTTGAGACAGGTAAAAATCGACCCCATTTTTCCGATGCGCCTCTAAAAACATATTACCTACCTGGTCTCCAAAAATATTTTCAAATGGTACTTTTTCCGGTGCAACAATGGAAACTGACAGACCCCGGTGCCGTAAACTATCGGCTGTTTCCAAGCCAATAAAACTGGCGCCGATGATAACCACCCGAGAAGCAGATTCAGCTGATTTAATAATTGTATCCGAATCGTCATAGCTTCGCAGAGTAAAAATATTTTTCAGATCCTTACCGGGAATATTCAGGGTCCTGGGAATACCACCGGTTACAATTAATAATTTATCATAATTGATTTTTTCCTGATTCTCTAAAAGGATCAAATTGCTGGGAACATTCACCTCCCTTACTTTTTTATTTAAAAGCAATTCAATGCCATGATCCTGATAAAAATCCGTTGATCGAAGTGGCATCCATTCAGCTTCCGCTTCACCTTTCAAATAATCTTTACTTAAATTGGGACGATCGTATGGCAATCGATCCTCATAGGAAATCATCAGAATCCGGCCGGTATAACCATTCTCCCGAAGCGACTGCGCGGCCGCATTTCCGGCTGCCCCAGCACCTAAAATAACAAAAATGCGTTTATCCTTTTGATGATCAAATTTTGCCATGTGTGGTTCCCGGGATGGTTTACCTTTCTCGGGAAGCTCAATAAAAAGCTCATCTCCCTCCATGGTAACATCAAAGTGAGGTAGTGCATCCCGTGCCGGTGGTTCTCTTAAATTCCCGGTTTTCGCATTAAAACAGGCATGATGCCAGGGACAAACAATCCGATCTCCACTCAGCACACCCTCTTCCAAAGGAGCGCCGTAATGGGTACAAAATGCACCAGTTGCATAATATTTACCGTCAATCCGGGAAAGTAATATTTTTTCACCGTTTATTTCCACAGATTTCATCTGGCCGTCCCGCAAATCAGATATACTGGCAATTCTATATTTATGAATGGTCATCGATACTCCCTTCAGATAAAATTTCTATCGAAATATAATTCCAAAAACATCTTGAAATAAGTAAATAAAACAGGGTGAAGTCAAGAGCACATGTGTACACTAATTAATAATAAACAATTTAACTATAGATACAATTGGGAATGAATATACTTTGATATTACATAATTGTAAATCATGACGACCGGACCAGTCTTTCGATATCTTAGTTTTTATTGGGGAGAAAGAAAATGGAAAAATTAAGATTAAAGATGACGGATGAAAAATGAAAATAAACCAATACGAAACAGCTAAGAATTCCCTTTTCCCTTTCTTTATTTAATCTTTGATCTTTAATCTTATTTTTAGCGGAGAGGGAGGGATTCGAACCCTCGGAACGCGAAACGCGCTCAACGGTTTTCGAGACCGCCCCGTTCAACCACTCCGGCACCTCTCCTGCTTTTGCATTCAATCCTTTTGTATACTTCTACCTTAAAAATGGCCTCTTGTTCGTCCCTTGAAAAGCCTGGAAAAAATAATATCATAATCAAATAAAATAAAGTCAAAATTTAATTACAAAAAAATCCCAGACCTTTAATTTAACTTAAATAAAATCGGGCAAAATCTCCCCATTAAAGCACTACCTATTAAAACAAATATAAAGGCACAGATATCAAGATGGCACGATTCATACCGAAAATATGTTTATTGTATGGTTTATTTCTTAATAAATCAAAACCGGATAATTCTTCTATGAAGGATAAAAAGAAAAGGAAAGGACCAGTAGCTAAAAGTAAAAATACTGGCAATAAAAAAGGCCTTTCTTCATCAAAGAATATATCTGCAAAGCACTCCAGTCAGAATAATCCGGAGAATAATGGGCTAAACTACAGCGACATCTTCAAGTCCTCGCCTTTTATTACATTATTGCACGAATTGGATGGAACCATTCTAAACCTGAATCAGAACGCCAGAAAGTATTTTGAGATTTCCCTGAATAAAAGGATCAAAACAAAAATCTGGGATCTTTTTACCGAGGATTCATACCCAATCGCCAAAAAAGTTTTCAAAAATATACACCAAAATGGTGAATTACAATTTGAAGCAAATGTAAAAAAGAATAGAAACAGCGATATTCCGGCAGAAATCTCAGCGAAAATCATAAAGTTCAATCAGAGAAAAATTGTCCAAACAGTGATCCGGGATTTATCGGATAAAAAGAAGGAAGAAAACAGACTTAAAGATACCAAAGTCTTTTTAAATTCAATCATTAAATCTGTTCCCGACTTAATTTACCGTCTGGATACAAAAGGTAAAATCGTATTTATCAGCGATTCAGTCAAAGACTATGGTTATAATCCTGCAGAGCTTATTGGGAAAGATATTTTTGATTTGGTCCATCCGGAAGATCATGAAAAAGCTGTCTGGCGGGTAAATGAGCGAAGAACCGGTGAACGAAAAACAAAATCCTTTGGGATAAGATTGTTGGCCAAATCCAAAAAAGCCATTTCCTTCGATGTCAGAGCAAAAAACATATATGTTGATCCTGTTTTTCTGTTGGATGCAGAGGGAATTTACAGCACCTCTCAACCTCAGTCTCATAGTTTTATGGGAACTCAAGGAATAGCCCGTGACATCACCCAACGTAAAATTTCCGAATTGGCATTGACTGAATCGGAGGAAAAATTTCGATCCATTGTAGAAAATACCCATGTGGGAATTTGTATCATCAATGATAAATTTAGAATTACCTATGCCAATCGAAGACTTATCCGCTTGCTTGGGTATTCCAAGAAAGAATTAACTAATTCTGATTTCCGGCATTACCTGACTAGGGAAAATATTGAATTCATTACAGATCGTTATTTGAAAAGGCAAAAAGGTGAGCGCGTTCCATCAAAATATGAAATAGAACTTCAAAGAAAAGATGGAAAAATACTTACGGTGGAACTTATCGCAACCATCATTAAAACGTCATCCGGTAAAATCCGGACCATCGCTCAACTCCTAGATGTTACCGAACGTAAACGTTCGGAAAAAATTATTCTGGAGAGTGAAAACAAATTCAGACAGGTTTTTCATAATGCAAATGATGCTTTTTATCTGTTGGGGTTAGATGAAAAAGGAAATCCCGGTGCTTTTCTTGAAGTAAATGATCGGGCGTGCGAAATGTTAGGTTACAGCCGGGAAGAATTACTTAACATGAAACTTTGGGAAATCGATGCCAAAGAAGAATCTCACAAAACTGAAAATATTCTGGAAAAACTCCGGGCGAAAAAACATATCACGTTCGAAATGACTCATGTATCAAAACAGGGACAGAATATTCCGGTTGAAATTAGTTCTCATATTTTCAACCTGAACGGTAATAAAGTTATACTATCCATCTCCAGGGATATCACCGATCGAAAACTTGCAGAAAGAGCGCTGAAGGAAAGTCAGGAAAAGCTTCGGTCAGTAATCAATCATGCCCCGGTGGTTATCTGGGCAATTGATAAGGAGGGAAAGTTTACCTTTTCAGATGGACAGGGACTGAAAAAATTGGGATTAAAACCGGGTGAAGTCGTTGGGCAATCTCTGTTCGATATATACGCGGATTACAAGGACATCATTGCAAATACCCGTAAAGCATTAAAAGGTGAAGACACATTTACGACGACTACTGTAGGGGATCTTACCTATGAAACTCAATATGCGCCACTTCGAAATGATAAAAACGAAATAATTGGGGCGACTGGAATCGCAATCGACATCACCGAGCGAATCGAGTCCGCACAAACCTTACATCAGAAAAATCTTCAGCAGGAAAAATTACTCGAAACTGCACGGCAGCTGACAGAAAGTCTCGATTTAAATGAGGTATTAAGCCGTATCGCCCACGGAGCGCAGGAAATATTAGGAACAGATGGTTGCACGATTTACCTACTTGAAAAAGATCTTACTACATTGAAACCGGTGGTTTGCATTGATCCTAATTATGAGGAGGAAATTCTTTCCACAACATTATCCATTGAAACGAGTTTTACCGGTAAGGGCATTAAGGCCAAACGGGGTTTAATATTCAACGATGCCGGAAATATCGAGGAAGGTCAGCAAATTCCGGGAACTCCCGAAGAAGAGGAAGAAAATATCATTGTAGCTCCTTTTATTGTGAATAAAAAGGTATTAGGGGCAATGTGCTTGAATCGATTGGAGCAGATATTCACCGAAGAAGATCTATCCATCGCTGAGACATTTGCTGTATATGCCGCTACTGCATTAAAAAATGCCCAAATCCATTCCGAACTGATGCATGAAATCGAGGAAAGAAAATTTACCGAGAATGCCTTAAAAAATTCCGAAGAAAAATTCCGCAATCTTGCTGAGCAATCACCAAATATGATTTTTATTAATCATCAGGGAAAGATCGTCTATGCCAATCGCAAGTGTGAAGAAATAATGGGATATCCCAGATCGGAATTTTATTCTCCCGATTTCGATTTCCTGAAACTGATAGCCCCGGTATCTCTCGACACCATTAAAGTAAATTTATCAAAACATGGCAAAGGCAAAGATATTCCTCCATATGAGTATACACTTAAGACAAAATCTGGTCAAAATATTGAAGCA
>CAYVKM010000011.1:0-11713 GCA_964452045.1 uncultured Calditrichaceae bacterium
GCGGGTGAGGATAAATTCAGTATAAGAAACAATCCTGGAACAAGCCGAGGCAAAATCAGGTTAATCTTGTTTTAACTAACTCACAGACTTAAATTTTTGCGGAAAGGAACTTAATGAAGTCACGAATTTTTCTAATCCTGCTTACCATCGTAACCTTGTCTTTCGCTCAGAAAAATTATCAGCAGGTTATTTTTCAGCGGGGAAAATTTAATAATCAGGTTCCCATTTTAAATCCGATACTCTTCAGAGCTTATCCGGTTGCGATCGCACCGGATACATTTCAGGTTTATTTGATTACGGACATTTTGTACGACTTCCTGCAATTCACCCGGGAGCAGAATTATTTCCTGGCAAATTTCTTAATTGAAACGAATTTTATCAATTCCGAGACAAAACTGGTTTATACCAAAACCTGGCAATCGGCATTCAGCTTGGATGATTTTGACGAAACAAATTCCAGGGATCAGTTTTTTTCCGCACTGGATTCGTTGCAAATGCCAGCGGGAAATTACCGGGTAAAGGTAATATACCAGGATTTACAGGGCAAACAACACGCTAATCTGGATCTGACATTTGCTCTGAAAAATTCAAAGTCTTTTTATGCGTCACCACCACTTTTTTTGCAGGATAATTCACACAACAACCATCTACCTTCAGTATTCAACCAGCAAAAACCCCTACCTCTGCAAAAACATATTCCTTTCAATCAGGAAATGGATATTTTACTCAATGTGTTTAACCGTACCGGTGAACCGGTGAAATTGAATGCGTCGCTGAAGGCCAAAGATTCACATAAAATAGTATATAGTCAGGATAGTTTCTTTTCTACCGCCGGTAAAAAGGGCGGCCTTGTTTTAAAACCGAATCTTTTGGCGTTGGAAGAGGGGAAATATACCCTTAATCTCTCTTACAGTTCTGATTCAGACACGATTAAGCAGGAATTACCCATTGATATTATCTGGTTTCAGAAACCCCGGTCTTTATATAAAATCGATTATGCCCTTGAGCCACTGGAATTAATCGTTGATCCAGAAACTTTTGAGCAGTTGAAATCGGGAAACGATGAGAAAGAAATCGAAAAATTCAGGAAATTCTGGCTGGCTAAGGATCCCACGCCGGAGACCGCATTTAACGAAATGATGTACGAATTTTACACCCGGGTGGACAGCGCAGATATCCGATGGGGTGGCAAAAGATGGATGTATGGCTGGAAGCGGGAACCCGGACGTACCTTTTTACTGTACGGTAAACCGGATTTTGTGGAAGATAACAGTCTCGATCCGGTTAATCCGGTTCTGGAATGGACTTATCAATTAAAAGACCGAAAGTTGATCTTTACCTTTCTGGCCCTGTACGGACGTAAAAGTTATGAGTTAATAGACCAAAGGACAGAATACAACTGATGGACGCGAATAAGGTCAAAGTAGGAGTGATTGGGGTGGGACATCTCGGCCGCTGGCACGCCCAGCAACTTAAGCAAATTCCCGAAGCCGATTTGATTGGCATTTATGATATCGATCCTAAAAGATCGGAACAAATTGCCGGAGAATTCCAAACGACTGCCTTTACCTCTGTGGAAAAACTTATTGCCAGTTGCGATGCATTGAGTATTGTCACCCCGACTACCGAGCACTACAACTATGCTAAGCAGGCATTTGCTTCCGGAAAGCACGTTTTTATCGAAAAACCGATTACCGCCACGGTGGAGCAGGGCGAGGAGATTGCCAATCTGGCTGAATCGAAAAGTTTAATCCTTCAGGTTGGCCACATCGAACGATTTAACCCGGCAATCCTGGCACTGGAAAACATGAAGATCGATCCGCTTTTTATCGAATCGCACCGGCTATCGAATTTCAATCCCCGCGGAACGGATGTGGCAGTTGTCCTGGATCTAATGATTCATGATATCGATCTAATTTTGAGCTTCGTCCACAGCCCGGTGGATCGGATTGACGCCAGCGGCGTCTCTATTATCTCACCCACCGAAGACATCGCGAATTGCCGGATCAATTTTAAAAATGGTGCCGTGGCCAACGTTACTGCCAGCCGCATCTCCACCCGTAAAATGCGGAAAATGCGTTTCTTCCAACCAAATGCATATATTTCGGTGGACTTTCTGGAAGGCGCAACCGAGGTTTATCACCTTACAGATCCGACTTCGTCCATCGTGGGAAACGATTTGGCTATTTCACTTGGCAAAATGGGTGAGGGGAAAAATGCCCCGGAAATCCGCTATACCCGTTATGAAAAAAAAGATATCAATCCGCTGAATTATGAATTGGGTCTTTTTATTAACGCCATACAATCGAATACACCCCCGGTCATTGACGGTCGGCAGGGCGTGAGGGCACTTCGGGTGGCAAAGGCCATTTTGCAGAATATTGAAGAGCATGCTGGCAAGGTGAAACAAAACTGGGGTCTGAAAGATGGACGTTAGAAAATTTTTCTTCAAGTATCGCGGATTTACTCCGGTTCCACTGGTCATTGTGGTGGTCATTTTCGCAAAACCGACCCTTACCTCACTTTTTTGGGGCATCATGCTAATGTTACTCGGAGAATTGATTCGGATTTATGGCGTGGCCTATGCCGGTGGCGCAACCCGAACCCGGAAGGTAGGGGCACCCGAGCTGGTAACCAGCGGACCTTTTTCCCGGGTTCGGAATCCGCTTTATATCGGTAACATGTTCATGTATACCGGAGCGGCTGTCATTGCCAATGTTTGGCAGCCCTGGCTGGTTCTCTTGGTCTGGATATTTTTCGGAATACAATACTACTTTATTGTTAATCTGGAAGAGGAGGAGCTGGATAAAATTTTCGGGGAAAATTATGCTATTTATTGCAAAAATGTGAACCGGTTTATCCCGGGACTAAAAGCCTACACCTCGGGAAACATCACCAGGCCCGATTATAAAATGGCGATTAGATCCGAAAAGAGTACCTTTATCAGTTTTATCTCCATTCTGATATTATTAATCGGTAAAATGCTGCTTTTTAACCGCTAAATTCATGATTTTAGATACCTAACTTTTCACTTTAATTCTATCCCGAATTTAAATTTTACTTGAACTTCATCCGCCAAATTACGATACTTTAAAAAGATTTTTTCAATTAATCAGTAAAAACAAAATAATATAATTGAAGAGTCTTCAAAATAAGCGTCAGAATTTGAACGCTACTATTAATGCATCGTAATTAATTAGACAGGGAACCGCCATGGAAGCCATCAAAAAAATGAAATCCCCTCTCCCATCTTTAGATAAAATTTTAGAATCCATTGTGGGGTATCAGAAACAGGTGCCCCTGCTTAATGGTGATATGACCCAATATATCAACTTCGACAACGCGGCCAGCACACCCGCCTTAAAACCAGTTCTGGATAAAGTAAACGAAGCAATGGAATGGTACAGCAGTATTCACCGTGGTACCGGATTTAAGTCGCAACTCTGCTCGGAACTGTTTGACCAGAGCCGGGAAATTGTGGCTGAATTTGTAAAAGCGGATATTGAAAAAGATGCCATTATTTTTGTCAAAAACGCCACCGAAGCAATCAATAAACTGGCAAACCGGCTCCCAATTAAATCCGATGAGGTTGTGCTGGTGAGTAAAATGGAGCACCATTCCAACGATTTACCCTGGAGAGCCAATGCCAGAGTGATTCATGTAAATATCTTCCCGGATGGACAGCTGGAAGTACAGGACCTGATCAATAAACTCAAAAAATATCACAAAAAAGTTGCCCTGGTTGCAGTTACCGGCGCCTCAAATGTAACCGGCTGGGTGAATGATGTGAATCAACTGGCCCGGATTTGCCACGAGTATGGCAGCAAAATTCTAATTGATGCTGCGCAGTTGGCACCCCATCGGGCCATTAATATGCGGCCCCACCACGATCCGGGGCATATAGACTTTCTGGCGCTATCTGCCCATAAAATTTATGCACCCTTTGGAAGCGGTGCGCTTATCGGACCGAAAGAATTTTTCGAAGAAGGCGATCCCGATTATGTGGGTGGAGGAACAGTAAATGTGGTAACACTGGATTATGCCACCTGGACTGAGTCTCCGGAAAAGGATGAAGCCGGAACACCCAACACCATCGGGGTCATTGCCATGGCAAAGTCTTTACAAACTCTTATGAACATTGGAATGGATAAAGTTGCTGAGCATGAAAAACAGTTGACCCGGCACATGTTAAAACTGATGAGTGAAATACCAGGAATCGAAATTTATGGCAGTGCGGACCCGGAGGTGGTTGATAACCGACTTGGGGTTATCGCTTTTAATGTTAAAGATATGCCCCATGCCCTGACTGCAGCCATTTTGAATTATGAGGGTGGTGTAGGGGTCAGAAACGGATGCTTCTGCGCTCATCCCTATATCAAAATGCTTTTACAACTGGATGATGAAACTTCCAAAATGCTGGAGCAGCAAATGCTCGAGGGGGATCGTTCCAATTTACCCGGGGCGGTTCGGGCAAGCTTCGGACTCTATAATTCTATCCTGGAAATCGATCGTTTTATCGAAATCCTGAAAAAAGTAGTCAATCGGAAATATGTTGGAAATTATATTTTGAACAAAAAAGAGGGCGCCTATTATCCGGAAGGGCATGTTCAGAATTTTCAAAATTATTTGACCATTTGAAGCAATCTCACAAATAAAGCAAAATCAACAGAAAAAATTATTCTTCCAGCGCCAAACTCAGGGCTGTGGCAAGCTTTAAGGTATCCCGGTTCGCCTTCCTTAGACGATCGGCCAATACGTTTGCCAGATTATGATAAAATTTTAATCCGAAATCCTGATGAACCTTGATCAACTCATGTATCTGGGCCGCACCGATTTCACCCAGGGTACAGTCAGATTCGGCAACCACAGTTGCGGAGCGAAGCTCCGATTGCCCGCACAGGGACATCTCCCCGAAGAAGGCATAGTCCGAATCCTTCAGTTTGATCAATGCCTTATCCACCTGACTTCTTCCCTGGGCATCATCAAAAAGGGTCATTTTTTTTGTTACCGCCACTTTACCTTTAAATAAAAAAAATAAACTTTCACCCTTATCACCTTCCCGGATAATTTCCTCACCTTTCACATAATCTTTCAGGCTCATTTCTTTGACCAGACTTTTAATGTATTTCTCCGGAATATTCTGAAATAGATAGACATTTTTCAAAAATTCAAGTTTTTCAGTCATACTGGCCCCATTCACCTTAAACTTAACTATTTAATCAAAATCAGGTAGCTCTCCGGATCGATAACCGCAGTATCCGGGGGATTAA
The DNA here is from genome assembly GCA_964452045.1 of uncultured Calditrichaceae bacterium. Taxonomy (GTDB): domain Bacteria; phylum Calditrichota; class Calditrichia; order RBG-13-44-9; family RBG-13-44-9; genus CAYVKM01. The sequence continues at coordinate 5,271 of CAYVKM010000011.1, forward strand.
TTTGTATATCCAAATGCTCCCCCTTGCGTAAACTACGTCCGGCTTCCTGGAATTTCCGTTCAATAAATTGATCGAGATAGGAATAATCCTCCGACAAAACATGCGAAAGGGATAATGATTTCTGCTCTTTTACCAGCGCCAGGGGCAGCAATCCTTCTTTACGAAAATGAGTAATTGCCTCACCAAAAGATTTTCCCTTCAATTCTTCCGGAACTTTTACCCGAAGCAGATGCTCCTCCTCACCCTTACCAAGAAGATTTTGTACCGATTGCGGTACTCCTGGTGCGATAACCATCTCTCCCAGCAAGACACCGGTAAAAGCATCGCTGACGATATAATCTTCCACCTGCGCTTTTTTAATATAAGGTTCATTGTCCCGATCCAGAATATGGGCATAGACCTTTATCTTCGGCTGGATCGCTTTTACCGAGAATGCGGTCAGAATTGTCTTTTCATCGGTTCGGGAAGTGAGTCCGCCACTCATATCCGGAACAATAATCACTGCACTCGCTTTACGCAGGTTGGCACGGTTCAGAATCTCCTCCTGGGCAAAATCCCCTCGTACAAACTGAAGCGGCTGACCTTTGAACTTAAAGATAATATTCTGTACCTGATCATCCGGTAACTGGTTGATCAGAACGATAAGGGGCGGATCGTGCCTTTTGAAGATAACGTTAAGGATCTGCTCGGCGGAGTGGTTCCAGCCGCACAATATAATATGATCGGTCTGAGAAATCTGTTTCAATCCCCTTTCCTCCTTTAGTTTTTGAGCAACAAAAATAGACGAAACTGTGGCGGTAAACATCGAGACCAGGGCAACACCGGTAAAGATGAGAATTATTCCCAGAAATTTACCCGCACTGGTCACCGGGACAATATCACCATATCCCACCGTAGTAATACTGACCAACACCCACCATACCGCCTGACCAAAACTTTTCAGGGTAGGATTGCTCTGCAATTCAATCAGATAAAAAACAGTTGCCCCGGATAAACTGATGATGAAAATAAAAAGCAGAATGGTGAGGAGAAGGTTTCTTCTGAAGAAGTAAAATAATTTTACAAGAAAGGACAAACTAAAATCTCCCGTTTAGAGAAATTGCTTACCTTCAATAATATACTAAACTTTAATAGCCAGCGGAATAAATTGTGTGTCCCGCAAAATTTTAAAAAACGTATGCTTAGTTATTTAATAGTTAGCCCATAACCCGCCGGTTTCCGTCAACCAGTTAGCAATCACTTGGGTGATCCGGGGGATATTATTGTCCGATACGTCCACTTCCAGAAAAGGGAGGCTGGACTTTTGAATGAACTTTTTAAATACTTCCTGTTCTTCCAGAAAAATATCAAGATTATCATACTGGGAAGGATTTCCGGAAACTTTCAGTCTGGCCTGCCTGGCGTCCGCGAACGAATCCGGAGAGCGGGTACAAAAGACAAGATGAAATCCAATGGCAACCAATCGGTCTTCCAGCCATTGGAAATCGTATTTCTTGCCCAGGTGTTGCGATTGGTACACCATGGTCGAGATATGGAAACGGTCGATAATCCAGGAATAATAGGGAAGCAATTCGAGCAGGTGCATCCAAGTCCGGTAAGTCTCCATAGCCCTCTCCTCTTCCTGGGGCTCAAAATTTATCAATCCCCTTCCCCAGGGAAAATTGGTAAAAGCGCACCACTCCGCAGAAATTAAGGGTGAATGATACTGATATTTCCTGGGTCCGACTATCTGGGGATGTTCATTCAAAGCAAAGGCGATTTCAGTTTTCAGGGTAAGGCGGGTACCTTCTAAAATAATCTTTGGACAGAGCTTTTTTCCCATTTCAGAATCCGTTCAGCGTTTGAGTGAGAATGAAGATTAATTAGGGTATTTTCCGGAGATCTTAAGTAACCAACCATGAAATCTGTGAAACCAGGCCGAATCCTCAAAAAACATGTAAGGACAGGCACCGGCGATAATAGACATGCCGCTCTTTTTACATTGCTCAATGGTCTCTCTGTTCAGAAGATTATAGCCTTTCTGATTATATATCCAAATGTATTTCGGTTGGGAATTTATTGCTTCCCGGACCACTTCTCCGGTCTTCTCCGGGGAGGTCATGATCAACACACCCTGAACTTTTTCGGGAATCTGATTGATACTGCCAAAACAGGTTTGACCTTCAACTTCATTTGTAGCTGGGTTGACCGGAATCATATCTGATCCGTTTTTCTGCAAATCCCGAAATAAAGTACGAGAGAAGTCTTTTGGATCTCTGGAGACGCCAACCATGGCGATACTTTTCAGTCCGAGAAATTTTTCAATATCAGCAATTGTAGCATTCATGACTATTCCTTTTCCTTTAAAGCCCGGTTAAAAATTAGGATATTTCGGGCAAAACATCAACTTCATTGATAATTAGTTTTCAGCCAAAAAATCTTATAGGATAAATGCCATCTACTGATTTTGACCGGATCCATATTTGACAGGATGAGATTATTCCAATATATTACCTACAGATTGATAAAACGAAGGAACAGCAATGAACCAGGTTATACGTAAACAGGAAATAAAGAATGGAAAAATTTTGGAAATAGTCCAGGGCGATATCACTGAAGAAAAAGTGGATGCTATTGTTAATGCAGCCAATTCACATCTGAAACATGGCGGCGGTGTTGCCGGGGCGATTGTTCGCAAGGGAGGACAGGTCATTCAGGAGGAGAGTGATAAAATCGGCTTTGTTCCCACCGGGGAGGCTGCAATAACCCCTGCCGGAAAACTTCCCGCAAAATATGTTATCCATGCGGTTGGGCCGCGCTGGGGGGAGGGCAAGGAAAATGAGAAGTTAAAAAACGCAGTAAAAAACAGTTTAAAACTGGCCGAAGAGAATAATTTTACCTCCCTTTCAATGCCAGCGATAAGTTCAGGAATTTTCGGTTTCCCGAAAGAACAATGTGCAGATATTATTCTCGAAACCATCCGGGATTATACGAATCAAAATCCGGAGGGAAGTTTGCGAGAAATTCGTATTTGTCTATTTGATCAGGAAATGGTAAAAATATTTGAGATGATATTTTAAAAAATATGCAGCGTCTTGATTAGATATTGGGCTAAAATATTTAATCCGAGAAAGCCGACCACCAGAATGAAAATAATCAGGAACCAGTAGCTCCAGCGGCGCTTTCGAATGGGTTTATAATTTCTTCCTTTGATTCTGGGAGGATATTTTCTCCTGATCTGAGGTTCCGGGTTTTCTTCTGCAGAGTCAACCATATTTTGTAAGGTTTCATCGGTAGACAAGTTCACAATATTATAATTGATCCGCTTTTCCCCTTTCAAAAAAGCATATAATAAAGCATTAGAGGCAATAACGCTGATGATACGCGGTATTCCCCGGGAAAGCTGGAAGATTCGTTGGATGGCCTCGGCCTTAAAAACATCCCTTCGCTCTGACCCAGCAACACTCATTCGGTGCAAAATATAATTCTGGGTATCGGCATAGGTAAACGGTTTCAATTTATACTGAATCAGAATGCGCTGTTTCAAAGACAAATTTTGAGGCGTATTCAGCACATCTGAAAGCGCAGGAAGTCCAACCAGGATAATCTGCAGTAATTTTTTTGTGTTGGTCTCAAATTTTGAGAGAAATAAAATATCATCCATCTGTTCCCGGTTCAGATCATGGGCATCATCGATGATAACCGCAAAATTTTGCTCATGAAATGATTGCTTGAGGATGTACTCATAAAGTAAATTGAATATATCAGATTTTGACATTTCTTTAAAATCCAGCTCAATGCCAAATTCCCGGGAAATATTCTGCAAAATTCTATCGCCGACTATTTTGGGATTTACAATAAGAGCAAAATTTTGCTGGGGGGATTTATTACTGATCAGAGACTGGATAAGCGCGGTTTTACCGGAGCCGACTTCTCCGGTAAGGACCATCAAGCCTTTTTGCGTCTCGAGGCCAAATTGTAATCTGGCCAGGGCTTCTTTATGACTCTCCCCCAGATACAGGAATTCCGGATCCAGAGTCAGATTAAAAGGTTCTTTTTTAAGGCCAAAATATTCGAGATACATTATCAGATTACTTTAGTGTATTTTCAGAAAAATTACCATCCTATGGCACCAGTTATCAAACCAACAAATTGTATCCCTTCATTTCCTGACAATTTACTATAATTAACCGGTTCAAGAAAGAAGGGGATATTATTCCACAACTGCTTTTCATTTTTATGATCAAAAATCTTCATCAGAGAAACCTGTCAATATTATCTGTCCGTTACGCGCCACTAATCCAGAATATATTGACAAAAAGTTATATTTTGCCGGCAACACCTTTTCCTGAAAGGGAAATTCCGGAAGCAGAAGTGTTAAACAAAATTTTAGGGCAAGGTGAAGGAAGTCTTCAATTTGTTTCATGCATCATCCCTGATTTTAACAAATAGACGGATTTCTATGATCCGGATAAAGTTATCACTACATTTTTTATCCAGCTTGATTTGAATCACAAGATATAATTAGGAAAAATAGGGTTTTATGCAATTCGGCCAAATCACATATCTTGGTAGGAAATCTATACCAGATCGACGATGGAGCTGTAATCAGGATCGAACAGCCTTTTGTATGTCCGGATGACAAAAGCATCAGTCATACCCGCGATTTCATCACAAATCAGCCGGGCACGAATTCTACCTTCTTTTTCCCGAAGGATGGCTCGATGGGAATTATCCGACAAAAGTTTAAACTTCGGTCCCTCACCAGATAAATAATTTTCATTAAAAGCAGCAAAAATTTGACTTATTATCACATTCCATTTATGATCTAACTGATGAAGCTGGCGGGATTGGAATACCAGCCCCTTAGCTAATTTTTGCAGGAAACCAGCCTGTTGAAGAATCTCCGGTTCAATTACCAATTTAAATTTGTGTCGATTGGTCTTCTCCGAAAAGTAATTCGAATCATGGTCCAGTGTACAAGCCCTAATAAATGCACCTATCTTCCGGGCAAAGAACCTTTCATACTCATTCTTCTGAATTGTCTGTATTAAATCTTCAATATATTTCTCTTCTTTTGAATCCAATTTTTTACCCTGTGCCCAGGTTTCGATTTTCTGTAGGGTGATAAAACCGGCATTGATGCCGTCAACAATGTCATTCAGGGAATAGGCCGTGTCGTCCGCCCAATCCATGATCTGACATTCCACACTCCCAAATGCGTTTTTCTCATCAGGGGTAAGGGATTTCAGGTTATCCCAGTCATTGAAAAAAACGAAATTAAGATAACTTTGCTGATCGTCGTAAAGAAAGTGGTTCTCCGGATCGGAAAGCTCTCCAAACAACGATTTATATTTTAGAATTCCATCGATCAGAGCGCGGGAGGGATTCATGCCTTTCCAGTGATCATGATCAAAGTAAAAATTTTCGCAGATCATTCTCAATGTTTGAGCATTCCCTTCAAACCCCCCGTATGGCTTCATCAAATTGTTCAGGGTTCGCTCACCGGAATGCCCAAAAGGAGGATGTCCCAGATCATGGGCGAGGCAAATAGCTTCGATTAAATCGGGATCAATAAAGAAATTCTCGGATAAGGATTGACTGTTTTTCTGGAGAAAATGGCAAATGGAGCGGCCGATCTGGGCTACTTCGATAGTATGGGTCAAACGGGTGCGATAAAAATCGTACTCACCCGGCAGAAATACCTGAGTTTTGGCCTGAAGCCGCCGGAAGGCAGCGCTGTGAATAATCCGATCCCGTTCGCGTTGAAAGATGGTTCGGTAATCCAGATCCGATCCGGTTTCCAGGGTTTCAAAATCTGATTCGTTATAAAATGTATTTTTCAATTCTTCCATCCTGATTCAATTGAGCTCATTCTCCGAGACAAGTGGCAATGATACCGGTCTCATAACTTTGCCAACCGGATATAAATTTAAGGTTTGATCCCAATAAGGTGACCGCTTATAAAAGAAATACAATCTGGTTTCCGGATTTGCGGCAAACGACTCATCTTCCGCCAGTTTCTTTTCAAATTCAATTTTTACAGCAGGATCCTTCTCCAGCATCTCCCGGGCTAATTTTTCCAGAACATAATCCTCGGCATATTCCTTTTGCTCAAAAATCCCATTCCAGAATCCCCAGGAAACAAAAGAATCCTGAGCTTTGGGCTCCAGCAGATTAACGATGACCCGGTTTGTTCGCTGATTCAGCAAAACCACCGGGGTACCCCTGGGATATTTCCGGACTTCCTCAACCGGGGTAATATCATATTCGGGTTGCTGATGACCCTCATAAGATTTATCCGGCCATTTGATATTCGAGAATCGGTAAGATGAGACTGCCAGACTGGTATCTTTGGAGAGATAATTTATTTTAATGCCATGCAACTTTATCCGCTGGATTTCTTCTTTCCACTCAACCGGAATGAGATAAGCAAATGGAACCAGCACCGAATCCGTAGCAAG
>CAYVKM010000011.1:11813-16543 GCA_964452045.1 uncultured Calditrichaceae bacterium
TGATATTTCTTCAGCATATGGGTCTCAATCAGCAGGAAGATGCGGTTCTGCACAACTCCATACCCGGTTGAAAACCTTGGCGGAGCAGCGCCGGCTCTCAAACCGCTCCGGATATCATCCCAGTTCCGAAACATCACGTAGGGAAACATGGGGAAACCAGCTTCATCCATTTTTTTATTCAGATACGGTTCCAGCACATCCCTGGTCAGGTTTCTCAAGGGTGGGGAAACATTCTGATAATCCTCCAAGCCATAGGTAACCACATACTGATAATCGGCACCATCGGTAACATGGCAATCGACCAGAAAGTCGGGCAGCCATTTATTAAACAAGCTTAACCAGTGTTGCATTTCCGGACTATCTGCTTTCATAAAATCCCGGTTCAGATTCAGATTTTGAGCGGTCATCCGCCAACCCATCTCTTCCGGTCCATTCTGATTTATTCGGTTATACGGCCCGGAGCGTTCATGGCCGTCCACATTGAAAATCGGGATAAAAAGGAGCGTGACGTTATCCAGCAAATCGATATGTTTTTTGTGGATGACCAAATCCCGGATCAGCATCAACCCGGCATCCTTCCCATCGATCTCACCGGAATGAATTCCTGCCTGGATTAGAAGAACAGCGTTTCCGGATGCCCGGACTTTCTCCGGGGTAAAGTTGGCATGCCTGTCAATTATCAATAGTGGTAACTTTTGACCTTGAGGGGAAATACCAAACGAGGTCATTTTTATCCACTTTGAGGCTGAATCCAGTTTCTGGCAATAGTTTAAGGTTTGTTCATAACTAGGAGTCTTCTCAAACCCGGATGATTCATAATAGGTTGACCATTCCTCAGCGTTAGCCGGATGACCAGACATAAGAATAAAAACAAAAGCTACAAACAAAATGAAATACTTCATTGCTTACTTCCTTTTTATCAGAGAAATGTTCCAGGCATTAAACTAAAAAACAGATTTAACGAATTCAAAAATATTTCAAATTCAGGTAAAATTCAACGTTAATAATTTATAATATCAATATGTAATAGTGATGAACCATCCCATCCATGGGCTTGTATCCTTTCTGCGAACGATATCTTATAAATTTCCAAACAGTATATATCTTATCCAAAAAATGGAGGGAGAGACATAGATACGTAGTGGTGGTACGACGAGAGAAGAACGTCCCCACTACTAGTTTAAAGTTTATCGGATTGGCAATACTCGATTCTAAAAGTCTTGCAAAGAATCGAACCTCAAATCAGTAATGATTAAAATGTATGTTTTTCTTTATACTGTTAAAAATATTTATACTATTTGATTATCATCATTTTTTTAGCGCTCACAAAGTTTTCACTGCCATCAAGAGATTTCGCGATGAGCCGGTAGATATAAACACCTGATCCTATTTTATTACCCGAATTATTGATCCCTTTCCATTGAATAGTATAATAATCAGGTGCCTGACTATTATTCACTAATGTTATCACTTTCTGACCTAATATGTTAAATATCTCCAGTGTCACTTTACTGGTCTTTGGCAGCTGGTATTTAATTGTGGTTACCGGATTAAACGGATTGGGATAATTTTGGCTCAGCTTAAAATCGGAAGTAATCGTCTCACCTAATTTTTTTATTCCTACCACCCCATCATTCCTGAAAAAGAAAATACCACCTAAGGTGGTGCCTAAAAAAGCATCCTTATCGCCATCAGCATCAATATCCACAAGGGAAATAGTTCCGTAACCGTGTAACATGGGATCTAGATACAAAGAATCAATAATCGATTTAAAAACATAATTAGCAGAATCAGGCGTTCCTGTATTCTCGAAAATTAAAGTATTACCACCGGTATAGAAGTTACTGCCAGCAAACAAATCAAGATCTCCATCAGCATCAAAGTCCCACACATCATAAACACCGTATGGAAGACTAAAATAATCATCACTCTCATAGTTCCAAACAGGGTTAACCGAGTCTCCAATATTTCTGAAAAAATTAAAGGCAGGTTCTGTGGGATTTACCGTTTCTCTTTCGCTGACCAGCATATCCAGATCGCCATCATTATCCATATCAGCCAGCAATGGCGCAGGAGCATTAGCCCCGCTGCCATTAACTGCCACAATACCGCTGTCCTCCAGAAAAAAGGAAGCCGAATCCGGTGTGCCAACATTACGATAGAATCGAATGCGATTTTCATAATCGGTATTGCCGGTAAATAGGTCGTAGTCGCCATCCGCATCAATATCAGCAAAACAAAACTGGGTAACTCCTGATATGGAATCTAAATAGGACGTTCGGTATTTCAAAATTGGAGAAAATAAATCACCCATATTCTCAAAAAGCCAGAGAGGTACAACATCAGTAACTCCAGGCCACAATGGAGCATGTGAACCAATTGTTATTAAATCCAGGTCGTAATCGTGGTCAATATCAACAAATTGAGGATAGCTTATAAAACGAACGTCGATATCAAGAAAATTCTTTGTATCTAAATTCCATCTAGCAGAATCAGAGGTGCCAATATTCAGGTATTCATAAACAGGTCCGTCTATAAATCCAACAAAAAAATCTTGATCCTGATCATTATCAATATCTCTGGTTTCAATTAACTTTAACGCCGGCGCTTCCCATACATCAAAGTCAAAATAATGTTCATTGGTTAATTGAAAATCAAAAATTGCACTGTCACCTATATTTTCAAAATAAAATATACTATTTTGATGTGGTATGGATGAACTGTTAAAAAACAGATCATAGTCTCCGTCATCATTAATATCAGTAAATTTCATGTTTCCAAAAGGTTTATTTTGCGGTAGAAGATCATCAATTTCTAAATTAAAATTATAATTTGTTGGACTTCCGATATTTCTATAAAATTGTAGTTTTGTGCCTTCAATTCGACTGATAAAAGCATTATAAAATAGATCGGGATCACCGTCATCGTCTATGTCAACTAGCGCAGGATAGTTCGTATAATTGTCATTACTGGGAGGTATAATTGATATAACTACGTCATAATTCATCCAATCAAAAACAGCATTTAAAGAATCGCCTAAATTTCTATACAATCTCAATGTTCTTCCAAAAGCCATAAACAAGTCATAATCATTGTCAGCATCAATATCGGCAAAGGTGGTCATTGGCGGGAATTGGCTGCTGTAATAACCATAATTGTAGTTGTAAGGAGAGTACTTATCTGTTACAAGTCTGTAATTGGCGCTATCAGGTGTCCCTTCATTTCTATAATAATGTAGATAAAATTTATCGGTTTCATAACCTGCCAGAAAAAAAATATCGTCATCTCCATCGGCATCTATATCTACAAAATTAATTAAAGATCGATTATAATAACCTCCGCTAAACAGTGGATTGCCGGATTCGTCGTAAATGTTTCTTGTCCATTTAAATTGTTGTGAAAAGGAAAGTGAGATGAAAATATTAAGCATTAAAGAAATGATCAGAATTTTATGCTCTATTTCCATAACTAATTCATACTCCTTTTATTGAAAATAAATCACTAAATATAAAACTCATTTGGGATGTTCCTTAGGTATATAAGGACTGACCATACTCGTCATGATAAACCCGCGTCCATTCAATACTTTGCCCATACAGGCCGGTAGTTTTTAAAATTATAAGGGTAATCAGAGCGGAAAGAATTACTAAATTTTTACAAAAACCAGACACCAGACCTCCTCCAGCTGGTTTTGGTAAATATATCTGCTTGTAATTAAGCTAACAATTTTTATGAAGTTGTCAAGTATAATTTTGAGAAAATTGTTTGGCTCACCCGGTGGTTGAAAATTCTATAAACATTTCATTTCTCACCAATTTAGCAGAAAATCTAACGGAGCGCCAGTTAAGTGTTGCTCTCTTCGGGAAACATAATCAATAACTGAGGTAAGACTTCTTATAGTTGGATAGCTACTATTTTGGTGAAATGTCTAAAAAACAACCCGCGAAGTCTTGTGTAGCAACTTAATTTCCATTTGTTTTTAACTATCTTCATTCCTAAATTCGCAGCGTCCGAAATGCCCCCGTAGCTCAGTGGATAGAGCGATGGCCTCCGGAGCCATGTGCGCAGGTTCGATTCCTGCCGGGGGTACAGAGTTGTAAAACAGGGTCTTTGATTCAAGAATTTAAAAATAGACGTTTTTTTATTTGACACAAAATATATGATGTATTAAATTTTCACCGCTTGAATGAAAAAGAAAGGAAAAGTTTTAGCATGGCGCATCACAAGTCGGCACTTAAAAGAATCAGCGTGGCACAAAGAGATTCAGAAAAAAACAGATTTTATAAATCTTCAATGAAAAGCAGAACGAAAAAAGTTTTGGCAAGCACAAAAAAAGAGGAAGGTTTAATTCGTTTTAATGAAGCAGCCTCCTTACTGGATAAAATGGTATCGAAGGGTATTATTCATAGAAACACGGCTGCCAATAAAAAATCGAGGATGATGAAACATGTCAATTCGTTGACATAGATCAAAAATTCCCTCCTCAACCCGAAAGAAGCCTCACGCTCAAAAAAATCCTACCTTGCGTGAGGCTTCTTTTTTATATACATCTTAGCTTCGAATGCATTTCAAATTTTAATGCAATTAATATGTCACCCCTGACGGGGTTATTTTTTAATTTGTTATTGCGTTTTCGCTATAAACATGTCATCCCTCACGAGATTATTAGAAAAACCTGTATCTTAATGACCAACTATAAATATTTCACTCCTAAAGGAGTTCAGGTGTTC